>CAZGYD010000172.1:0-40662 GCA_964530115.1 uncultured Rhodocyclaceae bacterium | reverse complement strand
CGGGCCGCCTGCATTTCCTCGTCGGGCAGCTCCCGTGAAGGGTCCACGCCCCGCTGGCAGGAGGCGACCTTGTCGGCGGCGATGTCGAAGCCGATCGTCCGCTCCAGCTTGCCGAATTCGATGACCAGGGGAAGACCCACGTAGCCCAGGCCGATGACCGCGTTCGTCATGATTGTTTCCAGCTCGTCGTCGCTAATGGAATTCGCGCGATTATCGACGAGAAAGCCTTGGCTGCCTTGGCATTGGTGACAGGCCATCTTCCCACCTCGAGCCGCCGTGTGCGGGGGCTCGCCTTTTGCCCTTTGGGACTCGAACCAAGGATCTAGGACCTAGGACCTAGGACCTCGAACCTAGGACCTAGAAGCTAGGACCTAGAAGCTAGAACCTAGGACCTCGAACGAAACTCAGCCGTCGTAATACGCCAGCCGGAAGGCATCGACGAAGCGGGCAACCTCAGTCTCGGGCAGCCGGTTGATCCCCGCCGCGCCGGCGCGGCCGCCGCCGGTCTCGAACTGCCTGCACAGCGCATCCGCTCCGGCCGGCCGCGCCGCAGGCGCGCGCACGCTCACCACGTAGCCGCCGTCCGCGCGCGCGGCCAGCAGCGCATGCGCGCGCTGCGGATGCGCCTGCGCCAGCCGGTGCGCGAAGACCCCGATCACCCGCCGCGCCCACGGCGCATCGGGCAGCCGGACGACCGCCGCACCGGGGCCGACGGCCTCCGCCGCCAGCGCTTCCGCCCGGGCCATGTCCTCGGCGAAGCCCGCGTCGAGCCGCGCGAACTCGGCCGACTCGCGCGCGAAGGCGAGCGGATCGGCATGGGCATGCACCGCGCGGTAGAGCGCCTCCGGCGCGAACCACAGATCCGCCACCGACTCGCCATAGGCGTTGTAGTTCAGGCACTCGCCGAGCCGCGCCAAGAGCCGCGCCTCGTTCTCACTGAACCCCGCTGCCGCGGCCAGCCGTTCGCCCACTGCCGCCAGCCCGTCGCCAAAGGCCGCCACGACCGCCCAGGGACGGTACCGCCCGCCGAGCAGCCGATCGACGATCAGGCTCGTGCAGACTTCCGGCGACGTATCGATGTGCGCCTCAAGCCCCGCGTGGGCCGGCAGCTCGCCGGCGTAGTGATGATCGAACCAGCGCACCCGCGCCCCGGCCTCGAGCGCGCGCGCAAGCGCCGCGCGGTTCGCCTCCAGCGAAATGTCGAGCACCGTCAGCTCATCGCCGGCCTGGGCGGAAACCCGCTCCAGCAGCCGGATCTCGCGCTTCACCCCGGTGACCGGCACGGCTTCCGCCGGCGCCGCCAGCCGCAGCTGGTGCAGCGCGCAGATCCCGTCCGCGTCGCCGTTGAAGATGTCGTAGCGGCTCACGCGATGTAGCCTTCGTTCTCCAGCCGCGTGACGATCAGCTGCGCCGCTTCGAGCGGCGAATACTCGCGCGTGTCGATGACGATCTCGGCATGTTCCGGCACCTCGTAGGGATCGGAAACGCCCGTGAACTCCTTGATGATGCCGGCACGAGCCCGTGCGTAGAGGCCCTTGCGGTCGCGCCGCTCGCACTCCTCGATCGGCGTGGCCACATAGACCTCGAAGAAGCCGCCGTGGGCGGAGACCATCTCGCGCACCTGCCGCCGCGTCGCCGCGTAGGGCGCGATCGGCGCACAGATGGCGATGCCGCCATGCTTGGTGATTTCCGCGGCGACGAAGCCGATGCGCCGGAGGTTGAGGTCGCGGTGCTCGCGCGAGAAGCCCAGCTCCGAAGACAGATACTTGCGCACGATGTCGCCGTCGAGCAGCGTGACCGCTCGCCCGCCGATTTCGCGCAACCGCGCGATCAGCGCATGGGCCAGCGTCGACTTGCCGGCGCCCGACAGGCCGGTGAAGAACACCGTGAAGCCCTGCCGGCTGCGCGGCGGATAATTGCGCATCACCTGCGCGATCACCTCGGGGAAGGAATACCACTCGGGCAGGGCGATGCCCGCGCGCATGCGCCGGCGCGCCTCCGGCCCCGTCAGCGCCGCAACCCGCTCGCCCGCCCGCGCCTCGCGGGCTTCGATGAACTGCGCGCGGTCCTCCGAATAGACGAGCGGCGGCACCGCCACCACCTCGATGCCGATTTCGGCGGTGAACCTCTCCAGCAGCTGCCGCGCCGCCTCCGGCGAGTAGAACGGCGTGCCCGCCTCATCGCGCACCGCGCCGCCCTGATGCGGCCCGACGATCACGTGCGTGCAGCCGTAATTGCGAGCCACGATCGCCTGCAACAGCGCTTCCCGCGGGCCGGCCAGACGCATCGCCAGCGGCAGCGCCGCCAACACCACGTGATCCTCGGGAAAACGCCGCAGCCCGGCCTCCCAGCAGCGCAGCCTTGTATACAAATCGATGTCGTCGGGCTGCGTCGGCCCGACGATGGGCAGCACCAGCAGGTTCGCATCCGCCATCCGCGCGCCGCGCGTCGTCGTCTCGTACTGTAGGCGGTGCAGCGGATTGCGGGTCAGAAAGGCCGCCACCCGCCGCCAGCCGAGCCGCGTCATCGACGCGCGGACTTCGGCGGGAGTCTGGCGCAGCAACGGAAAATCATAATGCGTCGGCAGCGCCACCCCGCGCAGTCGGCCGCCGAGATACACCGGATTGCGGTTGCGCAGCAAGTCGTATGCGCCAGGATGACGTTCCTCCGCCGTGCCCAGCGTGATCCGCGCCTCGGCCGCCAGATCCGGCCGCCAGACGTCCGAAACCTCCAGAACCGCGAGCAGCACGCCCTCGGCATCGCGCAGTGCCACCGGCCGGCCCGGCGCTACCATTGCCGCGAAGGCTTCCGTCACGTCCAGCACCACCGGCAGCGGCCAGACCGTGCCGTCCGCAAGCCGCATCTCCCGAAGAACGCCTTCGTAATCCGCGCGGCCCAGGTAACCCGCGAGCGGCGAGAAAGCGCCGTTCAGCAACAACTCCAGATCGCACAGCTGGCGAGGGTTCAAGTCCCACGAGGGCAGATCCGCAGCGGCGGCCTTCAGCGCCGCGATATCCGCTTCGTTCGCGGCGATGAGGGAAGAGGGCGTAGCAGAGGTCATGGGAGAGGTCGCGCGAAACTCAGCCGTGGTAATGCGCCAACGGATCAGCGAAGGGCGGCTTGATACGCTTCTGCCGTCTGCCTGGCGATGTCCCGCCAGTCATGTTTTTCCACCAGCCATTGCCGCGTGCGCTCCCGCTTTTCCTCGCTGAATGGCTGGGAAGCGAAAGTTCTCAGGCGACCGGCGAGTTCATCCACGTTGCCGACGGGATAGTAGTGCTCGGGGTCGAGGCCGAATTGCAGGTTGGCCGGTATGTCGCTGGCGATGACGGGCAAGCCGTAGCTCAAGGCCTCGAGCAAAGCGATCGACAAACCCTCGTGACAGGACGGCAACACGAATATTCCCGCGTGCGCGAATAGTTCTTGCAAAGCGAGGCCGGACTGGAAACCGGTAGCTATGACGTTGTGGGTCGATTGCACCACCGAGTCCAGCTTGCGGGTGTAATCGTCGGGATGGTCGGAAGATCCGACGAGAACCAGCTTCCAGCCGTCCAGTTTCGCTTTCTCGAAAGCCGCGATCAAGTCGAGATGGCGCTTTTCCGGCACCAGCCGGCTCACCAAAAGCACATAACGATCCCGATCCAGCCCGAATCTATCCAGGGCCCCGGTGCTCGAAGGAATGTCGGGAAGATCGACGCCATTGGGAATCAAATGGGAATGCCGGCCGTATTTTTCGGCGACCATTTGGCGGGCTTCTTCCGACAGGACGATCCGGCCGTTGGCGAACTTCATACCGAGTCGCTCGCCGGTACGCAAGACCCAGCGGGCGAAGCGGCCCCATTTCTTCCTGTTGTAATCGGCCCCGTGATGGGTGACGACGACACGCAGGCCAAGCAGCCGGGCCAGCGGCGTCATCAAGGCCGGGCCGACGGCGTGTATGTGCAGAATGTCGGGACGATCGAGGAAGCCCGCATGGAGAACGCCGAGGAAGGTGTGAATCAGCGCCTCCACGCCTTTGCCTTTGGGAGACCAGAGCCGACGGAATCGAACGCCCCGCCAGCCATCCCCCACCTCCTCGGGCATCCATCGACTGCGGACAATGACGTTCATGTCGATGCCCAAGTCCTTGAGCAGGGGACAGAGATGTTCGGCATGTTTTTCGATGCCGCCCTGGACGTGCGGAAACCCTCTCAGCCCGAGCATGGTGACTCGCAATGGGGTCCCCTTCTGGGGCAACCGTAGGAATTCTTCTTTTTCTGAAGTATCCCCGACCGTCGCCGGGGAGCGACTGTCAGCGAAATTGAGGGAATCCAAAATGACCTCGAATATCAGGCGAAACCTGCTGCTTCAGCGTTTTCCCTCCGAGTTCGTTTCGAAGACAGAAACGCAAGAATTCTAATCACTTCTTCAAGGGGCCGTCCCTGGTGCGACTCAATGACGCGATGCGGGCATTACTACACATCCGGAATGTGACGGAAGCATACCATACCGAGGGGGTTCCAATGCCGGAAAAAGGCAAAGCGGTTCCCGCCATTGATCCGGTACAGGACGTCATCGGTGCTCAATCCGCCCTGAGCATTTCCGCCAGTTCTCGTTCGGAAAGAACCACGACCTCTCTGGGAGCGGCCGATTTCGGAGGCGCCATCGACGGACGGAGATCGCCCTGCCGCGGATCCTGTCCGACGTCGAAATGCGGCACGTCATCGATGCAGACCGGTTTCCCGAGCAGCGATTTCAGCTTGTTCTTCGCCACCCATTTCAAGGGGTGGCGGATGTACTTTTTCATTACCGGCGCCGCGGTGCCGACCATCCAGCAGTTCTTCGGGCAGGTGCGCACGAGCTCACGCACCTTTTGCGCCTGCGGACCTACCCAAAGATCCTCGAAGCTGGCCGCCTCGCGGATGTTGCCCATCGACTCCATCCAGTACCGTTCCTCGAGGCCGTTGCACGGATAGACCTCCCCGTACGGGTCGATGAAGAAGTTGGCAGAGCCGGCCTCGCAAGGCAGCATGCGCGGCCTGCCGCGGATGTAATTGATGAGCCCGAGGTTGAAGAAGGCCCGGAACCAGCTCTTCGGCGAGTTTTCCTTGAGCAGCAATTCGATCAGCTTGTGGAAGTTGCCGATCACCTCGTCCTTGTTGGTGATCTCGTTGTCGTCCTTGTGGAAGTAGTACGAATTGTGGAAGGCCGCGGTGGCGAACTCCATGCCCAGCTCGCGCGAAAGCTTGTAGAGCCAGAGCATGTCCTCGGAATTGTGGTTCGACACCGTGCAGCCGTAGCCGATGTCCTTGATGCCCATCTCCTTGAGCGTCAGCAGCACGCGCAGGCCCCGGTCGAAGCTGCCCTCGCGGCCGCGCAGGTCGTCGTTCTTTTCCGCCAGGCCCTCGATGCTCACGCGGATGCCGATGTTCGGGAACTTCTCCGCCAGCCGGAAGATGCGCTCCGTGTGCCAGCCGGATGTGGAAATGACGATGCGCGGCGACTTCCTGAACATGACCTCGACGATCTCGTCGAGATCGCGCCGGACGAAGGGCTCGCCGCCCGTGATGTTCACGAACTTGAACGAAGGCAGGACCTCCAGATCCTTCGCCGTGATCTCGCGCAGCTTGTCGGTCGGGTTTTCCCAGATGTCGCACATCTTGCAGCGCATCTGGCAGCGGTAGGTGGTGATGATCGAGACGTCTGTGGGGACGGGGACGTTACCGTTCATGTTGGTGTTGTCGCTCGGTTATCGGATGCCTTGGCAAGCAGCCTCTCGTAAAGGCCCATGAGCCCGGCATTATGCCGTGCCAATGAGAAGTTTTCCTCCACGCGCTTTCGCGCGGCGTTCCCCATGCGCCGCCTGAGTGCCGGGTCGCTCATCAACTGCGTCAGGCAGCCGATCAGCTCGGCGACATTGCCTGGCCCGAACAACAGCCCGGTTTCGCCATCCGCGACGAGTTCGGGGATGCCGCCGATCCGGCTGGCCACCACGGGCTTGCCCTGGGCCATCGCCTCGAGCACCGACATGGGGCAGTTTTCGTACCATTCCGATGGCACCGCCACGATGGCGGCGCGGCCCAGGGTCTGCCGCAAGTCGTCGCCCGTCAGGTGGCCGAGGAACTCCGCCGAAGGGAAGCCCCGGACGAGGGTTTCGTAGAGCGGCCCCGTGCCGGCGATCTTCAAGGGCCAGGGGGCGCCGGCCTGGGCGTGGGCCTTGAGCAGCGTCTCGATGCCCTTTTCTTGCGAAAGCCGGCCGAGATACAAAATGTAGCCTTCGTCGGCACCATCGGACTGGGGCACCTCGACGCCGTTGTAAAGGACCGCGATGCGCCCGGCAGGAAAGCGGTGGGCGACCGATTCCGCGAGGAAGCGGCTCGGCGCGATGAAGAGATCCACCTTCTCGTAATTGCCCAGCCGCCGCTGGACGACGGCCTCCGCATACAGCAGCGCGCTTTTCGCCAGCGACCCCTCTGCGCAGCGGTTCCGCAGCACGTTGCGGAAATCACCGCCCAGGCATTCCGAACAAGGCCGGCCATTTCGCAGCCGCGTGTAAGTGGGACAGACAGGCTTGAAGTCGTGCAGCGTCAAAGCCACCGGCACGCCGCGCGCCTTGGCCGCGCCGATGATCGAGGGCGTGAGCTGGTGGTAGATGTTATGGCAATGGACGAGATCGGGCCGGGTCGCATCGATCAGCGCGCCGATCTTGCGTACCGCCTCCGGCGAATGCACGAAGGCCAGCGCGGATTTCAACTTTCCGAGTCTGCCACCCCCCCGGTAATCCTGCCTGCCGACGAAAAAATCCGCATAGGGACTCGCGAAGTTGCGCCCGTCCTGCATCGAGAAGTCGATGACCGCATGGCCGGCGCTTTGCAGGAACTCCCGCTCCTGGAACATCACGACTTCCGAACCGCCGTTGCGGAAGAAAAATTTATTAGCGAAGAGAATCTTCACTTTGAACAAACACGGCCCTTAGTCGGAGCGATTCGGGGTCGATGCTAGTATTGTTTGGATTACTTCAAAAACCGCGGCTGCCATTTTCCGCTCTGAAAAATTCTCGACAACATAAGGTCGAGCTTTCGCACTCAACTCGGCGAGTAGCTCCCTGTCATCAAGTAGTCTCGCGAGGGTATCGCGCATGTTCTCAACATCGTAAGGCCGAACGAGAACAGCTCCATGACCATGCTTGATGTAGTCAACGGAACTAGGTGTTTCGGTTACAACGACAGCTTTCCCAAGGCTCATCGATTGGAGGAAGCTCATCTGCCCGTAGGAATAATTGAATACAGGGAGCGGAATTACGACAAAAAGTGAATTGATGATCTGACGTCGAAGTTCTCCAATCGAGATGCGCTCTATATATTCAACATTGCTGTGAGTCGGATCACCTTTGCGGCCAATTATTCTCAGACGTACGTCGGTATCGAGGTATTGCCAAGCCTCTAACAGGGTAGGGTAGTCGCGCTTCGATGCGCCAAACGATAGGACATACTGTCCGCCTTCTTCATCCATCCGGCCGGCAGAAAAATCATCAACATCAACGCCAAAAGGGATATACCAAGTCCTTGATAGGAGGTTTTTGTATGTCCGGCGATAATTCTCGAGGATGATCCGTGAATGAACGATGATGTAAGGATTGCTCTGTAATGCAAAGCTGATTAGTAGATTTTCAATACGTTTATTTCGCCCCCCGTTCATTCCACCAATATCAAAAATGAGGTGCGAGGGACGCCTTCTTAAGGTAAGGGTTCTTAACAAAGAAAGAAGCAGACCGCTTTGTGCGCCGTGGGAAATGACGATGTCGTATCTGTGCATTGCCAGGAACGCCAGCAATCCTTGCCAGATGTAGAAGTTGAGTTTCTTTTCGATCCACGTGATGAATCTGGGCGCGCCAATATCAATGATATCGACGTCGCAAGATGCGGGGAAATGGCGAAAAAACCAGTATACTGTTCCAGGTATCTGTTTGTCCGGCGCCTGCAACTCGTTCGTGTCTGCGTCGAGTTTCGCCACCCGCCAATTCGGAAGAAACAGTATTCTCACTGCAACTTGATTTCCAAGGCTGATACGGAATAAGGCGCAAGTTCAAATTGTGCGTCGCCCCTTGAGTCGAACGACAAAACCACCGTGGCAGACTGGGCCAAGACGCCGTTCGGAGACTGATAGTTGCTTGATTCCACGTCGGAGCCAGTGATGAACGTGATGTCACCTCGTGCCGTATTTCCAGCGAGTTCTGGCAGGTGAAGTCGGAGTGGCGATCGCTCGCCAAGTCTGTTGACCGCCCAGACTGTGAATCTGGAGCGCGTTCCGTCGGTCAAAATTGCCCCCCGGACATTGAAACCACCGATGGTTGCCGCCTCCTTGCGGCTCTGGACGGCCGTTTCCAACGCGAACGGGAGCATGCTTTCACGGAGGATTCTGATTCCCCAGTAAACCGCGCTCGGATGAACGGTGCCGTTTGGACCCGCGTTGAACAACGGCCACGGGCCGCGCGTCGTTCCGAGCGAGTGGAGGAAGAGGCCGTTGATCTGGGGTACTTGAGTGGCAATGATGTAGGCCTCGGCAACGATGAGGGCTGCTTCGAGGTTGGCGGTTTTGGGCCAATTGCGTTTCCATTCCGCGCCGCGGGTCCCGGGCAAACCACGGGCATGTTCGGTGATCCAGAACTGTGGACGGGCCACGCCCACTGATTCGGCGATCCGCGTGCTCTCGCATACAAGTCGGATACGACGCTCGGCCGTATCCCAAGACAGTTCTTCGTAATAGAGATGATGAGCGTATTCGGTGATTCCTTGTAGGCTGCCCATCACGGTGTGGTTATAGGCACTGACACTGTACTGCTTCTCCTGAGCCGGCCAGTCCTGGAGCATGGCAACGAATTTTGCTGTCGGCGACTTTTCCGCAACGGCAGACGCAACGGCACCCGCTCGTGTCGAATACTTGTGCGGAGACCACTTCGACCCGCCGCGATCCAACTCGTTGCCCAGTTCCCAGCGGAATATTGGAGGTGCGCCCGATCCGGCTCTTGAGTCGGCGTAAGAGGCGAACGCAGCGGCTTCCTCGGCCACTTGTTGTTGGCTTTGCTCGGAATCTGCGGTACCAACGAGGTTGAGGACGATCCAGGCCCTTCCCTTGACCCGTTGCACGAAATCGAGGTATTCGTCGATACCGAACTCGTTGCGGATAGGGCCGAGCCAATCGACTCTTTTCCTTATAGGCCTGCTGGCGAGGTTGCCAAGCCCATCGCGCCAACTGAAGCTATTGGAGCTGGTACCGCCCGGGTATCGATAAACAGCGCCATCGAAGACACGCAGCCAATCGATGGCGCTCTCGAGGACCTGCTGGCGTGCGCCGTCCCAGAGGGACTGCTGAAAATCGACCCATTCGAGGTTGAACCCGAAGAACTCGGGAGAAAGGCTGCGGAGTGGGGCCATCGACGATCTGACCAGCAGCGCATTCTCGGTGCTGGGTTGTGCTGTTATCCGTTGCTCGCACGTATCGGGAGACGCGGTGTGATTCGACGATGCGGCGCCCGGCTGTCCGCAGCCGAACAGGTTCAGCACCGAAAGCAACAGCGCAAGGGGAGTGTGTGGCGAGGCCCTTCCCCGCCGCGTGGGCGGCCGCATTCCGCTAGTCCTTGGCATCGTTTGCAAATAGCTCGGAATAAACGCGAAAAACATTCCGGGCAATGTGGTCGTACCGGCGATGTTCGGTCACCCAGGCGGATCCTTTCGAACCCATGATCTCGGCTTCGTCTGGGTGTTGCAGCAAGTATCCGATGGCATCGGCGAAGTTTTCGGCGCCCCAGGGAACGCATAGTCCAGCACCGCTGGCGCGCAGTATCTCCGCTTGCTCCGGATGGGCATTGGCGACGACCGGTCGCCCAAGGGCCATGTACTCGATGAGTTTCGTAGGGGAGCCTACGTCAAATACCGCTGTCGGGAAGATGGGGGATAAGCAAACCGCTGCGCTTGCGGCGATGTTCCATGCCTCTTCGAGGGGAACAAAGCCGTGGAAAACCACCTTGTCTTCAACAGCCATTCGTCGGCAGGCCTGCTCGAGGAAGAGGCGATCTTCGGGCACATCTCCACGCCCCACCAGATGGAGTGTGGCGTTTGGAGATTTCTTCACGACGATTGCGAAAGCCTCGATCAACGTCTCCAGTCGGCGGCTTCGCGCGAGCGTCCCAAGGTAAACCACTTTGCCCGGCTCGACGGGCGGCCTCGGTGTCTTCGCCCTATCGGCAAGCCGGCGGGGAATGCCCATCGGAACCGGAGTCATCTTCTCAGACGGTATTCCATAAGCCGCAACATCCTGTTTCATCCGCTCGCTTTGAACGAATACATGATCTGCGAAACGGAGCACGACGCCATACAGCCACCAGCGGGTGATGCGGCCGCGAAGCGTGAGGAAGAGCTTCTTGATACCCCTTGCATCCTGCGCCTTCAGCAGGTCGTTTTCGGGAAACGGAAAGGACAGCCAATAGGTGAATTTGGCCTTACGAACCCGGGCTGCCAAGAGCGCGAAGAACGCCGCGGTGTATCGGTCATCCCGAACCTGGATGGCGTCGTAACGCCTGCCGAACAGGAGAAACATCAGGATCAGCAATTCGCTGAAAAACTCGCCGATGCGGCGAGCCACGGGAGCAACGGAAGAGCCCTGGCGGATGCCGAAAGGCAGGAAGACCTCTTGGCCATCGTTCCGCAAATGCTGGAATATGCCGGAGTCGTCGCGCCGCATGCTCCAGGTCGTTTCGAGTCCGAGTTTGCGCAGTTCCGCTGCAAAAAGTTCAGCGAGATCGACGCGCCATGCAGGGAACGCATCCGCGACGAAATAAAAGATCCGCTTGGATGGGCCGAAGCAATTCATTTGGCGATCTTGTGCGGCAAAGTACGGTTCCCTTCCTGTTCGTTGCGGCAGAGGTAACCCAGGTAGCCCAGCACTGCGGCAAAGATGCATTCGAACGGCAGGAAGTTGATGATCGCGTTGTCATACCAGACAAACAATGCGAAAAACGCGATGCAGGCCTGGATCGCCAGGGCGTCGGCTCGCGTGACCGAGTCTGGAGAGGATCGGTGAAGCGCCTGGGCGGAACGCCAGGCGGATAAGAGAATGCCATGGAAGAGCAACAGGCCGATCAAGCCGGTTTCCCACAACAGCATGCTCGCGCCTGTCAGGTCGATTCCAAAGCCGAAGAACTCCTCGCCTTTGTGGCCGGGGACGATATTGATTACGTTTGAATACGAACTGCCGAGGCCATGGCCGATCAGCGTGCCGATGATGTCTCTCCAGCCGTTTTGATCCCACCAGAAGGTAATGGCCGAGGTCCGATTGAGGCGATAGAGTCCATAGCCCATGCTCCCCACGTTGTAGCGCAGGGTCAGATCCAATACCTCGGCGGCGCTTCCCCGGTTGAGTCCGACGTAGAGGCTGCCGAGTAAGACAAGAAGCGCCGAGATGGCGATGAGCTGAAGCGAAAAACCCAAAGGCCGTTTCAACGCCTTTGCCCACATGACGATCATCCAGCCGATGGGGAGCAGCACGAGGACGAACTTTGTTTCGCCCAAAGCCAATGGAACGAGACAAATCAACCCCAGTGCCACGGCAGTGGTTCGGCTCAGCAAACCCGCTTGTTGGCGTGCCAACAAATACAGGCTGGCCATGATCACGAATGCCGCCATTTCCGCGTTTGCGCTCCCACCGGAAATGTTTGCGCCAAGCGTTCCGGCAACCACGTCGGTGGCCTCCGCACCATGCCCGCGCCGGCCCGCAAGTACGAAACGCTCGTAGATTGCAAAGGGGAGCTGCAGAAGCGCGAGGCCCAGCATCAGGCGCAACCATCCATTCACTTGGCCACGAGAAAAGGGCAAGACGGCAATCGCCAGCATGAGGCCGTACATCTGAAAATAGCGCTTGGTGCCCGCGATCAACTCTCCGGTGGAGTGAAACCGAATCGCCGTGGCAACCAGACAATAAGCCATGAACGCAATGGCAAGCCAAACGAAGCCGGGCACCTCCTTTGGCCGCACGGCCAAAGAAAACAGGCTTCGGGCAAACAGCAGGAGTCCGAGCAGCGTGATACCCCAGGCGAGCTGATTACTGCTGGGGCCCAACAAGGAGATGGTGACGCCGGACAAAAGCCCTAGCAGCAGAATGATGGTGACGCCAGCTGCGGGGTAGGCGAAGAAAAACAGACCGCCGAACAGGCCGGCGGCCAGAACAGACATGGTGACACTGCCACTGGCCGCAATCAGGCCAAAGGCAATCGACAGCAGGAAGAGCGAGCCCAATTGAATAGCCTTGCTCATTCGATCGCCTCGATGGCAGCGAGGAATTGCGGTTCCACCTTCTTCCAGAGATACGGTTCACCGCTGCGGGCGGCTGCTTCCTTCATGTGTTCCAGGCGGTCACGCTGATGCCACAGGCGCCGAATCTGGCTGGCGAGGCTCTCGGCGTCGTACTCGAACAGCATTCCGTTCTCTCCGTCCCTGACATACAGTGAATGTGTCCGAATATTGCTGGCAAGCACGGGAAGCCCGGCGACAAGGTATTCAAAGAGCTTGGTAGGCGGATTGAATCGCCACCAAGGTCTGTCTTCCCAAATGCAGATGCCAACGTCGGCCTTCGCGAGGTAGCCTGGGATCTCGTTGCCCGTCACCCGGCCGACGATACGGATTGCCGACCCGATCCCAAGCTGCGCGGCATAGTGCTTGCAATACTCGGCTTCTCCAGCACTTGCGCCGACCATCGTCAGGCGAACATCGATGCCGCAATGGATCGCTTTCGAGACACCTTCGAGCATGACATCTCGGCCGCGGGCTTTCTCGACGGTGCCCGTATATATCAGCTCGAGCGGTTGCGATTCGTCGCGTGGTTCGGCCTTGAGTGCAGCACCGACGAACTTGTCATCGACCCCCATGTGGATCAGCCGAACTCTTTCCGGAGCGCAGCCATGTTGCAGCAAGTCTTCGTAATGAGCCTCGCCAATCGGCATGACCAAGTCCGCCTTTCGGGCGGCGTTGATGAAGAGCGTCTGATACTTCCATTCCCGATACCACTTTCTGAGAACGCTCGTCTCGCCGAATCCCTTGACCCGCAGCGCGTGTTCGTTCCAGTAGAGCGCATGTGGAATGCCTTTGAGCAGATACACGAGCGGTGCCGTCATTGTGTGCAGCAGCACGACGACGTCGGGCCGCGCCGCGCGGATGTAACGGGAAGCAAGCCACAGGTATTTCAACCAGCCCGATGTCGACTCGCTGCACGGCAGGACGACATGCTCGACGGCTTCGATCCGCATTTCCGGTACCGTCAGTTCATGATCGCTGATGACGGTGACCCGATACCGCTTGGTCAGCGCCTTGATGCGGTAGGCGAAATCGAGATAGCCAGGTTGAGCGCGGGCGAAGTCGGTGATAACGATGCAACGTGCCACCATTGGTAACTTTCTGTTCAGCCTCGCTTTATATCGCCCTCAAGACATGGGCGAAAGCCAACCCCTTTTGGGCAACGACGAGATATTTTTCGGAACTAAAGTCGGCCGGTGTTTGCATCTATCTACTCTGTAGAAAAGTTGTAGATCAAGCCGTCGAGTGAAAACACGGAAGCCAATTCGTCGATAACCTTGATGTCGTCGATATCGAGGGCTGAATATCGCTTGGAGGGAGGCTTGGTAAGGTTATCTGAGGCTGTCCGTGACGGTCGAGATAGCATTTCGGTGTGCGGGGTAGTGCGCCATCCTCGATCTTCTAGAAACCGACCGATGCGCTCCCACTCTGATATCTGTCGCAGGTTTTCATAACGAACAAAGAGAGCATTTGGCTGCTGTCGCAGCGTCTTCATCGCAACATGAGTTTCGACGCACCAACGTAAAGCTAACTGTCCAGCCAACTTTCTTGGCTTCTTTATCTCACTTAAGTAGGGGGCTAAATGGTCGGCGATCAGGTTTTCGTTGTCTAATAATGAGTTGAGATCCCATGCGAATCGCCAGTCGCTTTGGATTTTTCTTAACATTGAATCTACAACTGCATGGGGTGATCGCAGCACGAATATCGCTCGTAGATCCGGCCAGGATTGTAGGATTGAGGAAAGTATAAGGTTTGCTCTAATTTCTTTTATCAGGCGTCGATAATAGATTCCTGGATTTAAGTCTTGATTTATCCAGCCGCCATTGATAGGTCCGAAGAGTATGTTTTCTATATCTGAGCGGATATTTTCGTTTTCTGTGATATTGCGAAAATAGATTGGCATCTCTACTCTGGTAGAGAAGTGTCCGTTGCGCCCGCGGGCAAATAGTAACTGTCCATTATTGTCGAAAATAAAAGGCTCAAATATTACTCTGCTTTTTGTCATTGCTCCGACGACATTGCCAACCCAGGTCGTTCCGCTACGCCCCACACCGCATATCAATGTGGTTTTGTTGGGGGTCGGGTTGTATTCGATAAAGCGTGGGCTTCTCAATAATTGAAAATTGAGCTTTGGAGCCATGTTAGGGACGCGCTGATTTATTCGCAGTTTGATGGATCGGACTCATCCATGACATGCGAGAATCGGCACACTGACAGTTGATAGGCGCTTGACGATGCAAGCGAGCTTTTCTGATCTGGAATATGCGGCGAAGAAGAAGGTGACGCGGCGGGACCGACTTCTCGGTGAGATCGAAGCGATTACGCCGTGGTCGGCGCTCATTGCCACGATTGTTCCGTGCTATCCCAAGGGCGAAGGCCGGGGTCGCCCGCCGATCGGTGTGGAACGCATGCTGCGCATGTATGTAGTCCAGCACTGTTTCGGCCTGTCCGACGAGGGAACTGAAGACGCCATCTACGACAGTCAGGCGATACGCAAATTCATCGGCATCGACCTCAACCGCGAAGCGGCGCTGGACGCGACCACCCTGCTCAAGTTCCGGCGACTCCTGGAGAAGCACAACCTGACCGAGCGCATCTTCGCTGAGATCAATGCCCATCTGGCTGAGAAAGGCTTGCTGCTCAGGGAAGGTACCGTGGCTGATGCGACGATCATCGCGGCCCCGTCTTCGACCAAGAACCAGAGGGGAGAGCGCAACCCCGAGATGCACCAGACCAAGAAGGGCAACCAATGGCAACTCGGCATGAAGGCGCACATTGGCGCCGACATGGAAAGCGGGATCGTGCATACGTTGGTCACAACGCCTGCCAACACGGCTGACGTGACCGAGGCGCATGCCCTGCTGCACGGCGACGAGCAGGTTGCCTTTGGCGATGCGGGCTATCAAGGTGTCGAAAAGCGGGAAGAGAACCAAGGCACCGAAGTCACGTGGGAAGTGGCAATGCGTCCGGGCAAGCGCAACGCATTGCCGGACACGGCTATCGGTCGTCTCCAAGAGCGGCTTGAGCAAATCAAGGCCAGCATCCGAGCGAAGGTCGAGCATCCGTTTCACATCGTGAAGAACATCTTCGGCATGAAGAAGGTACGCTACAAGGGGCTGGCCAAGAACACGGCACAACTCTTCACGCTCTTCGGCCTGGCCAATCTGTTGATCGCCAAGCGGCGATTGCTCGCGCTCAATGCCCAAGGTGCGTCCTGAGATGGGAGAAATGAGGAAATTCGCCGAGAAACAGGGCGAAAACCGGCCGAAAACGGCAGCAGAGATGGCCCTTCTTGCTCGCCGAGGCGTTAATGTCGAATGGATGCCGTCAGATTCGCCCATCTTCAATCAAGTGCCGATTTGTTCAGCGTGTCCTTAGTGACGTATGATGTTTCTTATCATGCCGATTTCGGATTTGTCTATGTATCGGGTTTTGTAGGCGACAATTAGCAGCAAGGCACATGCACCAAGAGCTATAAACATAGACGGCAGGACGTATCTTGTTTCCTCTTGCAGTAAAGAAATTCCACCGAAACACAAAGCTAGACCTGCTGCGATTGAAAATAGCTTCAATGCTTCACCAATAGGAAATCGATATGCGATTTGGTTTCTTAATAGAAGCAGGACTGCGAGGGTGTTCATTATGACGCTGTAAACCAATGAGCCAAACAACACTAAGGTTGGGTACCCTCCTGCAACCGAACTCAGCAGAAATGCGATCATTACCAGAAGTGAAGCAAGGCCGGAAAGGCTCAGAACTTTGGTCTTTTTCAAAACATTGACGAGGAGTTGGATCGCGATGACATGGCTGCCAAGGGTAATCTGCATGAGCAGAAGGAAAAGAATCCAGGTCTGTTCTACGTATTTCCCGCCGGTGAGCAGACTGACTACAGATTTACCGTCAATGGCGAGAAACAGCAGCGCCATGACGATGATCAGCAGGTTCGCCTTGTATATGAGGCCGATGTTGCGCGTCAATGCCTTCTCGTCCTTGTTTTCGAGATAATGGGCGACGAGCACCGGCTCGACCAGGTTGTACATCAGCTGCATGGGCAGATACATCCGTATCCGGTCGAGCAGGTTCGAGAAGAAGCCGAAGGCCGCGACCGTTTCCGCCGGGAGCGTGGCCGCGACGATCGTCCGCATGAAGTAGCCCTGTGGCGGCGCAGCCAAAAGATTGAAACTAAAAGAATGGCCGGCCAGCGCCGCGACCTCGCCCAGATCAGGCCAGCCCTCCTTCTCGTTGCGCGCGGGTGGCTCGTGAGCATCCGATATGGACTGCAAAGTGAGGAGCAGCGCGACCGCGAGCGCCAGGGCCAGGCCGAGTTCGGGAAGCGCCATGATCCAGAGCGCCTGTGCCAGGGTGATGTTGCCATCGCCGTGAAGGGCCAGCGCGAGTATCCAGCCCAAACGTAAGGTCCATTGGATGACGGTTGCCCCGGTCAGCAATTTTTGGCGAAGTAGTGCCTGAAGGGTGGTCGACAGGCTGGCCGCCAAGGCCGTGGCGATGAGATACAGAATCAACGCGAATGGAGCATCTTCCGTTGCGACGAAGTCGAATAATGAAACGAGTGGCTTCCAGGCGAGTGCCAAGAGCGAAGCAACGACCAACGCGGCGATGAACTGAACGCCCAGCAGGCGTCCGATGAAGCGACGAAGGGTTGCGGCATCATGGAACAGTCTTCCTTCTGGAACGAAGCGCGTGATTGCTCGTTCGAGACCTAGCGATGAGAGCAGGCCGGCGATACCCGCGACGCCGAAGAATGCGACGTATGCAGCGTAGGATGAAACATCCATGTGCCGCACCAGCAGGACTGCGGACGCGAAGCCTGCCAACGCGGCAATGCCACGGCCGAAGAGATAATGGCCTATGGCGCTACGAACACTGGAAAGGCTATAGGTGGAAGAGCGCGCCATGCTTCCCTTGTCAGTGCCTGGCCAGCGGGGGCTCGCCGAAGATGCGGTGTCGCTGGTCCGGGTCGACGGCCTTCCGCAGATCGTCAATGAACCGCCGGTGAAGCTCGTAGCTTGAGGGGATGTCGTTTGCGATATTCGATACCCGGAGAAGCATGCCTTCGGCAACTTGTCCGCGGAGATTGAGGGGAAGCTTGGCTTTTTTCATTTCCCACAAGTCGAGCGCAACCGTGTTGTCGACCACGATCCAGTAAGTAATGGGCTCGACACGAAGACCGAGGCGAGCGACCGACCGAGCGACGCGCAGTTCTCCTTGGGAGGTGGCCAGGACGGCGACATCCTTCGGTTCAACGGCAAAGCCCTGGCCGGTGTAGCAGCCTTCCGGAAGGTGAATTTGGAAGTTGTCGCTTTGGTCCGTGCCGTAGGCGATCGAAAGCATGACTCGGTCGCCGGAGGCGTTCACGTAGGTGCGGGCCAGGGTCTGGTTGTAAATCTTGCTCAGCGCGGCCTGTAGATCGGGACTTGACTGTATGGGGACGAGAGAGTCGTCGATGCGCCATTCTCCGAACTGCTTCGGAATCATCTGTTCGAGATCGACCTTCGGCCCCAGGTCGGCGAGCTTCTGCGTCGGCCGCATGAGATGTGCGGCCACCGGCGCGGCGAGCATCGCGGCGAGGATGAGCAGGGCGGGCAGAAGGCGCGGTTTCATGGGGCGGTCAGGCACGGTGTGCGGCCGGCTTTGCGAAACTCAGCCGCGGTAACACGCCGGCGGGGAGGTGCGAGGTTCGGGATTCAAGATTCACGGGGCAAGATCCAGGGTTCAAGATTCAGGGGGCGTCTCGGTCTTCGATCGCGGCAACGACGGCCGTTGCGAATGCGGCGAAGTCCGGCAGGTGGCGCGTGGCGATGGCATGCACGATTTGCCAGTCGATCGCTTCGTAGTTGTGTACCGCGATGTTGCGAAATCCGACCGCTTTTTTCATTTTCGAGGCGAGTTCAGGCTCAAGCACTCCGATGTCCTGCAGGATGTCGAATGTCTGGCCCATGGTGGCCGGCGCCGGATTGTCCTTTTCGGCGATCAGGTGCGCGCCGATATCGACGCAGAGTTGGATCGCGCGGGTCAGGTTCAGGGTGAGGATGTCCTGGGCATCCGGGTCGTCGGCCAAGGCGTCAGCCGTCGCCGGGCATTTCTGACGCACCCGTTCGAGGCACCGGCGCAGTGATTCGATCTTCTGGTCGATCACTTCCCGATCCACGCCCGCCTCCGTTCCGTCAGTATCCTTCTTTGATAGGGGACGAAGTCCGCCTCGGCGAAGAGATGCCGCTTGATGAGTTCCGCGTAATCGCTGTTGCTGCCCAGGAGGCGGATGCCATGGCGCAATATCTGGCCCAGCAGCGGCTCGCCCGTCGTCCCGAGATCGATCAGGTCGACGGGTCGGCCCGTGGCGCTGGCCAGTTCGTCGATCAGGGCAAGCCTGGTCTCGGCGGTGAGCGGGGTGTCCATCGAGACGGCTACGTCGATGTCGCTTTGCGGTGTGGCTTCCGCCCTGGCGAGGGAGCCGAACAGAATCGCCGTGCGTATGCCGCCGTGCCTCGCCAGCGCCTGCCGGATTGCATCGGCTTCGCGAACCGGGGTTCGTTCGGATCGTGTCATGAGCGGGGCGAGGTTCAAGGGGCAAATTCCAGGATTCAACATGCAAGGTTCACGGGGCAAGGGAATGAGCTTTCGTCATGCTTGTCAGGCCACCGCCTCCGCATTGCGGGTCCAGGCCGGTGGTGTGCCGGTCGCCAGTTCGTAGAGCGATTCCGGAGAGATGTCGAAGCCGCACGGCCACGCCAATGTCGGCCATTCGTCGAGGAAGAATTTTCGGAACTCGGTTTCGTCCATGAGCGGTTTCGCAACTGGGTAGCGGGCAATTACGCCGGCCAGGTCGACGATATGCGTTTCGCCGTTGTTGAAGCGAAGCTTGATCCGGTATCCGCCTTCGTAGGTGGCGCTTTGCACGGAAATCATGGGAAACCTCCTCAAACCAGGGGCGCCAGTTTATGAAACTCCTTGGAATTCCACATTGCAAGAAGTTCCTGTTGATGCAGCTCGGCCCATTCCTCGACGAGCCCGCGGACTTTCGCCGGTAGTTGCCCATCCAGCAGGTTGAGGCTGCGAATGGCGATCACGGCCCGGTATTCGTTGTACCGGACATGAAAATGAGGCGGATTGTGCTCATCGAAGTACATGCTGATCACGATCCCCAGAAAGCGGCAAATTTCCGGCATGCGTGTTTCTCACTGGCGGTGGTCGGTCATGGATGGGATTGCCCCAATCCGTCTTCCGCGAAACTCAGCCGCGGTAACACGCCGACGGGGAGGTTCGAGGTTCGGGGTTGAAGATTCACGGGGCAAGATCCAGGGTTCAAGGTTCAGGGGGCTTCAAGGTTCAGGGGGCGAGCGGGTTCCCGCGGGCGGCGTGGCCGCCGGGGGGTGGTTTGGCCGCGCGTCGGTCGATCAGGTGCTGGATCAGGCTGTCGACGGCGATGATGAGGACGAGGGCGGAGACGAAGAGGACCATGCCGGCGAAGCCGTGGAGGAAGCCCTGGCCGGCTTCGTCGCCGAAGTGGTAGGTGATGAGGCAGAGGGTGAGTACGCGGATGACGTTGGCGGTGAAGGAGATCGGGATGATCAGGATCGCCAGCGCGGTGTTCCGGGCCCAGGATTCGTGCTTCGTCAGGTGCAGGTAGAGGAGCCCCATGGCCTCGAGCGAGAAGAGGGTGTGCAGGCCGGCGCAGGCGTTGGCGACGAGCAGGTCGTACTGGCCGAGGTGGAGGATGACGCCGCTGCGGGTGATGGGGTAGCCAAAGCCGCGCAGGATGTGCTCGGTGGCCCAGGAGACGGCGGTCTTCATGGGCAGGGTCAGCGCATCGACCACCGGTCCGGGCAGCGGGATCATGAAGGCGAGGAAGAGGATGGGGAACCAGGCGGCCTTGAGGGCCGCGGTGCCGCGCAGGATGAGGAGCACGGCGGGCAGGATCCAGAGCGCGGAGCCGAGCTCGAAGATGATGATGTCCTGCGAGCGGCCAAGGATGTAGAAGAGCAGGCCGAGGACGAAGAGCGGCCAGCCGATGGCGCCCTTCGGGGCGACGGGCGCGTCCTGCAGGGTGTGGCGCAGGCTCCAGAAGAGGTAGAGGGTCACGGCGAGGATGATCGGGCCGTGCATCTGCTCCTCGCTCTTCCAGAGGCCCATCGCGAGGTCGACGACGGAAGGGACGTACATGGCCGCCAGCCCGAAGAGCAGGGGCGCCCATTCGATGCCGCGGTTTCGGTCGATGGGGGTGGCGGTCATGTCAGGGGCGAGGTTCAAGGTTCAAGGTTCAAGGGGCAGGGTTCAGGGGGCGAGGGGGCCATCGGCCGATTTCTTCATCGTGTCCAGAACCCTTTTCAGCAAGCCGGCATAGGCGGGCAGGCGGGCGATGATCTGGTCGAATTCGCGTTTTTCGTAGATGTGGCTGAGCTTGTTGCGGTCGTCGATGGCCTGGATCAGGGCGAGATAGTCGTCTTCGGCAACGTAGCCGGCCAGGTAGAACGCTTTGACGACTTTCTTGGGCGAGGCTTCGTCCAGGCCTTCGGCGCGCTGAAGGAAGGCCTTGATGGCTTTCCACGCGAGTTCGAGCGTGTATTCGAATTTCTGCGCCTTGCCGTTTTCCAGGCCGTCGATCAGCCGCGGGTCGAGCGTGGCGGCGAGCGCTTGGGTATCGACATGGACCAGGTAGTCGAAGCTTTCCAGGGCTTCGGCAAATGACTCGAGCCTCACATCCATGGCTTGGCATCCTTGCGGACCTGCGCGCCGAATCGCCCGTGCAGCTCGGGGGTGGTGACGAGGTCGACGCGAAAGGGGACGAACGATTCTTCGATCATTTCGTCGATGCGCGAGAGTGTGCGCCTGTCGATCTCCGCGTCGATCCAGATGTCGAAATCGGAATTCCAGCGGGCATCGCCGCGCGCACGGGAACCGAACAGATAGACGGGCGTCCGCTCCGGCAGCGTGTCGCGCAGCAGGGTGCGCAGGAATTGCTCGGATCGTTCGGCCAGCTGGTCCCGGTTCATGGCGCAAGACTCACGGATCAAGCGTTGCGAAGGGCAGTTTCATGCCCAGCCCCGTCGTTGCGCTTCGGCAATCAGGCGCTGCGCGGTGGCCGTGAGGACCGGAACGAAGCCGTGGCCGGTCTCAAGGGGGCTGGCGAGTATCGTCCGGTCTTCGACGTATTCGTGAACCATCTGGTTGCGAAGTCTGCGCGTGGCCAGCCAGTCGTCGGCCGAGTCGATCAGTTTGAGCCTTTCGGCGCGATCGAGATTGTCGATCGCTGCTCCGACGGGCTCGCCCGGTGCGGCCAGCAGCGCGGGCAGCAGCCGATCCCCGAGGGTGTCCTGCAAACGGCCGAACCTGCTGACGAAGGCATCCACCCGCTCTGCGAGATCCGGGTCGTCATCGAGTCGTGCGGCGCGCTGGGGAGTAAACGGTGTTTCGAACAGGCGCTGGTCGGTGGTGGCCAGATGGCGGGCTTCCCTGGCCACGATCCGGCACAGGCTCTGAAGGCGGAGCAGCGTCGCTTGGTCGGCGTTCATAACTGAATACCGTCCCGCACGGCGACCTCATGAATCGGCAGCCGCAGCAGATTCGGCGCGGCCAGGACGACGTCCACCCGCCGGCCCTGCATGAGGCGGCTGACCTTGGCGGAAAAACGAGCCGCCAGCCAGGCAGGGTTGGCAACCGGTTCAGGGACTTCGAGCAAGAGATCCACGTCGCCGCCCTTGGCCTGATCGTCGAGTCTCGAGCCGAAAACACGCACCGAGGCGCGCGCGCCGGCCAGGTGATGGGCCAGTTCGACGATGGCTTGGGCTTGGCGGTCAGTCAGGCGCATGACTGGGGCGGGCGTTCAGGAGACGGGCTGCCAGGGATCGACCACGGCCAGGCCGTCGATGCCGGCGAAGCCGCGCACGTTGCGGGTGACGAGCGGCAGGCCGCGGCTGAGGGCGATGGCGGCGATCCGGGCGTCTTCGACCGTCATCGGTTTCCCGGCTTTCACGCGCGTGGCGACGAGCGGGCCGTAGAGATCGGCGGCGCGGTCGTCGAAGGGCAGGCAGCGGTCGCGAAACTCTTCGGCGAACATGCTGCGCGCCGCGTCGCCGATGGCGGTGCGGCGCTTTCCGGCGGGCAGCAGGGCAATGCCGAGCGTGATTTCGGCCCAAGTGATCGCCGAGACGTGGAAGCGGGCGCCGGTGTGTTCCGCGAACCAGTCCATGACGGCCGGGTCAGGCCGGGTGCGCATGAGCTCGGAGATGACGTTGGTGTCGAGCAGCATGGCGCTTACTTGTTCGATTGCCAGTCGGGCGGCAGGCGCGGCGCCTGGCGGGCCGGCAGGGCGATGTCCTCGGCGCGCAGGCCGGCGAAACGCCGCTGGATGCGTTCGGCCAGTGTCGTGCCGTCGTCGCCGGCGCGGGGGCCCATGACGGCGTTGCGCAGGATCTGCCGGACCTCCTCTTCCATGGAGCGGCCGTGGCGGGCGGCTTCCATGCGCAGCCGGGACTTGAGTTCGTCGTCGATGCCACGGACGGCCAGCGTTGCCATGAGAGGCTCCTGTCAATGAGATGCAGTCATTGTAGGCGTGCATGCATTGACAGCAACGAGTCCGGCGCGTGCTCAGAAGTCGTCGAGCACCGCGCCGACGATCGAGACCTCGAGCTCGCGCAGGTTGCCGACGAATTCCGAGGCGGCAGCGAAGCCGGTGTGATCCTTGTGCGCGAGCATCAGCGCGCCGCCGGCCTGGGCGGCGACCATCTGCGCGTCGGCATAATCGTTGCCGGCCGGCGTGTCGATGATGACGACGTCGAAGACGGCGGCGAAGCGCTCGAGCAGCCGGGTGAAGACTTCGCGGCCAAGGAGTTCCTGCGGGTTGGGCGCCCGCGGGCCGGCGGTGAGCAGGGAGAGCGCGTTGAGCTCGGTGAGCCGCAGGAGCGGCGCGCTCGGGCTGCGGCCGGAGAGCACGCTGGAGAGGCCGGCGTCGTTCTTGACGGCGAAGAGTTCGTGCTGGATGCCGTGGCGCATGTCGGCATCGAGCAGCAGGGTGTTCTGGCCGAGTTGCGAGAAGACGACGGCGAGGTTGGCGGCGAGCCAACTGCGGCCCTCGCCGCGGCCGGGGCTGACGACGGCGAGCGCCTTGCGCCCGGCCTCGGCGCTGAACCAGCGGAGCATGAGCTGGCTGCGCAGGGCGCGCAGGGTTTCGACGCGCGGGTCGTGCGGCTGGTAGGCGGCGACGATGGTTTCGGAAACGCGGCTCTCGCCGCGGCGCAGGCAGGGGTAGCCGTACTGGCGCGCGTGGGCGAACTCGAGGTCCTCGTCGGTGAGGAAGCCGAGCTGTTTGGCGGCATCGCCGAAGCGCAGGTGCTTGTCCTTCTGGAGCTGGCCGATCCTGGCGATCTGGTCGGCGGTGAGCTTGCCGGCTTCGAGCAGGATCTCGCCGATCTTGCGCGGGGTGACGTGCGCTTCGGCCGTCGGGCCGGCGGGCCTGGTCGAGCCGAGCTTGTCTTTGAGCAGGGTGGGGGCGCGCATGGTCATGAAGCTCTCATTTCTGCGAGTACCGGCAGGCCGAGCGATTCCTTGAGGTCCTCGCGCGAGCGGATGCGCCGGTCGGCCAGTTCCATGGCCAGGGCCGCGCCCACGCCGAGCAGGGTGCCGAGGAAGACGGCGAGCAGGGTGTTGAGCAGCAGCTTGGGCGAGGCGGGCTCGATCGGCGGCTCGGCCGGCGAGAGGATCGAGACGTTGGTCTGCTGGGCCTGGCTTTCGAGGCTGCTCTGGTTCATGCGCAGGGCGATCGCGTCATAGGCCTTCTGCGCGTTCTCGACTTCCTGCTCGAGGGTGTGGATCTCGCCGCGGCTTTGCTTGAGTTCGAGGATGCGCCGCTTGACGATGTCGATGTTGGCGCGGATCTCGGCTTCCTTGCTCTTGCTGATGCGGCCGGCGGTGGTCACGCTCTCGGAGACGCGGGCGATTTCCTCCTGCAGCTTGCGCTTGAGCGCCTCGACCTCGGACTGGGCGCTCTGGTATTGCGGGTGGTTGGCGCCGAGCTTGGAGGCGAGATCCTGCAGCTTCGTTTCGGCGCGCGCGAGGTCGGCCTTGAGAAACTGGACGGTCGGGCTCTGCATGACGTCGGGCAGGGTGGCGCTGCCGCCGCTCGCGCGCTTGCCCGAGACTTCCGCCGACTGGGCGAGCGCCAGGGCCAGCTGGCCTTCGAGCTGGTGGAGCTTCTGCGTCTCGGAGTCGATGCGCTCGTCGCTGGCGAGGATGCCGTGCTTCTGCTGGTATTCGGCGAGCCGGCGCTGGGCGGCCAGCAGGTTGGCGCGCAGCTCCTTGGACCGGCTGTCGAACCAGGCCGCGTACTGGCGCGCCGGATCGGTCTTGAGCTCGATGTTGGCGTCGATGTAGGCCTGGGCGAAGCCGTTGGCCACGGCGGCGGCGAAGTTGGGGTCGCCGGCCTTGAAGGCGATGGAGATGACGTTGGACTCGCGCGAGGGCTTGACGTCGAGCTTCTTGCGCAGGAGCTCGGAAAGCCAGCCGTCGATGCTGCCCTTGCCGTCGGTGGCCGCCTTCCAGTCCTCGACGACCTGGGGCACCTTGTCCAGCCCCAGGGCGCGCACGACCTTGCGGGCGACACGGTCGCTGTTGATGATGTCGACCTGCGTGGCCATGTAGCCGGGCATGGCCAGCGCCGGCAGGACCATGCCGGCAATGGGGTCCGGCGACTTGACGTCGACGACCACGGCGGTCTCGGCCTTGTAGGTCGGCGGCAGCAGCAGGCTGACGATCACGGTCACGGCCACGGTGCCTAGGAGCGTGCCCAGCGCGATCTTGCGCCGCGCGAGCAGGATGCGGAGGAATTGCTGGAAGGTCATGGTCGGCCCTTATTTGAGTCCGGAGACGCCCTTGACGACGTGTTCGGCCTTGAGGCCGGCGTCTCCGCCTTTGGCTTCGGGCGCGGCGGCCTGGGACGCGGCGGCCGCCGGCTGCGCCGGCGCGGCGGCCTGGGCGAATTCGCCGAGCCGCTCGATCTTCGCCTTCTCGCGCAGCGACTTCATGTGCGCGGCGACGGCCTCGGCCTTGCGCTGGTTGGTGAGGAAGGTCTCGATGCTCGGCAGCGCCTTGTCCTCGCCCACCGGCTGGGTCTGCGAGGCGACGACATGGACGATGGTGATGCCCTCGGGCACGTCGAAGATCGCGGTCTGGCCGGTCTTGACCTGGTGCAGCCTGGCGGCGAGTGCGAGCGGCAGCTGCTCGGCCGCGCGCACGCCGGCATTGGCGGCGAAGGGGATCTTGGCGGCGTTGAGCGCGCCGGTGATCTCCTGCATGGTCCGGTTCTGCGCCACCATCCTCTCGAGGACCGGCTTGGCGTCACGGGAAGTGAGGATTTCCTGGAGGCTGTAGACGCGCCGCTCGGAGAAGAGCTCGGGGTGCTCGGCGTAGTACTTGCGGGCTTCCTCCGCGGTGGCCTTGGTGACGCCGGAGGCGATCTGGTCCAGGTGTGCGCGGGCGATGATCTCGCGTTTCGCGGCCTCGATGGCGCGCATCACGTTGGGGTTGCGGTCGAGCTTGGCGGCTTCGGCCTGCTCGATGGCGAGCTGCTGGTCGATCAGCCGGTCGAGGATCTCGCGCTTGGCCCGGTCGGCATTCTGCTGGGTGACGCCCGGCGCGCGCGAGAGGATGTCGTTGATCTGGTGGATGGAGATCTCGGCGCCATTGACACGGGCGGCGACCTGCGTGGCCGGGACTTTGGCGTCGTCCTTGCCGCACGCGGCAAGGAGCGCCGACGCGGCGGCCAACAGCGTGAAATTCCTGATGATTTTCGAGGGCTTGGTCATGGTCGAGGAATAATGCAATGGAATAACCATTGTAGCAACTGGTTCATTCGTACTATCGGCAATCGTCCGGGAGACTTTTCGTGCCGTCAAACGGCTGCGGGCGCCTCCCGTCGCGGCCATTGTAGTGTGCGCCGGGCCGGTCGCCGCGCCATGGCTCCCGATGCGACGTTTGGCTGTGGTTTCGGCAAAAAAAAGGGACTCGCGAGAGTCCCTTCAATTCAACCACATTGCAGAAACCGCCCAGTGAAGCTCCGGTTACATTCCGCCCTTGTCGCCGCGCCGATGGATCATCCAGGCGATCAGCCCGACCCCGGCGAGGACCATCGACCAGCCGCCCGGCTCGGGCATCGAGGGCATCGCCATCAGCTTGCCGTCCGCTAGGGCGCCGGTGGCGATCCCGAGCAACGCCGCCGCGCCCAGCATCGTCGTCACGACCTTGAATTTCATGATGACCATCTCCGTTGGTTGTGTTTTCGCTACCGCTTCGGGAATGCGGTTACGGTTCCAAGCCGCCGCCGAGGGCGCTCTGTCGCAACCTGCATTCCATGCTTGCATCATCGTTCGATGGTCATGCTTACTCAATAGTCCGTCCGTACTACCGGGTCCTTCCGGACTACGCGGCGGCATCGGTCGATACGGCAACGGGCCAGCACACGGATCCATGTTGGCAATTGTAATTTCGCCGTCATACCGGCAGCCGCGGAAATGGGCGGGAATTGCTCAACAATTCCCTGTGATCAACATCGATCGAAGACGGTGGATCGCCGAAGCCGGCGGCGGCGCTCAGTCGCCGTGACCGCCGTTGCGCAGAACGATGTAGGCGAGCACCGCGACGCCGGCGAGCGCCAGCAGCCAGCCGCCAGGCTCAGTCGCGGGTGGCGGTTCGAGCCCGGAATCGCGCCGGGTGGTGACGGCGGGCGCCGGCGGCGGCTGCGTCGCCACGACGGCAGCGGCAGGGGATGCCGAGGCCGAGGGGCTCTGTCCGGCCAGCCAGGCCGTGCCCAGCACGGCACACGCCGCGATGGCCCGTGCGAGTTTTCTTCGGATCATGACGCCTCATGGGAGCGGTGGATGCATCGACGATGATGGGCCACTTTCCCCTTTTGTCCGCGGGCCGGCAATAGTCCGTTCGGCCCCGCCTCTCGGCGTGTTACGGCGGCTGAGTTTCGTGCGGCAGAAAAAAGATCGGGTACCGCGGGAAACGGGCCGGGCAGGCCGGTTTCCTGTGGCACCCGCAGGAACGGCATGGCGGGGTGAAACCCCGCCATCCGAAGGAGGTCCGGTCAGACGCCGCGGCGGCGCTTGCGGCTCGCCATCAGGCCGAGGAGGCCGAGGCCGGCGAGCATCATCGCCCACTCGCCCGGTTCGGGGACGGCGGCGACCTGGGCGTGAACATTGAGCGTCAGCGTGTCGGTGTTGCTGAAATTGCGGCCCGCGGCAATGCCCGAGGCGCTGTCGGCGAGGAAGAAGGTCCACGTGCCGCTGTAGCTGCCCGGCGTGAGCGTGGGCATCATGCCGACCATGCCATTGACGAAGCTGCCGCCAGCAAGGTTGGTGACGCCGCTGCCGACTCCGCTCAACAAGAACAGCCCGCTGCCCGTGTAGTTGCCGCTGACGTATTGCAGCGCCCACGAGCCGATGGCGTTGTAGAGACTGAAGGTCAGCGCGGCGGGCGTCGTGCCGGCGATGATGGTGCCGAAGTCGAGCGTCAGCGAATTGACGTCCGAGGCGCCCGAGAAGCTGCCGTTGGCGTGGCTCATCGTCTGGTAGGTGTAGTCGACCGTGGCGGTGCGGTTCGAGGTGTTGTTGACGTTGACCGTGTAGCCGTTGCTGCCGGCCGTCTTGTTGATGTAGAGCGCCTCGTTCACCGTGCCGGCGACGGTGCCCGAGCCGTAGAGGTTGTCGAGCTGCGTCTGGGTTGTGGCCGTACCGGTGACCGTATAGGCGGGGATGGTGCCGCTGACGCCGGAGAATCCGATCGTTCCGGAGTTGATCGTCGAGCTGTTCGCGGTGGCCGTGATGCCGGCGACCGAGAGCTGCCCGGTCGCATAGGCGCTCGCCGCCGGCGCCGTGGTGCCGCTGCCCGATCGCGTGAAGCTCACCGGCTCGTTCGCCAGCGTCGCCGAGAATGTCGCGCCGACGAGCACGTCCGGGCCGTTGTAGCGGCTGGCGGTGAAATCGCCGATATTGCTGCTACCCGAAGCAAACCCGCCGGTCTGGTAGGTGCCGTTGATCGCACCGGTGTCGCTCGCGCTCGGCGGGTTGATGCCGTCGGTCGTCGTCGTGGCGGCGAAGACGGCACCGCACGCGGAAATTGCGAATATTGCCGACAGCGCCTGCGCAATCCTGCTGGTTTTCATCTGCGTGCCCTCCACTAGAGCCATCGCCCGGCCTCTGTTCATGACGAACGAAAACCAAGCCAATGACGAATAAACCCAGATTGTCCATTAGCCATTTTTCGTGAATTTGAGGCAAGCTGTGAGCCTTCGCCGCGGCGCTGGGGCGAGGTCGGTTCTCATGGATACCATTAGACAAACGTGTTGTGGATCAGATGGATAGGTAACGGTCATGGCGGGATCGGTGTTACAGGGAGACGGGTTTGCGGTCAGCTTCAGCAACCGCGAGGTCACGGCATGGGGTGGCCTGGCGCTGTTCAAGCAGATGCTCGACAGCATGGCGTTCCGGGAGGCGGCAGCGCGCTGGGGATTGCCCGAGCCGAAGTCGAACCGTGGCTACGCGCCGCTGCAACTGATCGAGCAGTTCATCGTCTCGATCTGGTGCGGTGCTTGCCGGTTTGCGCACGCCGAGACGGTGCGCATGGACAGTACGCTGGTGCGGCTGTTCGGCTGGAGATGCGCGGCCGGCCACAAGGCCATCATGCGGTTGTTCGCCCGCTTCGACATGCTCTCCAACGAACGGGTGCAGGCCGAGGTCTATCGCTGGCTCTTCGGCAAGATCGGCGCCTTGAAGCAGGTGACGCTGGACGTGGATTCCACGGTCATCACCCGCAACGGCAGGCAGGAAGGCGCTCTTCGCGGCTACAACCCTGGCCGTCACGGGCGCGCCAGTCATCACCCGCTGCTGGCCTTTGTCAGTGAGGCGCGGATGGTGGCCAATTTCTGGCTGCGGCCGGGTAATGCGCATAGTGCCAACAACATCCTGCAATTTCTCGAATCGACCCTGCATCACCTCGGCGACAAGATCGTCGGCCTGTTGCGCGCCGACAGCGGCTTCTTCGACGAGGCCATCCTGACGGCCCTGGAAGGCAAGCGGATTCCCTACATCGTCGCCGCCCGGCTGACCCAGCCGCTGCAACGGACGATCTATCAGGCCACCGGCTGGTGGGCGCTGGAAGCCGGGCTGGAACTGACCGAACTGCGTTACCGTGCCGCCGGCTGGGAAACCGAGCGACGCCTGATCGTGGTGCGGCAGAAGGTCTTGCGCAAGACGGCGCCGGGCAAGACGCTGTCGCTGTTTGCGGACGACCCGGACATTCAGGGCTGGCGCTATGGCGCCTTCGTGACCACGCTCGACCTGCCGATGGCGGAGGTCTGGCGCACCTACCGGGGACGGGCCGACTGCGAGAATCGGATCAAGGAACTGAAGGCGGACTTCGGTCTGGACGCGTTCAACATGAGAGACTTCTGGGCCACGGAAGCGGCATTGGGCTTTGCCATGCTTGCCTACAACCTGATGAGCTTGTTCCGGCAAGCCGTCCTGCGTTCCAGAATCCAGCATACCCTTTCCACCCTTCACGGTCTGGTGCTGGCCATCGGCGGTGCGTGGCACCAGGACGCCAGCCAGAACCGCCTGATGCTGTCCGTACCCCGCCGAAAACGCGCCTGGTTCGCCGGACTCTGGGCCAACGCTTCGGCTCCGCCTGTCATTCATGCGCTGCAGAATCGCTAATGGACAATCTGGGTTGAAAGGAATCAGATTGAACTTGCTCGGCACGTCGCGGACGAGACGCAGAAGGGCATGCGCGTGTTCATCGCTGTCGTTGATGTCGGCAAGCATCACGTACTCGAAAGTGATGAAGTCCCGTGGTGCGTTCTCGAGATAGCGGCGACAGGCGGCCATGAGTTCCCGCAACGGATATTTGCGGTTCAGCGGCACGAGACGGTCACGCAGGTTATCATCAGGTGCATGCAGGGATACGGCAAGTGCGACCGGCACGGTCTCACGCAGGCGGTCGATGGCGGGAACGATGCCGGAGGTCGAAACCGTGACGCGTCTCCGGGACAGTCCGTAGCCGTGATCGTCGAGCATGAGCCGCAGCGCCGGGACGAGGGCGTCGAAGTTTGCCAGCGGCTCACCCATGCCCATCAGCACCACGTTGCTGATGACGCGCTCGCCTTCGTCAGGGGCACCGGGTGTCTTGACCGCCCCCAGGGCGCGATTGGCATGCCAGAGCTGGCCGACGATTTCGGCGGTCGTCAGGTTACGGTTGAAACCTTGCTTGCCGGTCGAGCAGAACGCGCAGTCGAGCGCACAGCCCACCTGCGTGGAAACGCACAACGTTCCACGATCCGCCTCCGGTATAAAAACCGTTTCGACCGCATTGCCGTTCCCGACCCCAAGCAGCCACTTGCGCGTACCATCAGCCGCGGTGATGTCGCGCAGCGGCTCCGGCCCGCGGATCTCCGCTTCTTCGGCCAACCTCGCCCGCAGTGACTTGGCCACATCGGTCATCTGCCCGAAATCGTCACAGCCGGCCCGATGCATCCAGCGCAGCACCTGGCGCGCGCGGAAGGGCTTCTCGCCCTTTCGCGCGAACCAGGCCGTCAGGCCATCGGCGTCGAAATCGAGCAGATTGATCATCAGCGGCCGGAGAAGACGTCCAGTTCGGGGAAGAAGTAGGCGATCTCGATCTTGGCGGTTTCCGGACCATCCGAGCCATGAACCGCATTGGCATCGATGCTTTCGGCGAAATCGGCCCGAATGGTACCCTTCTCCGCCTTCTTGGGATCGGTGGCACCCATAAGTTCGCGGTTCTTGGCAATGGCGTTCTCGCCTTCGAGCACCTGGATCATCACGGGGCCCGAGGTCATGAACTTGACGAGATCCTTGAAGAACGGACGCTCCTTGTGCACCGCATAGAAGCCGGCGGCCTCGCGTTCGGAGAGCCAGGCCATGCGCGCAGCGACGATCCTGAGACCGTTGGTCTCGAATCGGGAATAGATCTTGCCGATCACGTTTTTGGCCACGGCATCGGGCTTGATGATCGACAGGGTACGTTCGATTGCCATTTCCTCGCCTTTCTCAATGAAACAGTTTGGTAAGCAAAACAGGAAGCTACGGATTTTATCGCAGAAACTCAGCCGCCGTAGGACGCCGGCACGATAAAAAACCCGGCCGAAGCCGGGTCACGCGGCCACACACCGCCGGGTCACATCATTCCGAGAGTCTTCGGCAGCCAGATCGAAATGGCGGGCACGTAGGTAATGATCACGAGGAAGACGAGCATCGTCAGAAGCCATGGCCAGACGGCCTTGGTGCATTCGGTCAGCCCCATCTTGCTGATGCCGCTCGCGACGTAGAGATTGAGACCGACCGGCGGCGTGATCATGCCGATTTCCATATTGACCGTGATCATCACGCCGAAATGAACCGGGTCGATGCCCAGTTTCATCGCGATCGGGAAGAGGATCGGCGCCGTGATCAGGATGATCGAGGACGGCTCCATGAAGTTGCCCATGATCAGCAGCAGAATGTTCACCGCCAGGAGGAAGCCGATCATGCCGATGCCCGATTCGGTGAGCCAGTTGGCGATGGCCTGCGGGATCTGCTCGTTGGTGAGAATGAAAGAAAAGAGAACGGCGTTGGTGATGATGTAGAGCAGCATGGCGCTCATGTTTGCCGAGTTGAGCAGAACCTTGGGCACATCCCTCAGCTTCAGGTCCTTGTAGACGAACACCGCGATGACGAAGGCGTATACGGCGCTCATCGCCGCCGCCTCCGTGGGGGTGAACAGGCCGCTGTAAATCCCCCCGATGACGACGATGATCAGGAGCAGCCCCCAGATCGACTGGCGGAACGCAGAAAAGCGTTCCCGCCACGAGTGGGCGCGCTCACGGGGATAATTGCCTTTTTTGGCACGCCACCAGGTGGTGAAACCGAGGAACAGCGCGAGCATCAGTCCCGGTATCACGCCAGCCATGAACAGCGCACCGATCGAGCTGTTCGTCGTCACCGCGTACATGACCATGACGATCGAGGGCGGAATCAGGATGCCCAGGCCGCCTGACGACGCCACCACTCCGACGCCGAACGGTTGCGGATAGCCTGCCTTTAGCATCGCCGGCAGCATGATCGAGCCGATGGCAACGACGGTCGCCGGGCTGGAACCGGAGACCGCCGCGAACAACGCGCATGCGAACACGGAACTCATGCCCAGGCCGCCGCGGAAATGACCGACCATCGCCGTGGCGAAATTGATCATGCGCCGCGCCACCCCGCCGTGGGTAAGAAAATTGCCGGCAAGGATGAAAAACGGGATCGCCATGATCTCGAACTTCTCGATGCCGGTGAAAAGCTTCAGTGCAACGGACTCCAGCGGCACCTGGGTGAAGCCGAAAAGGAAGATCAAGACCGTCAGCCCGAGGGAGATCGAGACCGGCATACCGGTCAACATGAGGGCCGCGAGCAGGCCGAAGATGACGAGCGCGGTCATTTCTGCTCTCCTTGCCCGTTGCGTCTGCGCTCGATGCCGTTCGGCGGCCCGTCGTTCCGGTGGCGCCGCTCATAGTCGAGATCGTGAGGATGCAGGTCGTCATCCATGGCATAAGGGTTCGCATCGACCGGCAATGGATGTTTCTCGTCGATGCCTTCGACATGGCCATGGTCGTGATGGGGAAGTTCTCCGGTCTTGAGGAACCGAACCATCACCTGCAGGAACCGGAAACACATCAGAAACGAGCCGAGCGGGATCGCCGAATAGACGATCCAGGTCGGCCACTCGAGGTCGGGCGTGGTCGGGCCTTCGTAGAGATCGCCCATTTCGAGGCCAAGGAACTTGAAAGTGCTGTAGTGGGCGCCGTTTTCCCAGACGAAGTGGGCACCCAGGGTACCGATGATGCCCGTGAAGGCGGCCCCGGCGAGGAGACCGAAGACGATGAATTTGCCCCGCGTCTTTGGTTCCAGACGGTTGATCAGCACATCGACACCGACATGGATCCCGGTGCGCACCCCGTAAGCAGCGCCGAACTTGGCCATCCAGACGAACATGATGATGCACAGTTCCTGTGCCCAGGACAGATTGACCGAAATGAGCCAGTCCTGGACGCCCGGAATCGGCCAGCCGGCGGCATTGCGATGCACCACCGCTACGAAGATGATCAGGGTCGCCGCCCCCATGAGGAAAGTGACGAGCCATTCCTCGAGGTGATCGAGAAACTTCATCGGATGCTCCAGAAAGAAACGCGGGGATCGTTGCCGATCCCCGCAGTACCGGGCTTCAGAGCTTGTTCGGATCGAAACCGGTTTCTTTGTAGACTTCCTGGATCAGTTCCTTGCCGATGCGGTCAGCCATCTGCTCATGCGCCTTGAGCATCGCCTTCTTCCATGCTTTCCTCTGCTCGGGCGTCAGGGTGATGATTTCGCTCTTTCCGGACTTCTTCACCGCTTCGAGCGCTTGGTCGTTTTCGACCTTGGCGATCTGGTTCGCATATCGCGTCGCCTGCTCCATGGCAGTCTCGAGCTGCTGGCGGATGTCGGCAGGCAGTCCTTCCCAGAACTTCTTGTTCACGATGACCGCATAACCCAGATAACCGTGGTCGGAGAGGGTCACGTACTTCTGCACTTCGTGCATCTTCTGGGTGTAAAGGTTCGACGGCGGGTTCTCAGTACCGTCCACCACCCCGGTCTGGAGCGCTTGATAAACCTCGGAGAACGCCATCTTCTGCGGCAAGGCGCCAACCGCACGCATCTGTGCCTCGAGCACGTTGGACGATTGGATGCGCATCTTCAGGCCTTTCATGTCCTCCGGGTTGCGCAACGGCTTGTTGGCGCTCATCACCTTGAAGCCGTTGTCCCAGTAGGCAAGGCCGAGAATGCCCTTTGATTCAAGCTTCTTGAGCAAAGACTTGCCGACCGGACCGGTGCTGACTCTGTGCAGTTCCTCGTAGTTGTCGAAAATGAATGGCAGGTCGAACAGTTCGAATTCTTTGACGCCGAGCGGACCGAATTTGGCCAGCGAAGGCGCGAGCATCTGCACGGCGCCGAGCTGCAGCGCCTCCATCTCCTCCTTGTCCTTGTACAGCGTGCTGTTCGGATAGACCTCGACCTTCACGCGACCCTTGGTCAGTTCCTCCGCCTTCTGCTTGAAGAAATCGGCGCCCTTGCCCTTCGGCGTGTCCTGGGCTACGACATGGCTGAACTTGATCACGATTGGCTGTTGGGCGAAGGCGCCGCCCGAAACGGCGAATACAGCAGCGACACACAGGATGAGATTGCGGATTTTCATAGTGACCTCCTCGCTCCTCAAAAATGCTTCGAAGGGTGTGCCGGCCGGCACTGCGCGATTTTTGCCAATCCTCCTGACACACACTATTGTGGATAACCGCAATCGGACGATGCGTTTCGTTCCGCGGTACGATTTCGCATGGACTCCAAAGGCATCGGCGGATCGTGGGGGACAAGCGGATGGCTGTGGTGGCTGCCGCGACTCGCGTTCGCCCTTTTCATCACGGCCGTCCTCGCCCTCCTCTGGCTGTCCAGCCAGGCGGATCGTGAGGAGCAGAAGGCGACACTGATCAGCGACATGCTCTGGCTCGAGCAATACCTGCGGTTCGTCCTCGGCCATAACGAGGAACTGCTCGGTCAGATCGGCGGCGGAGAAGACGAGGGCCGGGCATCATTCGACGCACGAGCCAAAACGCTGATCGACAATCAGACCGGCCTTCGCCAAATCCGCTGGATCGACCTTTCCGCAAATCGGGAGTACCGCTTCCCTCTCACCCAGGACACCGACGTCAATTCGATAGCGTCGGCCCTGGCACCATCACTGGGCAAGCCGGTCTATGGAGAACCTTTCCAGCGTGACCGTGACTGGTGGTTCGAAGTCCATGTGCCGCTGTTGCACGAAGGCAAAGTTTCGGGCATTGCCATCGGCACTTATTCGGTATCCCGAGTGATCAACGAGTTAGTACCTTGGTGGCTCGCGGAGCGTTACCGGATCAGTGTGACCGATACGAATGGCCGGATATTGACGAGCCGAACGAAAGTGGAAGCCCCGGTGTCTGCGGAGAGCGGCTACGAACTGCCATTCGATCCCCCGGGACACGGCCTTTCTTTACAGGCCATCCCCTACAAGGCGACCCCCCCGCTTGCCGGACGCCTGCTCGCAGCCGCGCTGGTGTTTCTTGCCGTCATCGTGCTCTGGAGCCTCTGGGCCCTTCGCCGACAGGATCGCAAACGGCTCGCGGCCGAGCAAGCCCTGAGAAACGAACATGCTTTTCGGATGGCAATGGAAAACTCGGTCCAGACTGGTTTGCGTGCCCGCGACCTGGACGGCAGAATTACCTATGTGAATCCGGCTTTCTGCGAAATGGTCGGATGGTCAGCCGACGAATTGGTCGGAATTGCTCCGCCCATGCCCTACTGGGTCGACGAGGAGATCGAGGCGACACGCGAACTGCACGACCGGATCCTGGCCGGCAAAGGCCCTGTACGGGGATTCGAGATCCGCTTCAAGCACAAGTCCGGCAGAGTCTTTCCGGTCCTCATCCACGAGGCTCCGCTCATCGATTCCGACGGCAAGCAGACTGGCTGGATGAGCTCGATCGTAGATATCTCCGATCAGAAGCGCGCCGAGGAACTTGCACGACAGCAGCAGGAGCGCCTGCAGGCGGCTTCACGCCTCGTCGCCATGGGCGAGATGGCATCGAGCCTCGCCCACGAAATCAACCAGCCGTTGGCAGCCGTCTCCGGCTACAGTGCCGGGTGCCTGAACCTTCTCGAGACCGGGAACATCGATGTGGCCGAGCTCAAGCAGGCTTTGACGAAGATTTCCGAACAATCCCAACGTGCAGGGCGGGTGGTGAGGCGGATTTACGAATTTGCCAGAAAAGCCAAGCCGAAGGTCGAGGCATGCAATCTCGGTCATTTGGCGGAGGAAATGATCGGCTTCATGGAACCGGATGCACGCCGACTGCATGTCAGGATACACAAGCAGATTCACGACGATCTTCCTACGATCGATGGTGACCCCGTCCTACTCGGGCAGGCAATACTTAATCTCTTGCGCAACGGCATCGATGCCATGAGGGATGTGCCTGAAGAAAGACGGATGCTGTCAATCTCCGTTTGGCACGACGCCGCACACATCCATCTCACGGTGGCCGATACCGGTGTCGGCATCGGCGAGTCCGCGGCAGACCGGCTGTTCGAACCCTTTTACACCACCAAACCGGAGGGAATGGGAATGGGCTTGAACATCTGCCGATCAGTCATCGAGGGCCATCAAGGCCGCCTGTGGAGCGAAGACCGGGCAGAGGGTGGTAGCATTTTCCACGTTCTGCTGCCGATTCGAGCGACATGACTTCGGGTATTGCCCATATCGTCGATGACGATGAAGCCATCCGTGATTCGCTGAGCTGGTTGCTGCGGACCAAAGGGGTGACATCGCGCACCTGGTCCGCAGCCGAAGATTTTCTTGCCGATTACCGTGCGGATATGCTCGGCTGCTTGGTTCTCGACATCAGAATGCAGCGGATGAGCGGCCTTGAACTCTTCGACCGGTTGCTGGCCTTGGGGTGCATGATGCCGGCGATTTTTCTCACGGGCCATGGCGACGTCCCTCTGGCCGTCCAGAGCCTGAAGAAGGGCGCGTTCGACTTCCTCGAAAAGCCCTGCGATCACCAGGTGCTGGTCGAACGTATCCTTTCGGCGATCGAAGCCGATCGGCAAAGGCGGTCTCGCGCCGCTTCGTCGGCGACGATCAACAGCAGGCTGCAATCGCTGTCGCAACGGGAACACGAGATCATGAAACGCATCCTCGCCGGACAGTACAACAAGATCATTGCCGCCGAGTTGAACATCGCCATGCGCACCGTGGAAGCCCACCGGGCCCGCATCTTCGAAAAAATGGGGGTCAAGTCCGCCGTCGAACTGGCTCACCTGCTAGGTGGAAGCCTCAAGGAATGACCGTCTCGTTGGCTTTCGATCGTAACCACGTCCCTCCGCTTCACCAGCCTGACCCGTCCCAGTTGCACCACCGGGTTCCGGTCTGACGAGGCCGTCACGATCTGGCGGACAGCCTCGACAAGCCGGCTCTCGCTTGGAATTCCCAGCCCACTGCAGTAAAGGACATAGCGCAGCACGTTGCGGGCTCTTGGCTCCGGCAGGTTTGCCAATACCGAAACCGCCAAGGGAAACGCGGCAGCCTGACCACCGAGATCCATTCTGGCAAGATCGTCGAGAAGGTCTGCGGCCTCCTGCAAACGACGCGCCGCCGCCGTCAAGCGAATCTCGGCCGCGGGGAAACGCCGCTTCACCAACGGCAAAACCGAGTGTCGCAGAAAATTGCGGGAGTAACGCGTATCGGCATTGCTCTCGTCTTCGACCCACCGCAGGTGGTGTTTATCGACATACGCACGGATTTCCTCGCGGCCGACATCAAGGAAAGGACGCAATAGCCTGCCGCTGCGCTCGGGCATGGCCGCCATCCCACGCAACCCGGCACCACGAAGGAGATTGAAAAGCGTGGTCTCGGCCCGGTCACCCCGATGATGACCAAGCAGCACCCAGTCCGAATCAAGAGCGGCAAAGACTTCATGCCGCACCTTCCGGGCCGAAGCCTCGGTTCCGAAGGGACTGCCCAAAGGAACGACAACCTTCCTTACGAGGAGCGGAACATTCCATTCCGCACAGAGGCGCCGGCAAAAGTCAACCCACTTCGGTGAGTTGGGGCTCAAACCATGATCGACATGAACCGCAGCGACGCATTCACGCAGCCCCCGAATGACATGAAGAAGCGCTACGGAATCGATCCCCCCTGACAAAGCGACCGTCACCCGCTCGCCGCTACGAACATGGCGGCCAAGACAGTCCGCGGCAACCAGCTTCGGACGATCGGCGATCAATGAATCGGAAGCTCCTTGAAGCGACCAAGTCCCATCAATCGCTCCATACGACGTTCGACGAGTTCCGCCGGCGGAACACCAACGAACTGCCTGAGATAATCCTGGAGAGCTTTTTTCAGGGCCACGGCCATTCCCCGATGATCCCGATGCGCACCACCGGTCGGTTCATTCACGACCCGGTCGATCAGTCCCAGCGACTTGAGCCGCGCCGCGGTAATGCCCATGGTCTCGGCAGCTTCCGATGCCTTTTCGGCGCTTTTCCAAAGAATGGATGCGCAGCCTTCCGGAGAGATCACGGAATAGGTGGAATACTGGAGCATCAGGACGGCGTCCCCGACCGCAATGGCCAGCGCACCTCCAGACCCTCCCTCGCCGATGATCGTCGTAATCAATGGCACCTTGAGGCGGGCCATCTCGTAGAGATTCCGCCCAATCGCCTCCGATTGCCCCCGCTCCTCCGCATCGATGCCCGGATAAGCGCCGGGCGTATCGACGAAGGTGAAAACAGGCAAGGCGAACCGCTCGGCCATTCGCATGAGGCGCAACGCCTTGCGATAGCCTTCCGGCCGCGGCATCCCGAAATTGCGGTAGATCTTTTCCTTGGTATCACGGCCCTTTTGGTGGCCGATCACCACGCACGACTGGCCGTTGAATCGCGCCAAGCCGCCCACGATCGCATGATCATCGGCAAACGCCCGGTCGCCGTGCAGCTCCTCGAAATCGGTGAAGATGTGCTCAACGTAGTCGAGCGTATAGGGTCTTTGCGGATGACGTGCTACTTGCGCGATCTGCCAAGGCGTGAGCTTGGCATAAATATTTTTTGTCAAAGCGAGGCTTTTTGCCTCCAAACGGCTGATCTCTTCCGAGATATCGACAGCGGAATCATCCTGAACGAATCGAAGCTGCTCGATCTTACCTTCGAGTTCGGCAATCGGCTGTTCGAAATCGAGAAAAATCGTCTTCATCAGGTCGAATTGTAGTCCCTCGCGAGCCCAACGCACCGTCCCCCTTTAAAAGCCAACGCCCCTGAGGTCAGGGGCGTTGGTGGGGTGTGTGGGTAGTCTGGCGCTGACCTACTTTCTCGCACGGGGAGTGCAATATCATCGGCGCGGTCCTGTTTCACGGTCCTGTTCGGGATGGGAAGGGGTGGTTCCGGGACGCTATGGGCACCAGACTGAAAGGGGTGTGACCTGGGGTAGGCGTTGGCTTGAGGCCAGGTCACGTGATCTGGAAGAAGTGATGATGGGGTTGTGATTGATTGCGCGGGTTGCGCGGGCGGTTAGAGGTTGCAAGTTGCAAGTTACAAGGGGTTTGTGGAATGTTGGATGTGGGGCCATGCCGCTGCTAAAAGTTATAGGGTGAAGACGCAAGGGCAATTAGTACTGGTCAGCGCAAGGGCTTGCGGCGCTTCGACGCCCGGCCTATCAACGCGGTGGTCTTGCGCGGCCCTTCAGGGGGGTCGAGTCCCCGGGACATCTCAGCTTCGGACGAGTGTCCCGCTTAGATGCTTTCAGCGGTTATCTCTTCCGTACTTAGCTACCCGGCGATGCGACTGGCGTCACAACCGGTCCACCAGAGGTACGTCCACTCCGGTCCTCTCGTACTAGTAGCAGCCACCGTCATCTGCACAGCGCTCACGGTAGATAGGGACCAAATGGTCTCACGTCGTTTTGCACCCAGCGTACGTACCACTTTAAATGGCGAAAAGCAAAGACCTTGGGACCGGCTACAGCCTAAGGACGTGATGAGCCAACAACGAGGTGCGAAACTCCGACGTCGATATGAACTCTTGGGCGGAATCAGTCTGTTATCCCAAGAGTACCTTTTATCCGTTGACCGCTGGCCCTTCCATCCAGAACCACCGGATCACTATGACCTGCTTTCGCACCTGCTCGACTTGTGGGTCTCGCAGTCAAGCCTCCTTTTGCCATTGCACTATCAGTACGATGTCCGACCGTACCTAGGAGACCTTCGTACTCCTCCGTTACCGTTTAGGAGGAGACCGCCCCAGTCAAACTGCCTGCCATGCACGGTCCCCGACCCCGATTCAGGGGCCCAGGTTAGAACCTCAACGACACCAGGGTGGTATTTCAACGTCGGCTCCGCGCGATCTGGCGACCGCGCCTCACAGCCTCCCACCTATCCTACACAAGTCCCGTCAAAGTCCAATGCAAAGCTACAGTAAGGGTTCATGGGGGCTTTCCGTCTAGCCGCGGGGAGATTGCAGCTTCACAAACACTTCAACTTCGCTGAGTCCCAAGAGGAGACAGTGTTGCCATCGTTACGCCATGCGTGCAGGTCGGAACTTACCCGACAAGGAATTTCGCTACCTTAGGACCGTTATAGTTACGGCCGCCGGTTACCGGGGCTTCGATCAAGAGCTTGCACCCCATCACTTAACCTTCCGGCACCGGGCAGGCGGCACACCCTATACGTCGT
>CAZGYD010000171.1:0-15285 GCA_964530115.1 uncultured Rhodocyclaceae bacterium | reverse complement strand
GTTCCTGATGGGCAGTTCGGTCCTGCCGCGGTAGGAAGGGTCGCGGACCGCCCCGGGCTGCTGGCGCAGCGCGCTGGGCGAGGGAAAGGAACGCGGGCCGGGGCCCGCGTTGGGCGAGGGCCGCCAGTGCGCCCGGGCGGTCGATGAGTTCCTGATGGGCAGCTCGGTCCTGCCGCGGTAGGAGGGGTCGCGGATCGCCCCGGGCGGCGGGCGCAGCCCGCTGGGCGAGGGAAAGGAACGCGGGCGGAAGCCCGCGTTGGGGGAGGGACGCCAGTGCGCCCGGGCGGGCGATGAGTTCCTGATGGGCAGTTCGGCACTGCCGCGGTAGGAAGGGTCGCGGACCGCCCCGGGCTGCTGGCGCAGCCCGCTGGGCGAGGGAAAGGAACGCGGGCCGGGGCCCGCGTTGGGCGAGGGCTGCCAGTGCGCGCGGGCGGTCGACGAATTCCTGATGGGCAGCTCGGTCCTGCCGCGCTGAGAGAGCGGCAGGATTAGCGTGAAACGCCTTACATGCCGACCGCTGCCTTAATCGTTTCGTTGACCGTGGGCGGCCCGAGGTCGGCGATGCGGCGTTAGTCCGATCGATTAGCGCGCGGGCCTCCGTGACGGCGTTTTCGTTTGGCATGTGCCGTTAAAATCGGCGCTCCCCATGCCGATAAGGTCAGCCATGAACGTCGTCATCCTCGCCGCCGGCCAGGGCAAGCGGATGCATTCCGATCTGCCCAAGGTGCTGCACCCGATCGCCGGCAAGCCCATGCTCGCCCATGTCCTCGATACCGCGCGCAGGCTCGGTGCCGGGCGCCTCTGCGTCGTCTACGGCCATGGCGGTGAGCGTGTCCGCCAGGCACTGGCGGCGGACGACATCGTCTGGGCGAAGCAGGAGCCGCAGCTCGGTACCGGCCATGCCGTGCTCCAGGCGCTGCCGCATCTCGATCCTGCGGCGCCGACGCTGGTGCTCTACGGCGACGTGCCGCTGATCCGCGCCGAGACGCTCGAGCGCCTGCTGAAACTCAGCCGCGGTAACACGCCGGCGCTGCTCACGGTGAATCTGCCCAACCCGCACGGCTACGGTCGCATCGTCCGCGCCGACGGCCGCGTCGTGCGCATCGTCGAGGAGAAGGACGCCGACGATGCCGAGCGCGCGATCACCGAGGTGAATACCGGCATCCTCGTCGCGCCGACGGCGGCGCTGGCGCGCTGGCTGCCCGGCCTGAGCAACCGCAACGCCCAGGGCGAGTACTACCTGACCGACATCGTTTCTCTCGCGGTCGCCGAGGGCATGAGGATCGAGACCGCCCAGCCCGCCGCGAGCTGGGAGGTCGAGGGCGTAAACAGCAAGGCGCAGCTCGCCGCGCTCGAGCGCATCCACCAGCGCAACATCGCCGAGGCCCTGATGGCGCAGGGCGTCGGCCTCGCCGATCCGGCACGCATCGACGTGCGCGGCGAACTGATTTGCGGCCGCGACGTGTTCATCGACGTCAACTGCGTCTTCGAGGGCCGCGTGGTGCTCGAGGACGGCGTCACCATCGGCCCGAACTGCGTGATCCAGGACGCCGTCGTCGGCCCGCGCAGCATCGTCGGCCCGTTTGCCCGGCTGCGTCCGGGCACGGTGCTCGGCGAAGACGTGCACATCGGCAACTTCGTCGAGGTCAAGAACAGCACCATCGCCGCGCATTCGAAGGCGAACCACCTCTCCTATGTCGGCGACGCCACGGTCGGCAGCCGCGTGAACATCGGTGCCGGCACCATTACCTGCAACTACGATGGCGCCAACAAGCACCGCACGGTCATCGAGGACGACGCCTTCATCGGCTCGGACACGCAGCTCGTCGCGCCGGTCACGGTGGGTCGCGGCGCGACCCTGGGGGCCGGCACGACGCTGACCAGCAACGCACCGCCCGAGCAGCTGACGCTCTCGCGTGCGCGTCAGGTCACCATTCCGGGCTGGACGCGGCCCGTCAAGAAACCGAAGAAGGATTGAACCCATGTGCGGCATCGTCGCGGCCATCGCCGGCAACAACATCGTTCCCGTTCTCATCGAAGGGCTTCTGCGCCTCGAATACCGCGGCTACGACTCAGCCGGTCTCGCCGTCCTCAACCCGGGCCTCACGCGCCAGCGCAGCGTCGGCCGCGTCGCCGAACTGGCCAGGACGGCCGAGGGCCTCGCCGCGGGCTGCGGCATCGCCCACACCCGCTGGGCCACCCACGGCGTGCCGAGCGAGCGCAATGCCCATCCGCACATTTCGGCGGGACTCGCCGTGGTCCATAACGGCATCATCGAGAACTTCGCCGAGATCAAGACGGAGCTCACCGCGCGCGGCTACGTCTTCACCTCGGACACCGACACCGAAGTCGTCGCCCACCTGGTCCGCGAAACGCTGAAGACGACGCCCGACCTCTTCGAGGCCGTGCGGCTCGCCACCAACCGGCTGATCGGCGCCTACGCGATCGCCGTGATCCGCGAGGGCGAGGACCGCATCGTCGTTGCCCGCAACGGCGCGCCGCTGCTGCTCGGGCTGGGCGAGGACGGCAACTATGCCGCCTCCGATGCCGCGGCGCTCCTGCAGGTGACGCGGACCATGATCTACCTCGAGGACGGCGACGTCGCCGAGGTGACCCGTTCCGGCGTGCGCATCGTCCGCCCGGACGGCAGCCCGGCCGAGCGCGCGAGCTTCGAGTCCGCGCTCTCCGCCGACGCCGTGGAGCTCGGTCAGTACCGGCACTACATGCAGAAGGAAATCTTCGAGCAGCCGCGGGCGCTCGCCAACACGCTGGAGATGATCGCCGGCGGTGCGGGCCTCTCGCCCAACCTGTTCGGCACGGCCGCGCCGGAAATCATGAAGGACACGCAGGGTGTGCTCGTTATCGCCTGCGGCACCAGCTACCACGCGGGGCTCGTCGCCCGCTACTGGATCGAACAGCTCGCCGGCCTGCCCTGCCAGGTCGAGATCGCCAGCGAATACCGCTACCGCGAGTCCGTGCCCAACCCGAACACCCTGGTCGTCCCCATCTCGCAGTCCGGCGAGACGGCGGACACGCTGGCTGCCGTCAAGCACGCCAAGGCCATGGGCATGGCGAAGACGCTCACCATCTGCAACGTGCCCGAATCGGCGCTGATCCGCGAGGCAGCGCTCAAGTTCCTGACCCGCGCCGGCCCGGAGATCGGCGTCGCCTCGACCAAGGCGTTCACGACCCAGCTCGCCGCGCTCGCCCTGCTTGCCCTGGTGCTCGCCAAGCAGCGCGGCCGGCTTTCCCCGGAAGACGAGGCCCGGCACCTCGTGGCCCTGCGCCACCTGCCGGTTGCCGTGACCCGGACATTGACGCTGGAGCCGGAGGTCGAGAAATGGGCCGGCCGCTTCGCCGGCAAACAGCACGCGCTCTTCCTCGGCCGCGGCCACCATTACCCGATCGCCCTGGAAGGTGCGCTCAAGCTCAAGGAGATCTCCTACATCCACGCCGAGGCCTACCCGGCCGGCGAGCTCAAGCATGGCCCGCTGGCGCTCGTCGACCGCGACATGCCGGTCATCGCCGTCGCGCCGAACGACGCGCTGCTGGAAAAGCTCAAGTCCAACCTGCAGGAAGTCCGCGCCCGCGGCGGCGAGCTCTACGTCTTCGCCGATGCCGATTCGGAGGTCGAGGAGAGCGAGGGCGTGCACATCCTGCGCCTACCCGAGCACTACGGCCTGCTATCGCCGATCCTCCACGTCGTGCCGCTGCAACTGCTCGCCTATCACGCGGCGCTCGTGAAAGGAACGGATGTTGACAAACCCCGCAACCTCGCGAAGTCGGTGACCGTCGAGTGATGGCGGTTGCTGGAAGAGGTGGCTGCGGGGTTTGCAGCGGAGGCTGACCTCGCGACGCGAGGTTCCCTTGACGTTCCGTAATCTCGCCAAGCTCGTCGCCGTCGAGCAAGTCCTGAAACTCAGCCGTCGTAACACGCCGGCGGCCTCGCTTGCCCCGACCCCCTGGCCCGCCCCCCGGGCGTAGAATCGTCCGCAACGACCAACAACGTACAGGGAGTTGCATCATGGCGAAATACGCCACCGAATCGATTCGCGCCGTCGCCCTCGTCGGCCACGGCGGTTCCGGCAAGACCAGCCTCGCCGAGGCGTTGCTGTTCAAGGCCGGCGCGATCGCGGCCAAGGGCGCCGTCGAGAAGGGCACCACGGTCTGCGACTTCGACCCGCAGGAGAAAAGCGCCGGCCATTCCCTGAATTCCGCGCTGGTCAATTTCGCCGCCGAGGGCGTGCATATCCATCTGATCGATACGCCGGGCTATCCCGATTTCGCCGGCCAGGCGCTCGCGGCGCTCGCCGGCGTCGATACCGCGGTGGTCGTCATCAACGCCCAGACCGGCATCGAACTGATGACCGAACGCATGATGCGCGCGGCGAAGCAGCGGGGGCTCGCGCGCATGATCGTCATCAACAAGATCGATGCCGACAACCTCGATCTGCCGGGCCTGGTGGCCGAGATCCGCGAGCGCTTCGGCAATGAATGCAAGCTGCTCGACCTGCCCGCGCACGACCGCGCCGACGTCGTCGAGGTGCTCGAGCACGATTCCGGCGACGCCGACTTCGACACCGTCGCCCATGCGCACCGCGAGCTGATCGACCAGCTGGTCGAGGAGGACGAGGAGCTGCTTGCGCGCTACCTCGAGGACGGCAAGGACCCGAGCGTCGGCGAGCTTCACGCACCCTTCGAGAAGGCGCTGCGCGAAGGACACCTGGTGCCCATCCTGTTCGCTTCTGCCAAGACCGGCGCCGGCCTCGATCACCTGTTGCACACGCTGGCGACGCTGGCGCCGAACCCGGCCGAGAGCAACCCGCCGCCGTTCTACAAGGGCGAGCCGGGGGCGCCGGACGCCGAAGCCTTCCACGCCGAGCCCGATCCGGCCAGGCACGTGCTCGCCCACGTCTTCAAGGTCATCGCCGATCCCTATATGGGCAAGGTCGGCGTATTCCGCGTCCATCAGGGCACCATCCGCAGGGATTCGCAGCTCTTCGTCGGCGACGGCAAGAAGGCCTTCAAGGCCGGCCACCTCTACCAGCTCCAGGGCAAGGACTACGTCGAGGTCGACGAGCTGGTGCCGGGCGATCTCGGCGCGATCGCCAAGGTCGAGGAGATCGAATTCGACGTCGTCCTGCACGACTCCCACGACGAAGACCACATCCACCTGAAGCCGCTCGAATTTCCGCAGCCGATGCAGGGGCTGGCGGTGGAGACGAAGAAGAAGGGCGACGAGCAGCGCCTGTTCGAGATCCTGCACAAGCTCGAGATCGAGGATCCCTGCTTCCGCGTCGAGCGCCATCCGAGCACCCACGAGACCGTCATCCGCGGCCTGGGCGAGATGCACCTGCGCTACAAGCTCGACAAGATGGCGACGCAGTACAAACTGGAGCTCGACACCCGGCCGCCGCAGATCCCCTACCGCGAGACGGTGACGAAGAACGCCGAGGGCCATTGCCGGCACAAGAAGCAGACCGGCGGCGCAGGACAGTTCGGCGAGGTCTATCTGAAGGTCGAGCCGCTGCCACGCGGCGCCGGCTTCGAGTTCGTCGACCAGGTCAAGGGCGGCGTGATCCCCGGCGTGTTCATGCCCGCGGTCGAGAAGGGCGTCCGCCAGGCGCTTGCCGACGGCGTCGTCGCCGGCTTTCCGGTCGAGGATCTGCGCGTCATCGTCTACGACGGCAAGACCCATCCGGTCGACGGCAAGGAGGTCGCCTTCGTCACTGCCGGCCGCAAGGCCACCATCGCCGCGATCCAGGCCGCCAACCCGATCATCCTCGAACCGATCGTAAACATCGAGGTGCTCGTGCCGGAGGCCAACATGGGCGACATCGCCGGCGATCTCTCCGCGCGGCGCGGCCACGTCACGGGCACCACGCCGCGCGGCCACATGGTCGCCATCACCGGCGAGGTGCCGCTCGCGGAGATCGCCGACTACGCCTCGAAGCTCAAGTCGGTCACCGGCGGCCGGGGCAGCTATGCGATCGAGTTCGCGCGCTACGCGGCCGTGCCGCCGCAGACGCAGCAGAAGCTCGCGGCCTCGTTCAAACTCAAGGAAGAGGAAGAGTAGTAGCATAGTCGCCATGCGTCGTCGCTTCCCGCGTCTCCTGCCGCTGTTTTTCGCCGCACTCTGGCTGCCGTTCCAGGCCATCGCGGCGGTCGGCATGCCCTATTGCCGGCATGGCGAGGCCCCGGCGGCGACGGCCGCAGCGACGACGGTGGATCATTGCCACCTCCATGCAGCGCAGGACGGCGCCGGTGATCACGCGCTGTCCTGCGACGGCTGCGGCTTCTGCCATCTGGCCTGCGCCAGCTTCATGCCGACGGCCGAACCCGTCCTGCCGATGATTCCCGTGGCGCAGGACTATCGCGCCGAGGTGCCGCTCGTGCCCGCGAGCGCCATTCCCGAACCCCCGCAGCAACCTCCCAAACGCCTGGCCTGACAGCCACCGCGGGGCGCTCCCGCGGCGACGGCGGTCGTTTGCGACCGCCTTTCAGACCATCGTTTTCGGAGCCCGTCATGAAACTGCTGCGTTCCATCGTCTTCGCTTTCTCCCTGTTCAATCTTGCCGCCCACGCCGCCGAGCCGGTGCCCTGGGCCGAGGGCACGATCAAGAAGGTCACCGGTGACAAGGCCGTCATCGCCCACGGCCCGATCGAAAGCATCGGCATGGCGCCGATGACCATGCAGTTCACCGTCAAGGACGCGGAGGGACTGGCGAAGCTCAAGGCCGGCGACAAGGTGCGCTTCCAGGCGGTGATGGCGGGCGGCGAGATCGTCGTCACCCGCATCGAAGCCAAGAAGTAGGCCGCCGCCATGAAGCCCGTGCGCTACGGGCTGGCGGCGACGGCGGCGCTCTGGGCGCTCGCCGCGGCGGCGGAAGCGCCGCCGGGCGGCAGCGTCGAGGCGCTGCTCGAGCTCGCTCGCCGGCAGAGCCCCGAGGTGATCCTGCTGCGCCTGGAGGCGGACGCCGCGCGCGAGCGCGCGGCATCGACGGGCGCGTTGTCCGACCCGACCCTGCGCCTGGAACGGCGGGGTATCGATGCCGACCCGGGCCAGCGCAGCACCCGCTACACGCTGATCCAGCCGCTGCCCGGGTGGGGCAAGCGCGATCTCAGGCGCGAGGCCGCGGAAGCCGAGGCCGACGCGGCGTCGGCCGGGGCCGAGGCCGGCTGGCTGGAACTGGCGGCGCGCATCAAGGCCGCCTACGCGCTCGACCATGCGCTCGCCCGGCAGATCGCCCTCGCCCGCGAGGTCGCCGACCTGCTCGACCGACTCGAGGCGGTCGGCCGCAGCCGCTATGCACACGGCCTGGCGCCACAGCAGGACGCGATCCGCGCCCGCGTCGAACGCACGGCCATGCAGGCCGAGATCGCGCAGATGGAGAGCGAGCGCCACCACGCCCGGGTGCGCATCAACGGCCTGCTGGCGCGGCCGGCGCACGCTCCGCTCGCCGAACCGGAGACGGTGCGCTCACTGCCCGCGAGCCTCGACCATGACGCGCTCGCCGCGCGGCTGCGGGCGCAGAACCCGGGCCTGTTCGCCGACGAGGCACGCATCCGTGCCGCCGAACGCAACCGGGACGCGACCTACCGCAACCGCTGGCCCGACCTCGCGCTCGGCGTCTCGCCGATCCAGACCGGCAGCCGCATCGCCGAGTGGGAAGTGATGCTGGAGCTCAACATCCCGCTACAGCAGGGGGCGCGGCGCAGCCAGGAGCGTGAGTCGGAGCGCCTGCTGGAAGCGGCGCGGGCGCGGCGGGAGGCGAGCGCCAACCGCCTGCTCACCGAACTGGCCGAGAACATTGCCGCCTACGAGGCGACGCAGCGCATCGAGCGGCTCACGCGCACCGAACTGCTGCCGCAGGCGGAACTCACCTTCCAGGCCGCGCTGGCCGGCTACGAAAACGGCAAGGTCGATTTCGCGACGCTGCTCGACGCGCAGCGGCAGATCCGCAAGGCGAAGCAGGACATCATCAAGGCCCAGGCCGAACGGCAGCTGCGGTTCGCCGAAATCGAGAAGCTGACGGGAGAAGGGAAATGAAACGATTCGCGATCCACGGCGCGGCCGTGGCGCTGGCATTGGCGCTGGCGGCGGGCGCCGGCTACTGGCTTGGTGCCTCAACGAAACTCAGTCACGGTGACACGCCAGCCGCTGCCGGGGAAGCGGCTGGCAGGAAGCCGCTCTACTACCGCAACCCCATGGGCCTGCCCGACACCTCGCCGGTGCCGAAGAAGGACCCGATGGGCATGGACTACATTCCCGTCTACGAGGGCGAGGATGCGGCGACGGACAGCGGTATCCAGGTGAGCGCCGGGAAGGTGCAGAAGGCGGGCGTCCGCTCGGTCGTGGTCGAACGCCGCGTCATCGACCGCGTGGTGCGCGCGGCCGGCCGCGTCGAAGTCGACGAGCGGCGCGTGGTCACGGTGGCGCCGAAGTTCGAGGGCTGGATCGAGCGCCTGCACGTGAGCGTCACCGGCCAGCCGGTGGCGCGCAGCCAGCCGCTGTTCGAGGTATACAGCCCCGAGCTGGTCTCGGCCCAGCGCGAATACGCCATCGCCGCGAAGGCCGCGGCCGAGGCGCCGCCCGAATCGCCCGAGTCACGCAAGGCGATGCAACAGCTCGCCGAGGCCAGCCTCGCGCGGCTTGCCAACTGGAACGTCGATGCCGAGGCGGCGAAGGCCGGCGTGTCACGGACGCTGACTTTCCGCGCGCCCGCCGCCGGCGTGGTGACGGAGAAGAAGGCCGTCGAGGGCATGCGCTTCATGCCCGGCGAGGTGCTCTACCAGATCGCCGACCTGTCGTCGGTCTGGGTCATCGCCGATGTCGCCGAGCAGGACATCGCGCGGGTGAAAGCAGGTGGCAAGGCGACGCTGCACGTCGATGCCTGGCCGGACAAGTCGTTCTCCGGCCGCGTCGCCTATGTCTATCCGACGCTCAACGCGCAGACCCGCACGGTGCCGGTGCGCATCGAACTGGCCAATCCGGGCGGGCGGCTCAAGCCGGCGATGTACGCGCAGGTCGAGTTCGAGACCGGCGGCGCGCGCGCCGTGCCTGCGGTGCCGGCCTCGGCCGTCATCGATAGCGGCACGCGCAAGGTGGTGGTGGTCGAGCTCGGCGAAGGCCGCTTCGAACCGCGCGAGGTGAAGACGGGCATGCGCGGCGACGCCTTCATCGAAATCGTCGACGGCGTGCGGGAAGGCGAGCGCGTGGTCGAAGCGGGCAATTTCCTGATCGATTCCGAGAGCAACCTGAAGGCCGCGCTGGGCGGCATGGCGCCGCCGAAGGCCGTGGGCACGAGTGTCGGCCATCGGGCCGTCGGCACGCTCGACTCGAACGACGGTGCCACCGTGACCATCAGCCACGAACCCGTGGCCAGCCTGAAGTGGCCGAAGATGACCATGGAGTTCGTGCCGGCCAATGCGGCGCTGTTCGCCGGCATCGCGCCCGGCACGGCGATCGGCTTCGAGTTCGTCGAGCGCAAGCCCGGCGAGTGGGTGGTGACCAAAGTGGAAAGGAAATGATGGCCCCCTTCCCCCCGACCCCCTTCCCGACAGTTCAGCCGCGCGCAGCGCGGCTTCCGGTTCACTGGCTGTTGCCTCCTTGGGACGGCCCTGCGGAGGCAACGACATGCTCTCTTCCCTGATCGACTGGGCGGCCCGCAATCGCTTCCTGGTGCTGCTCGGCACGCTGGCCGCGATCCTCGGCGGCGTCCATGCGCTGCTGAAGACGCCGCTCGACGCGCTGCCGGACCTCTCCGATGTGCAGGTGATCGTCTACACGGAATTCCCCGGCCAGGCGCCGCAGGTGGTCGAGGACCAGGTCACCTATCCGCTCGCCACCGCGATGCTCTCGGTGCCGAGGTCGAAGGTGGTGCGCGGCTTTTCCTTCTTCGGCGCCTCCTTCGTCTATGTGATCTTCGACGACGGCACCGATGTCTACTGGGCGCGCTCGCGCGTGCTCGAATACCTCAACGCGGCGGCGGGCCGCCTGCCGCAAGGGGTGACGCCGACGCTGGGACCGGACGCCACGGGCGTCGGCTGGGTGTACCAGTACGCGGTGCTGGCAAGGGACAAGACGCTCGCGGAACTGCGCACGCTGCAGGACTGGTACCTGCGCTATCAGCTGACCAAGGCGCAGGGCGTCGCCGAGGTGGCGAGCATCGGCGGCTTCGTCCAGCAGTACCAGGTGACGGTCGATCCGGCGAAGCTGCGTGCCTACGGCATCTCGCTGATGACGGTCGTCGATGTCATCCGCAAGTCGAACCGCGACGTCGGTGGCCGCAGCCTGGAGATGGCCGAGACCGAGTACATGGTGCGCGGCCGCGGCTACCTGCAGGGCGCCGATGACATCGCCTCGCTGGTCGTCAAGGCCGACAAGGGCACGCCGGTGCTGATCCGCGACATCGCCCGTGTCGAGCTGTTGCCGGACGAGCGGCGCGGCATCGCGGAACTCAACGGCGAGGGCGAGGTGGTCTCGGGCATCGCCATGGCCCGCTACGGTCAGAACGCGCTCGAAGTGATAGACAACATCAAGCAGAAGCTGGCCGAGGTGGCCACCAGCCTGCCGGAGGGCGTCGAGATCGTGCCGGTCTACGACCGTTCGGAACTCATCGGCCGCGCAATCAGTACGCTGAAGACGACGCTGGTCGAGGAATCGCTGATCGTCGCCGCGGTCTGCGTGCTGTTCCTGCTGCACGTGAGGAGCGCGCTGGTAGCGATCCTGATGCTGCCGGTCGGCGTGCTGATGGCCTTCATCGCCATGCGGCTCCTGGGCATCAATTCCAACATCATGAGCTTGGGCGGCATCGCCATCGCCATCGGCGCCATGGTCGATGCGGCCATCGTCATGATCGAGAACGCGCACAAGCACATCGAGCGCGTGAAGCCCGACGAGCCGCGCGCCGAAGCGGTCATCGCGGCGGCGAAGGAAGTCGGGCCGGCGCTGTTCTTCTCGCTCCTCATCATCACCGTCTCCTTCCTGCCGGTGTTCACCCTGGAGGCGCAGGAGGGGCGCCTGTTCGCGCCGCTCGCCTACACCAAGACCTTCGCCATGGCCGGCGCCGCCATCCTGTCGGTGACGCTGGTGCCGGTGCTGATGCTGCTGTTCATCCGCGGCCGCATCCGGCCCGAGCGGCGCAACCCGGTGAACCGCGTGCTGATCGCGCTCTACCGGCCGGTGATCGCCCGGGTGCTCGAGTGGAAGAAGGCGACCATCGCTCTGGCGCTCGCGGTGCTGGCGGTGACCGTCATTCCGGCGATGAAGCTCGGCAGCGAGTTCATGCCGACGCTCAACGAGGGCACGCTGTTCTACATGCCCACCGGCCTGCCGGGCATGTCCGTGACCAAGGCGGCCGAACTCCTGCAAACGCAGAACAAGATCATCAAGAGCTTCCCGGAAGTCGAATCGGTGATCGGCAAGGCCGGCCGCGCCAATACGGCGACCGATCCGGCGCCGATCGAGATGTTCGAGACGGTGATCAATCTCAAGCCGGAATCCGAGTGGCGAGCGGGCATGAACATCGACAAGCTGATCGCCGAACTCGATGCGGCGCTCCAGTTCCCGGGCATCGCCAATTCCTGGACCATGCCGATCAAGGCGCGCATCGACATGCTGTCCACCGGCATCCGCACGCCGGTCGGCATCAAGGTGTTCGGCAAGGACCTGGCCGGCATGGAGCAGGTGGCGAAGGAGATCGAGGCGGTGGTGAAGCGGGTGCCGGGAACCAGCTCCGCCTACGCCGAGCGCATCACCGGCGGCTGGTATCTCGACATCGAGCCCGATCGCGCGCAACTGGCGCGCTACGGCATCACGCCCGGCGAGCTGCAGGACGTCGTGGCGACCGCGATCGGCGGCGAGATGGTGACCACCACCGTCGAGGGCCGCGAGCGCTTCGGCGTCACGGTGCGCTATCCGCGCGAGCTGCGCGACGACCCGGAGAAGATTGCCCGCCAGGTGCTGGTGCCAGTGATGGGCGAGATGGGAGGAAGCACACCAATGGTGCCGCTCGGCCAGTTGGCCAAGGTTAGCATCCAGCAGGGCGCCCCCTCGATCCGCACCGAGAACGCACTGCTCTCCGCCTACATCTACGTCGATGTCCGCGACCGCGACATCGGCTCCTATGTCGCCGAGGCGCGCAAGGCGGTGGCGGAGCAGGTGAGGTTCCCGCCCGGCTATTACGCGACGTGGAGCGGCCAGTTCGAGTACATGGAGCGCGCGGCCGAGCGGCTGAAGATCGTCGTGCCCGGCACGCTGGCGATCATCTTCCTGCTGCTCTATCTCAACTTCCGGCGCCTCACCGAAACGCTGATCGTCATGCTCTCGGTGCCCTTTGCGCTGGTCGGCGGCGTCTGGCTGATGTGGGCGCTCGGCTACCACCTCTCGGTGGCGGCGGCGGTCGGCTTCATCGCCCTCGCGGGCGTCGCGGCCGAGACCGGCGTGGTGATGCTGATCTACCTCGACCAGGCCTGGGCCAGCGCCCTGCGAAACTCAGCCGCGGTAGGACGCCGGCCCGGCGTCGCGGAGCTCTATGCGGCGGTGATGGAAGGCGCGGTCGAGCGCGTGCGGCCGAAGATGATGACCGTCACCGCGATCATGGCGGGCCTGCTGCCCATCATGTGGAGCACGGGCACGGGCTCCGAGGTGATGCGGCGCATCGCCGCGCCCATGGTCGGCGGCATGGTCTCCTCCACACTGCTGACGCTGATCGTGATCCCGGCGATCTACGCGCTGGCGAAGGGGCGGGGGTTGCCGCGACGGGAACAGCGTCTATAACCTTGGCCATATTTTTCGATCGCCGCTCATGGAAATGCTGAAAATTCCATGAGTTCTGCCGATATAAGGGCATTGGCCGATCCGGCCGCAGGAATTCGGAGTTCAAGGAGAAACGCGATGTCTGTCGAGGAAAGCGGGAAGAAGACGCCCTTCGTCATCGAATGGCGGGACGGATTCAAGATCAACGTGCCCCAGGTCGACGAGGAGCACAAGCACCTGTTCGCGCTGGTCAAGGCGCTGGAACTGAAGACCGTCGAAAAGACGATCGAGGAACTGCTGGAATACGTGGTCACGCATTTTTCGAACGAACAGGCGCTGATGGAGCAGAGCGGCTATCCTGCCTTCGAGCAGCACCTCAAGCTGCACGAGGAGTTCGGCGCGCATGTCGCCGATTTCCTCGGCGGCAGCGACGGCTGGACCGAGGAGCGGGTCCAGGAACTGCGCCGGTTCCTCAACAAGTGGCTGATCGGCCACATCATGACCCACGACCTGCGCTTCGGCAAATGGTACGCGGCCCACGCCGCGCCGCAGGCGCAGCCGGTGACCGCGACCGGGGAGCAAAGAGGCTTCCTCGCCCGCCTGTTCGGCCTCAGGTAAGCGGGCCGATACCGTTGGGCCGCGTCGCCGGGGCGCGGCCGGTGGCCGGGTGTTGACGTGCACGTCAACACGGGCGCAGAATCGCCGCAGCGCGATCCCGCCGATCGCCGCGTCCCTGCGCCTCATCCGGGAATCCGGCCATGACCGATCTCTCCGTCGTCCATCCGCTCGCCCCGTACAAGCCCCGGCACAAGGTGCGTTTCGTCACGGCCGCGGCGCTCTTCGACGGGCACGATGCCTCGATCAACATCATGCGCCGCATCCTGCAGGCGACGGGAGCAGAGGTGATCCATCTCGGCCACAACCGCTCGGTGCAGGAGATCGTCAATGCCGCGCTGCAGGAGGACGTGCAGGGCATCGCCGTGACCTCCTACCAGGGCGGCCACCTGGAGTTCTTCAAATACATGATCGACCTGCTGCGGGCCGGCGGCGGCAGCGAGATCAGGGTCTTCGGCGGCGGCGGCGGCGTCATCGTGCCCGACGAGATCGAGGCGCTGCATGCCTATGGCGTTACGCGCATCTATTCGCCCGAGGACGGCGCGCGCATGGGTCTGCAGGGCATGATCAACGAGGTCGTCGCCCTTTCCGACTTTCCGCTTTCCGGCAGCGTCACGCTCGACGACCTGAAAGGCGGCGACCGGCGAAAGCTCGCCCGCGCGATCACGCTGCTGGAGAACGCGCCGGACGGCGAGCTGGCGCAGGCCGTGCGCGCGGCCGGCGTGCCGCCATGCCTGACTTTGGGGATCACGGGCACGGGCGGCGCGGGCAAGTCGAGCCTCACCGACGAGCTGATCCGCCGTTTCCGGCTCGACCAGGACGACCGGCTGTCGATCGCCGTCATCTCGATCGACCCCTCGCGCAAGCGTACCGGCGGCGCGCTGCTGGGCGACCGCATCCGCATGAACGCGATCGAGCACCCGAACATCTTCATGCGCTCGCTGGCCACGCGCGACACCGGCACCGAGCTCTCGGCCGCGCTGCCGGACGCGATCCGGGCCTGCAAGCTCGCCGGCTTCGATCTGGTGATCGTCGAGACCTCGGGCATCGGCCAGGGCGATGCCGCCATCGTGCCGCACGTCGATTGCTCGCTCTACGTGATGACGCCGGAGTTCGGCGCCGCGAGCCAGCTCGAGAAGATCGACATGCTCGACTTCGCCGACTTCGTCGCCATCAACAAGTTCGACCGCAAGGGGGCGATGGACGCGCTGCGCGACGTGCGCAAGCAATACCAGCGGAACCGCGGCCTGTTCGCCGCGCGTGTCGAGGACATGCCCGTCTTCGGCACCCAGGCCTCGCGCTTCAACGACGACGGCGTCACCGCGCTCTACCAGGCCATCGCCGCGCATCTCCAGGCCAGGGGACTGAAGCTCGTGCCCGGCAGGCTGCCGCGGGTCGATACCCGGCACTCGTCGCAATCCCGGGCCATCGTGCCCGCGGCGCGGAGCCGCTATCTCGCCGAGATCGCCGAGACCGTGCGCGGCTACCACCGGCATGTCGAGGCGCAGACCCGCGCGGCGCGCGAGCACCAGCACCTGTGCGAGGCGCGCCGGCTGCTCGGTGACTGCGGCGCGGCCTGCAAGCTGCTCGACGGCGCCATCGCCAGCCACGCGGCCGCCCTCGACGAACGCTCGCGGAAGCTGCTCGACATGTGGCCCGCCATGCAGGCCGCCTACGCCGGCGACGAATACGTGGTGAAGATCCGCGACCGGGAGATTCGCACCAAGCTCACCTTCGAGACGCTCTCGGGCACGAAGATCCGCAAGGTCGTGCTGCCGAAGTACCGCGATGACGGCGAGATCCTGCGCTGGCTGATGCGCGAGAACGTGCCGGGTTCCTTCCCCTACACCGCCGGCGTGTTCGCCTTCAAACGAGAGAACGAGGATCCGACGCGCATGTTCGCCGGCGAG
>CAZGYD010000170.1:0-19734 GCA_964530115.1 uncultured Rhodocyclaceae bacterium | reverse complement strand
CCAGCCTCGCGGTCCGCGGAGCGTCTTCCCGCGAAACTCAGCCGTCGCAACACGCCAGCGGCCTCTACGCGCACCAGATCGAAGGGGTCGCCTTCCTGAAGCGCCACGGGCGCGCCATCCTCGCCGACGACATGGGCCTGGGCAAGACCCGCCAGGCCATCGTCGCGCTGCGCGAAGCCTGCCCCGCCGGTACGCTGCTGGTCATCTGCCCGGCCTCGCTCAAGCTCAACTGGGAACGCGAGATCCGGCTCGTCGAGCCGGACGCGCGCATCGAGGTGATCGGGGTCCGCGGCCACGGCGCCGCCGAGGGCGAAACGCCGCGCTGGGTCGTCGTCAATTACGACCTGCTGACGACGCACACCGAACGGCTGTCGGCCATCCCCTGGGCCGGCGTCGTCGTCGATGAGGCGCACTTCATCAAGAACGCCTCGCAGCGCAGCTCGCAGGTCCTCAAGCTCATCGGTGCCCTGGATGACGGCACGACCCGCCAAGGGCCCTCGCAGGTCTATCTGCTCACGGGCACGCCGATGCCCAACCGGCCGCGCGATCTCTTCAACCTGCTGCGGGCGGTGGGCCATCCGGCCGCGCGGAGCTTCCTCTCGTTCGCGCGGCGCTATTGCGGCGCCTACCGCAACGACTTCGGCTGGGTGACGACAGGCGCGTCGAACCTCGATGAACTCAACCTGCTGCTCAAGGAGGTGATGCTCAGGCGCAGGAAGGAGGACGTGCTCGACCTGCCGCCGAAGATCCGCAGCTGGGTGCCGGTCACCCCCTCGGGCGAATCGGCTGCCAAGGCCCAGGCCGATTTCGTCGGCTGGTTCCTGGCGCAGGACGCCTCGCGCCCCAACGATCACGCCTTCCTCGCGCGCCTGACCAAGCTGCGCCATACGCTGCACAAGGCCAAGCATGCCGCCTGCGCCGAGCGCATCCGCGACGTGCTCGAAACCGGCCGCAAGGTCGTCGTCTTCACCTGCTACACGGAGGGCATCACGCGACACAAGAAGGTGCTCGGCGAGGGCGCGGTCACCATCACCGGCGCCGACACGGCCGAGCAGCGTCTCGCCGCGGTCGATGCCTTCCAGAACGACCCGAAGGTGCGCGTGGCATTGTGCAACCTGATCGCCGGCGGCGTCGGCATCACGCTCACGGCCGGCACGCACGTGATCTTCCAGGACCTCGACTGGGTGCCGGCCAACCATCACCAGGCCGAAGACCGCTGCTACCGCCTCGGACAGAGGGAGCCGGTCACCGTCGAATACCTGATCGCCGACGGCACGCTGGACGGCTATATCGCCGAGCTGCTCGAAGCCAAGCTGCAACTCGTCCGCGCGGTCGAGGCCGACGAGGTGCCGGAGGCATCGATCCTCGCGGAACTGCAGGCGACCCTCGGGCGGCTCGGTCCCGCGCTGCTCCAAGAGAGCCGGGCGAGCGCCGCCGAGGGCGCCGTCGCGGCGCGCATCGCTGCGATCGGCGAACTGGTCGGCCATCTGCCGCAGGGCTCGCCGATCGCCGAAACGGGGGTGTGGGAATTCCCGAGCTCGCGCGACCCGGAGAAGAAGTACCGCGTCACCTTTGGCCGGGCCGGCCACCTCGAATGCACCTGCGAGGGCTTTCACTACCGCGGCGAATGCAGCCACGTCCGCCAGGTCCGCAAGACTGCGCTCGCCTGAGCGGCAAGCGGCCACACGCCCTGTCTCCGCTCACCTTTTTCCGTCACCGGCCGTTAATGGAGGTGAAACCGATCGACGGAGGCAGGGCCGCCATGGCCAGGTCACAGGACACGACGAACGAAGACGACGAGCGCTTCCGCGCCAGCGCGGCGCTGGGCCATCTGATCCACGAGGCCGAGAAGCGGGGGCTCGTCATCGGCCGCGCGGTCAGGATCGGCCACATCCGCGGCGTCATCATCGGCTACAACATCGCCCGCGACGGCGACTTCCCGGGTTCGCGCTATCCTCTGCTCGTCAGCACCGCGCTCGGCACCGGCAAGTTCGCGGTCGACGAAGTCTCACCCGATTGATGCCGACATGAGCAGACGCAAGCCCAACCTCGAGCAGGGCCGACGCCTCGTGGTGATCACGGGCGTCTCGCGCGGACTGGGCCGTGCCATGGCCGACGAGTTCGCCCGCCTGGGCCATACCGTGATCGGCTGCGCCCGCTCCAAACGGTCGATCGTCGAACTGCGCGTCCGGCTTGGCGCGCCGCACCGCTTCGATACCGTCGATGTCGCCGACGACGCGCAGGTCGCCGCCTGGGCGGCCGATGTCCTCGCGAGCCACGGCGCGCCCGACCTGCTCGTCAACAACGCCGCCGTGATCGTTCCGAACGCGCCGCTGTGGCAGGTGCCGGCGGCGGCTTTCGACCGGCTGATCGACATCAACGTCAAGGGCGTGGCCAACGTGATCCGTCATTTCGTGCCGGCGATGGTCGCACGCGGGCGCGGCGTGATCGTCAATTTCAGCTCGGGCTGGGGCCGCGTCACCGATGCGGAGGTCGCGCCCTATTGCGCCTCGAAGTGGGCCATCGAGGGCCTGACGCGCGCGCTGGCGCAGGAGCTGCCGGCCGGCATGGCGGCCGTGCCGCTCAACCCCGGCATCATCGACACCGACATGCTCCGCGAAACGTTCGGCGAAGAGGCCGCGCGGTATCCGTCGCCGGATGACTGGGCGAAGCAGGCGGTACCCTTCCTTCTCGGTTTGTCGGCCCGCGACAACGGCCGGCCGCTCGAAATCGGCTGAGTCTTCTTCTCCGCCAAAACTCAGCCGTGGTAACACGCCAGTCCCGGGCTAGGCACCGGAGGGCGCGAGGCGCTCGCGCGACGGCGACCGGGATCCGCGCTCGACCGTGCGGTGGAGCAGCGCGCCCGCGCCCAGGCTCAGCAGCCAGGCAGCCAGCAGGCCGGCCACGTGGGCCACGGTACTTTCCGGCCAGTATCGGGCGACGACCGCGCCGACGACGAGCAGCACGGGATAGTGGATCAGGAAGAGCGAATACGAGATCCGGCCCAGTCCCCTGATCACCTTCGCGGCTGTTTCCTTCATCGACAGTCGGCTGCCGATGCCGCTCGCGAGTACGAGCGCGGTCAGCCCGGCGACGAAAATCCGGCTGCGCCACTCGATCAGGAGCGCAATGACTGCCAGCAGGGCAATGAGCGGCAGACAGCGGCCCCGGCAGCGCGCCTCGGCCGCCCAGTGGGCGAAGATGCCCAGACCGTAGGCGCCGAAGAAGTAGAGGCCCCATTCGTCGAGCCCCGGATTCCTGTTCAGCCAGAACAGCGAGGCCGCCGACAGCGCAGCCGCGGCGCCGACGACGATGGTGCCGGCGGCGAGTCCCGTCCGCGACGACAGGCGATGGGCCAGCCAGAGCAGCAGCGCGAAACCCGCGTAGAGCTGGAAATCGATGGCCACGTACCAGACGCCCGCCGAAAGCGCTTCCACGCCGGCGATGTCGTGCAGCAGGAAGAGGTGGGCGAGCAACTGGCCGACCGTGGGCCGGGACGGGATGTCCGGATCGGCGACGAGGGCGCGCGCGATGGCAGCACAGACGATGGCGATGCCGAGCGCGACGACATAGGGCCGGGCGAGGCGGAGATAGCGCTGCCAGAGCACGCCGGCCGGCCGGGCGATGGCGGGCGAGCCGGCCAGCGCCCCCGGCCGCGGCGCGAGCGACCGCGCGGCGAGGAAGCCGCCGAGCACGAGAAAGACCTGCACCGCGAGACGGGCGTCGTCGTAGAGCCAGTCGACGATCCGGGGGGCATGGGGTTGCAGGGCATCGGCCATCGGACTGTAGGCGGCGAGGTGATGCCAGACGATCAGCTGCGAGGCGACCGCCTTGATCAGGTCGATCAGCAGGGAATCGGAAAACTTGGACTTCATGATGCGGGCGTTGCGTTACGACAGCCGGAAATGACAGGGGCGCCCCCTGCGCATGCGCGAGGGGCGCCCCCGATGGCCGTGATTATACGCCCGCGGCCTGGCGATCCGCCGTGGCCACGGCGAGGCGGCCGCCCGTCAGCCGAGCGCCTTGAGGGCCGCCGCGTAGTCCGGCTCGTTGGCGATTTCGCTCACCAACTGGGAATGCAGCACCTTGTCGTTCTCGTCGAGCACGACGACCGCCCGGGCGCAGAGGCCGGCGAGCGGGCCGGCGGCGATCTGCACGCCGTAATTCTTCATGAACTCGGCGCCGCCGCGCAGCGTCGACAGGTGCTGGACGTTCTTCAGGCCCTCGACCGAGCAGAAGCGGCCGGCGGCGAAGGGCAGATCGGCAGAGATCACCAGCACGACGGTGTTGGCGAGTTTGCCGGCTTCCTCGTTGAACTTGCGCGTCGAGGTGGCGCAGGTCGGCGTGTCGAGGCTGGGCACGATGTTGAGCAGCTTGCGCTTGCCGGCGAAGTTCTTCAGCGAGACGTCGGCGAGATCGCCGCCGACGAGGGAAAAGTCGGGGGCTTGGGAACCCGGCTGCGGCAGGCTGCCCGCCAGCTGGACCGGATTGCCGAGGAAGGTGACGGTGGTCATGCGTTTTCTCCACTGTTGGGTTGTCAATCGCGCCCGCGGGGCGCCGGCGCACTGTGCCACAGGTGCCCCGCCGGCCGCAACCCCGGCACGTTTTGCGGCACACTTGCGCCATGTTTGCCGACTTTCCGCTCCGCTATGTCGATCCCGTGTTCCGTCCGCCGAGCGAGGCGGATTCGCTGATCCTGCCGCTCACCGACGGCTGTTCATGGAACCGCTGCACGTTCTGCGAGATGTACACCGCGCCGCAGAAGAAGTTCCGCGCCCGCGACGAGGCCGAAACGCTCGAAGCCATCCGCGCCTGCGGCGAGCGCTTCGGCGACCGCGTCAAGCGCGTCTTCCTCGCCGACGGCGATGCGCTGGTATTGCCGACGCGCAGGCTGCTCGGCGTGCTCGAGGCGATCCGCACGCATCTGCCGGGCGTGCGCCGCGTCTCGAGCTACTGCCTGCCGCGCAACCTGGCGCGAAAGTCAGCCGCGGAAATGCGCCAGCTCGCCGAGTCTGGCCTGTCGATGGCCTATGTGGGCGCCGAATCGGGCGACGACGACGTGCTCGCCCGCGTCTGCAAGGGCGAGACGCACGCCTCGACGCTCGCGGCGCTCGACAAGCTCGGCGAGGCCGGCATCACGCGATCGGTGATGATCCTGAACGGCCTCGGCGGCCGGGCGCTCTCGGTACGCCACGCGGAACGCTCCGCGGACCTGATCAACGCCGCGCAGCCCGAGTACCTCGCCACGCTGGTGGTCAGCTTTCCGCTGGGCGAAGAGCGCCTGCGTGCCGGCTTCCCGGGCTGGGAGCCTTTGTCGGTCGTCGAACTGATGCAGGAAATGGAGCGCTTTCTCTCGCGGCTGGAATTGAAGCGCACCGTGTTCCGCAGCGACCATGCCTCGAACTGGCTGGTGCTCAAGGGCACGCTCGGTGCCGACAAGGAGCGGCTGCTTGAAGAGTTGCGCGCCGCCATCGCCGATCCGCAGCACGCGCCGCTGCGGCCGGCCTGGGCGCGCGGCCTGTAGAATCGGCCGCATGGATTACCGCATCATCCCGGTCACGGCCTTCGTCCAAAACTGCACGCTGCTCTGGTGCGAGGAAACGGGCGAGGCCGCCGTCGTCGATCCCGGCGGCGACATCGACGAGATCCTCGCCGCGGCGGGCCGGCAGGGGGTCCGCATCGCTACGATCCTGCTCACGCATGGCCACATCGACCACGCCGGCGGTGCCGCCGAGCTGGCCGAACGCACCGGCGCGCCGATCGTCGGGCCGCAGCGTGGCGACGAGTTCTGGATCCGCCAGCTCGCCGAGCAGGCGCGGATGTTCGGCTTTTCCGGCCGCTGCGCGCCATTCACGCCGGAACGCTGGCTCGAAGACGGCGATACCGTGAGCTTTGGCGAGGTGACGCTCGAGGTGCTGCACACGCCCGGCCACACGCCGGGTCATGTCTGCTTCTTCCATCGGCCGTCGAAGCTGGCGCTGGTCGGCGACGTGCTCTTCGCCGGCTCCATCGGCCGCACCGATTTCCCCGGCGGCGATTACGACACGCTGATCCGCTCGATCCGGCACGGCCTCTGGCCGCTCGGCGACGACGTCGAATTCATCCCCGGCCACGGGCCGATGTCCACCTTCGGCGAGGAACGGCGCACGAACCCGTTCGTCGCCGGCTGATTGCCCACCCCTCCCAGCCTCCCCTCGGGGTAGGAACCCGCTTGCGGCGCTATGCGCCGCCAATCACGGGGCGCTGCCACCAAACCTCATCCGGCTTGCGCCTCCGGCGCGTTCCGTCCCGGCTCGGGGCGGCCCTGCGCCGGGACTCCATCGAACCTTCCACCTCGCCCGGCGTGTTACGACGGCTGAGTTTCGGTGGGCGTCCCCAGACGGCGGGACGGTCGCCAGGCCGCCGCTACTTCTTCAGCGAATCGCGGATCTCGCGCAGCAGGAGAACTTCCTCCGGCGTGGGCGGCGGCTCGGCCGGAGCGGGGGGCGCCTCGCGCTTGAGGCGGTTCATCTGCTTGACCATCACGAAGATGATGAACGCGAGGATGATGAAGTTGAGCAGGATGGTCAGGAAGCTGCCGTAGGCGAACACCGCGCCGGCCTTCTTGGCCTCGGCCAGCGTCGTCGCGGTCTGGCCGGCGAGCGGAATGAAGTAGTCGTTGAAATCGAGGCCGCCGAAGATCTTGCCGACGATCGGCATGATCAGGTCGCCGACCACCGAATCGACGATCTTGCCGAAGGCGCCGCCGATGATGACGCCGACGGCGAGGTCCATGACGTTGCCCTTGAGGGCGAATTCCTTGAACTCCTGCATGAAGCCGCTCATGGTGACGCTCCCTTCCTTGGTTGTTGACGGCCGGGGCACTCTAGCAAAGTTTCATGGCGGCCAGACATCGCCGGCAGCGCAGAAAAATCAGCCGGACGGAAGCCGCAGCGTCTCGCGGTAGGGCGCCGCCGGGTGGTGGAAGGCGACGGGGCCGTCCGGCAGCGCGTTGACGAACTGATGGACGAAGGGGTCGCGCGATTCGCGCATGTCCTTCGTCGTGCCCTGGGCGACGACGCGGCCTTCATGGAGGAAATAGGCGTAGTCGGCGACCTTGAGCGACTCGAAGACATCGTAGGTGACGATGATCGAGGTGGCGCCGAGCGCATCGTTAAGCGTGCGGATCAGCCGGGCGATGACGTTGAGCGAGATCGGGTCGAGTCCGGCGAAGGGTTCGTCATACATGATCAGCGCGGGATCGAGCGCGATCGCGCGCGCGAGCGCCACGCGCCGCGACATGCCGCCGGAAAGCTCGTTTGGCATCAGCCCGGCGGCGCCGCGCAGGCCGACGGCGTGCAGCTTCATCAGCACCAGCCGGCGGATCAGGTCCTCGGGCAGGTCGGTGAGCTCGCGCATCGGGAAGGCGATGTTTTCGAACACCGACAGGTCGGAGAACAGCCCGCCGCTCTGGAACATCATGCCCATCTCGCGGCGAAGCGCATAGAGGCCGTCGTCGTCGAGCTCATGCACGATTTTGCCGGCGACGGTGACGCGGCCGCGCGCGGGTTTGAGCTGGCCGCCGATCAGCTTGAGCAGGGTGCTCTTGCCCGAGCCGGAAACGCCGAGGATGGCCACGACCTTGCCGCGCGGCACGCGCAGATTCACGCCTTCGAGGACCCGGTTGCCACCGTAGGCGAAGCGCAGGTCGTCGATTTCGATGAGGGGGTCGGGCAGGGTGTCCATCGGGCGGATTTTCCCAGACTTTCCTCGCCACGGCGCAGGCCGTGCCAGAATCACGCCATGCGGCTCGGCATCGACCTCGGCGGCACCAAGATCGAGATCATCGCCCTCGACGAGGGCGGCGGGGTGCTGCTGCGCCGGCGCGTGCCAACTCCGCGCGAGGACTATGCCGGCACCGTCGCCGCGATCGCCGGCCTCGTGGCGGCGGCCGAGGCCGAACTCGGCCGCCGCGGCACGGTCGGCATCGGCATTCCGGGCGCGGAATCGCGGGCGACGGGGCTCGTCAAGAACGCCAACTCGACGTGGCTCATCGGCCGCCCGCTGCGGCAGGACCTCGAAACGGCGCTCGGCCGCGAGGTGAGAATCGAGAACGACGCCAACTGTTTCGCGCTCTCGGAGGCCACCGACGGCGCGGCGGCGGGTGCCGAGGTCGTCTTCGGCGTCATCCTCGGCACGGGCGTGGGCGGTGGCCTCGTCGTGCGCGGCCAGACGCTCGTCGGCGCCAACGCCATCGCCGGCGAATGGGGCCACAATCCGATGCCCGGCGAGCATCACCGACCCGAGTGTTATTGCGGCCGCAAGGGCTGCATCGAGCTTTATCTCTCCGGTCCCGGCATGGCCAAGGACCACCGGCGTGCCACCATGGCCGACCAGCCCGAAGGGCGCAGGACGCCACGCAGTGGCGGTTCCGAGCAAAGCGAGGGATGGGGCGAAGCTCCACAGTCTCGGCCCGAGGAGATCGTCGCCCGCGCGGCGGCCGGCGATCCCGACTGCGAGGAGACGCTCGTCCGCTACGAGCGGCGGCTGGCGCGCGCATTGGCGACCGTGATCAACGTCGTCGATCCGGACGTCATCGTCCTTGGCGGCGGCCTGTCGAACATCGACCGGCTCTACGAGAACGTGCCGAAGCTCTGGGGCGCGCATGTCTTTTCCGATCACGTCGCCACCCGGCTCGTCCGGAACCGCCATGGCGATTCGTCGGGTGTCAGGGGCGCCGCGTGGCTGTGGCATTGAACCTCTGGCTGCGCGTCTTCGCGCCGTTCGCGGCCGGCTATTACCTCTCGTATCTGCTGCGCAACGTCAATGCCGTGATCGCGCCGGAGCTGTCCCGCGCCTTGTCGCTGCCGGCCGCCGACCTCGGCCTGCTCACCTCGGCGTATCTGCTGGTCTTCGGCGCCGTCCAGCTGCCGCTGGGGCTGCTGCTCGACCGTTACGGTCCGCGCCGGGTCGAGGCGGGTCTGCTCGTCGTCGCCGCCGCGGGCTGCCTCGCCTTCGCGGCGGGCGAGAGCCTGCCGCAACTGGCCTTCGCCCGCGGCCTGATCGGCCTGGGCGTCTCGGCCTGCCTGATGGCGAGCTTCAAGGCCTTCTCGCTCTGGTTTCCGGCCGAGCGTCAGGCGTCGCTCAACGCCGCGGTAATGGCCGCGGGCGGGCTGGGTGCGCTCACGGCGACGACGCCGCTCGGCTGGGCCCTGCCCGCGCTCGGCTGGCGCGGCGTGTTCGTCGCCCTCGCCGTGCTCGTGCTGGTCGTCGCGGCGCTCATATTCTCGACGCCGGAGAAACCTTCCACAGGACCGCGGGAGACGCTGCGTGCCCAGCTCGGGGCGCTGGCCGGAATCCTGAAAAGCAGGGTCTTCTGGCGTTTCGCGCCGCAGACCGCGGCCATCGTCGGCGGCTTCATGGCCGTGCAGGGGCTCTGGGCCGTACCCTGGCTGACGACGGTCAGCGGCCTCACGCGCGAGGCCGCGGCCTTCCACCTGCTGCTCACGAGCGCAGCGATGCTCGCGGGCTTCCTCGCCATCGCCTTCTTCGTCGTACCGCTCAAGCGGCGCGGCATCGCGCCCGAGGCCATCCTCAAGAGCGGCATGGGCGCCGGCGTCGCGCTGTTCGTCCTGATCGTCGCGGACATCGGCCCGACGCTGCTTTCCTGGTTCTGTCTCGGGCTGGTCTTCTCGGTCGGCAATCTCGCCTACGCACTGCTCGCGGCGAATTTTCCGGCGGCGCTCTCGGGGCGCGTGAACACGGCGCTCAATCTCGCCGCCTTCGCCGGCGCCTTCGGCCTCCAGTGGGGGCTCGGCATCCTCGTCGATGCGCTCTCGGCGCACGGGCTGGCCCCGGCAGACGCCTACCGCGGCGCCTTCGCCGCGCTCGCGCTGCTCCAGGCCGCGAGCTGGGGCTGGTTCCTGTTCGGCGGCAGGGCGAAAGCCGGAACCGTCAGAGCTTGATTTCGGGCGGGATGTCGCCCGATCCGCCGAGCAGGTCGAGCGGCTTCATCGCCCGCCGCAGCGAGCGCCTCTGGGTGAGCTTGTGTTGCGCGGCTTCGGGCAGATCGGTGAAGCGCAACACGTTCTTGTCCATCAGCGTATCGATCAGATCCTCGATGACGCGGATGAGGCCGAGGTCGGTGCCGGCGAGGTCGGTGGCGGCGCGCGGCCCGAGGCGCGCGAGATATTCCTGGAGTTCCGGCGCGTTGGCGTCGATGGCTTCCGTGACCGCAGCACTCGGTTCGGCGGCGACAGCCACGATCCGGCCGCCGGCATCACGGGCAACGTAGGGCATGGCGTTCCTCCCGGCTGTGAACGCAGGCAGTCTAGCAAGGTTCAAAACTCGAGCGGGTCGACGTCGAGGTGCCAGCGCAAGCCACCTGGCGCCCGGATGGTGTGGAGCAGCGGCACCCAGACGGCGAGGAAGCCCTGCAGCGCCGGCCGGCTCGGCGATTCGACCAGCAACTGGGCGCGCTCGAGGTTCTTCAGGCGGACCATGCGCATCGGCACCGGGTCGTAGAGGCTTATGGCCTCGCCGGCGATGGGCAGCGCGGCCTCGCGCGCGCGGGCGAGGAAATCGAGCGCCTGCCCCACTTCCTTCGCTTCGGCCGAGAGCAGGGCCTGGAAGGAAAAGGGCGGCAGGCCGGCCTGGCGCCGCTCGTCGAGCTGCGCATCGGCGAAGGCGGCGTAGTCGTGCCCGGCGAGCGCGCGATAGAGCGGATGGCCCGGATGCTCGGTCTGGATCAGCACCTCGCCGGGCAGGTCGTGGCGGCCGCTGCGGCCGCCCACTTGCATGAGCTGGGCAAAGAGCCGTTCAGGCGCGCGGAAATCGGCCGCGAACAGCGCGGCATCGGCGCCGATGACGGCGACCAGCGTGAGCCGGGGAAAGTCGTGGCCCTTGGCGAGCATCTGGGTGCCGACGAGGATGTCCGCCCCGCCCGCGTGGATCGCCGCGAGCATGGCCTGCCACTTTTTCGGCGTGCTCGCCGAGTCGCGGTCGATGCGCAGGATGCGCGCTTCGGGAAACCGCTGCGCCAGGGCCGACTCGATGCGCTGCGTGCCGCGGCCGAACGGGTGGATGTCCTGGTTGCCGCAGTCGGGGCAGGCGGCGGGGATGCGCGCCTCGAGGCCGCAATGGTGGCAGCGCAGGCGCCGGTCGGCCAGATGCACGACCAGATTGGCTGCACAGCGGCGGCAGCGCGACACCCAGCCGCAGGCCGGGCACGCGAGCACCGGGGCGTAGCCGCGCCGGTTGAGGAAGACGAGGCTCTGCTCGCCGCGCGCGAGCCGCACGGCGAGGGCGTCGATGAGCGCCGCGCTCATGCCGTCCTGGAGTTTTTCCTTGCGCGTATCGACGGTTCGGACATCCGGCGGCGCCTCGGCCACGGCCCGGCGCGACAGTTCGAGGCGCCGGTAGCGGCCGCTGCACGCGTGGTGGTACGACTCCAGCGACGGCGTCGCCGAGCCGAGGACGATGGGCACGCCGCGCTGCTTGGCGCGGAAGATCGCCACGTCGCGGGCGGAGTAGCGCAGTCCCTCCTGCTGTTTGAAGGAGGCGTCATGCTCCTCGTCGACGACGATCAGGCCCAGGCGCGGCAGCGGCATGAAGACGGCGAGCCGCGTGCCGAGCACGATGTCGGCCCGGCCTTCGAGAGCATTCAGAAAACCGCGCGCGCGCGCCGCGTCGGCGACGCCGCTGTGCGCCGAAACGATATGCGCGTTCGGGAAGCGTTCGCTCACACGTTGCTCGAGTTGCGGCGTCAGCGCGATCTCGGGCACGAGCATCAGGGCCTGCCGGCCCGCCTCGAGCACGGCCTCGATGGCGCGCAGATAGACCTCGGTCTTGCCACTGCCGGTGACACCATGCAGGAGAAAGGTTTCGAAGCCCCGGGCGGCAGTGATCGCTCCCACCGCCGCCTCCTGCTCGGCCAGCAAAGGCGGCCGCGAGGCTTCCCGCTGCTCCCAGCCCCTAGCCTCTCGCTCCTTGCCCCCGTTTCTCGGCAGCTTGCCGCGACGCAGCATGGGCGGCAGGGCGAAGGCGACGACCTGACCGGGCGGATGCTGGTAGTAGCGGCTGCAGAACTCGCACAGCGCCAGCCAGTCGGCAGGCAGTGCCGGCAAGTCGCGAAGGATGGTCTCGACCGGCTTGAGCTTCTCCGGCGGCTGATCGCTCGATTCCCCGATGCCGACGATCAGGCCGACCTTGTGACCGGTGCCAAAGGGCACCCGGGCGAGCCGGCCGACGTCCGCGCCGACGGCATCGTCCGCCTGGTAGTCGAAGGTGCGGGACAGCGGCACGTCGAGTGCGACACGGACGATGGTCATGGGCGATCAAGGAGTTGCATGCCGATCCTTGAAGCGACTTCGGGTTTCACGCCTTAACTCATTGGGGTTTCGGCGAGAAGTTTCTTACCCACAAAATCTGTGGATAAGTTTGTGGGAAAAGTTGGCAGGGCGAGCGTAACTGGCGGTGCTTTAAAGATATTTTCATCGCTGCGTAATCTTTGTGCGAAAACTTTTCTCGCTAAAACAACGGGTTATGGATTACATCGGGAGCGACGGGGATATTTCGGCATGCGCGATACAAGCGCGGCGGAACTGTGAATAACAGAGTTGTCAACCCCTTTCCGGAACCCTCTTGGGAAGCCCGTTTCCGGGAGGGGCGTCCGGGGCTTCCGACGCCGCGGCGATCCCGGACATTGCCGTCCGCCGGGGGCCACCCCACCGGCCTATTCGGGCGCCCGCGGATGGAATTCTCGGCTGTACTGATGGACGGTGTCGACGAGCACGGCGACGTTGTCGGGCGGTGCATACTGGGAAATGCCGTGGCCGAGGTTGAAGACATGGCCGCTCGTCATCGTATGCATGCCGAAGTTCCGGATGACCCGCCTCGCCTCGCGGGCTACCCCCTCGGGCGAGGCGAACAGCGCCACGGGGTCCATGTTGCCCTGCAGCGCCACGCCGTCGCCGGTCCGCCGGCGCGCCTCGCCGAGATCGGTGGTCCAGTCGAGCCCGACCGCATCGACGCCGATCCGCGCGATCGATTCCAGCCACTGGCCGCCGCCCTTGGTGAACACGATGGACGGAACGCGCTCGCCGTCGTGGATGTCGATGAGTTCATCGACGATGCGCTGCATGTAGGCGAGCGAAAACTCCTGGTAGGCCCAGGCCGGCAGGGCGCCGCCCCAGGTGTCGAAGATCATGACCGCCTGGGCGCCGGATTCGATCTGGGCGTTCAGGTACTGGGCGACCGCCTTGGCCGTGACGTCGAGGATGCGGTGCAGCAGATCGGGGCGGTCGAAGAGCATGGTCTTGACCGTGCGGAAGTCCTCGGAGCCGCCGCCTTCGACCATGTAACAGGCGAGCGTGAAGGGCGAGCCGGAAAAGCCGATCAGCGGCACCGAGCCGTCGAGCGCGCGGCGGATCTCGGCGACGGCGTCCATCACATAGCGCAGGTGGAAGGCCGGATCCGGCGCCTCGAGGTCGCGGATCGCCCATTCCTCGCGCAGCGGCCGCTCGAACTTCGGGCCTTCGCCGTCCGCGAAGTACAGGCCGAGCCCCATCGCGTCGGGCACGGTCAGGATGTCGGAAAACAGGATCGCCGCATCGAGGTCGTAGCGCGCGAGCGGCTGCAGCGTCACCTCGCAGGCGAGCGCGGGGCTCTTGCAGAGATCGAGGAAGCTGCCGGCGCGCTTGCGCGTTTCGCAGTATTCCGGCAGGTAACGCCCGGCCTGACGCATCAGCCAGACGGGGGTGTATTCCACCGGCTGGCGGAGCAGCGAGCGCAGAAGGGTGTCGTTGCGGGGGCGGGCCATGGCGGGAATCCTCGTGCAGTCGCGGGATTATCGCATGGCATCCCGAAACGACGCGCTGAAGGAAGCCACGGGCGGGATGCAGCGCAAGGAACCGCGCCATAACGAGACGTCAGACGGGATTCCGGGCGCCGCACGACACAGCGAGCGGAACGCACGGCGATTCATTCAGGGCTTCCGAAACTCAGCCGTCGTCACACGCCGGCTACTTCCTCCAGAACGCCGGCGTCATCACCACGAGCACGGTGAAGATCTCCAGCCGGCCGATGATCATCGCGAAGCAGCACACCCATTTCTGGAAGTCGGTGAGCCCGGCGAAGTTGCCCGCCGTGCCGATGCTCTCGAGCCCCGGCCCCGTGTTGTTGATGGTGGCGACCACCGCCGAAAAGGCCGTGACCAGCTCCATGCCGGAGGCCGCGAGCGTGAGCGTCAGCACCGCGGTCAGCGCCATGTACACGAAGCTGAAGGCGAGCACCGCGTGCAGCACCGGCTCGCCGACCACCCGCCGGCCGAGCCGGATGGTATGGACCGCACGCGGGTGCATGGAACGCAGCACCTCGCGGTAGACCAGCTTGTAGAGCAGGATCGCGCGCATCATCTTGATGCCGCCGCCGGTCGAGCCCGAGCAGGCGACGAAGCTGCAAAGGAACAGCATCCAGACCTGGGCGAACATCGGCCAGGTGCCGGTGTCGGTCGTCGCCAGGCCCAGCGAGGTGGCGAGCGAGATCGAGTGGAAGGCGACGTAGCGCATCGTCTGCCAGAAGCCGTCCTGGACCGCATGAGGCTCGAGCCAGACCGTCAGGCCGAGGATGCTCACCGCCAGCACGCCGAAATAGAAGGGCAGCTCGGCATCGTGGAGATAGGGCTTGAGGCTGCGCCCGCGCAAGGCCAGGAAGTGGGTGGCGAAGTTCAGCCCCGCGAGCAGGGCGAAGACCATGACGACGATCTCGGCGGCGAGGTTGCCGAAATGGCCGAAGCTCGCGTCGTGGCTGGAAAAGCCGCCCAGGCCCATGATCGAGAAGGCGTGCATCAGCGCCTCCCAGCCGTCGAGCCCGGTGAGCCAGAGCGCGGCCGTGCAGGCGGCCGTCAGCAGAAAGTAAACCGACCAGAGCCCCTTGGCCGTTTCCGCGATGCGCGGGGTGAGGCTCTCCTCCTTCATCGGGCCCGGCGTCTCGGCCTTGAAGATCTGCCGGCCGCCGATGCCCAGGAGCGGCAGCACCGCGACCGCGAGCACGATCACGCCCATGCCGCCCAGCCAGTGCAGGAAGCAGCGCCAGAGATTGATCGACAGCGGCAGCGCATCGAGGCCGGTGAGCACCGTCGAGCCCGTCGTCGTCAGGCCGGACACCGACTCGAAATAACCGTCGGTGAAAGAGAGGCCCGGAATCTGGAAGAGCAGCGGCAGGGCGCCGAAGATGGGCACGACGAGCCAGGTCAGGGTCACGAGCAGGAAGCCGTCGCGCACGCGCAGTTCGGCATGTCCGCGCCGGCGCGTCGCCAGCCAGAGCAGGCCGCCGATGAGCAGCGTCAGGGCGATGGCCTCGTCGTAGGCGGTCTCGGCGCCGTCCCGGGTCAGCCAGGAGACGCCGACCGGCACGAGCATGGTCAGGCCAAAGACGAAGACGATCGCGCCGAGTGCGTGGAAAACGGAGAGGAAACGCATGGGCTAGCCGAAACTCAGCCGTCGTGACACGCCGGCTACTTGCGCCAGAACGCCGGCGTGAGCACGACCAGCACCGTAAAGAGCTCCAGACGGCCGAGGATCATCGCGAACGAGCAGACCCAGGTCTGGAAATCCGTGAGCACCGAGAAGTTGCTCGCCGGGCCGACCGCGCCCAGGCCCGGCCCGGTGTTGTTGATCGTGGCGACGATCGCCGAGAAGGCGGTGATCAGGTCGAGCCCCGAGGCGACCATCAGCAACGTGAGCAGCACGACGACGACCATGTAGATGAAGCTGAAGGCCAGCACGGCATGCAGCACGGCGTCCGGCACCACCGCGCCGCCCAGGCGCACCGGATGGATGGCGCGCGGGTGCATGGCGCGCAGCACCTCGCGGTAAACCTGCCGGTAGAGGATGATCGCGCGCATCATCTTGATGCCGCCGCCGGTCGAGCCCGAACAGGCGAAGAAGCTGCCCATGAACAGGATCCAGAGCTGGCCGAACATCGGCCAGAGGCTGTAATCGGTCGTGGCGAAGCCGAGCGAGGTGGCGATCGAGATGCAGTGGAAGGCCACGTAGCGCAGCGCGGTCCAGACGTCGTCATAGATGTCGAAGCTCATCAGATAGGCGGTCAGGCCGACGACGCTGGCGACGAGGACGGCGAGATACCAGGGGATCTCGGCATCGCGCAGGTAGGGCTTCAGGCTCCTGCCGTGCAGGGCGAGGAAGTGGGTGGCGTAGTTGATGCCCGAGAGGAGGGCGAAGGTCATGGCCACGAGTTCGATCGGCACGCTGTTGAAATGGCCGAGGCTCGCGTCCTTGGTCGAGAAGCCGCCCAGGCCCATGACGCTGAAGGCGTGCATCAGGCCCTCCCACGGCTCCATGCCGGCAGCGATCAGCGCCCCGGCGCACGCCGCCGTCAGCAGCAGATACACGACCCACAGCCCCTTGGCCGTTTCCGCCACGCGCGGGGTCAGGCTCGCCTCCTTCATCGGACCGGGAACCTCGGCCTTGAACAGCTGCCGGCCGCCGATGCCCAAAAGCGGCAGCACCGCGACAGCGAGCACGATCACACCCATGCCGCCGATCCAGTGCATGAACGTGCGCCAGAAATTGATCGAAATCGGCAGCGCATCGAGCCCGGTGAGCAGCGTCGAACCGGTCGCGGTCAGCCCCGAGGTCGCCTCGAAATAGGCATCGGTGAACGACAGGCCGTCGATGTAGGCATAGAGGGGCAGGGCGCCGAATACCGGCAGGACGGCCCAGGTCAGCGCCACGAGCAGGAAGCCGTCGCGCACGCGCAGCTCGATGCGCTGGCGTTGGCGCGTCATGAGCCAGAGCAGGGCACCGGCGAACAGCGTCGCCAGCACCGCCTCGTCATAGGCCGTCTGCGCACCGTCCGCGAAATACCACGAGACGCCGACCGGCACCAGCATGGTCAGGCCAAAGAGGCCGATGATGACGCCCAGCGCGTTGAAGACGGGCAGAAAGCGCATGACCCGTCAGAAGAACAGCGCGCCGACCTGGAACAGCCTGACCACTTCCTTGACCTGGCGCTTGTGCGTGCAGAAGACGATGACGTGGTCGCCGCTCTCGATCACCGTGTCGTGATGGGGGATGATCACCTGCTGGTCCGTTCGTCCCCGGGGCATGCCGTCCTCGCCGATGATGTCGGTGGTCCTGCCCTTGCGCACGATGGCGCCGATGTGCGCACCCTTGATCTTCGGCAGTTCGTCGATGCGCCGGCCGACGACCTTGGAATTCTCGCGGTTGCCGTGGGCGACGAGCTCGAGCGCCTCGGCGGCGCCGCGGCGCAGGCTGTGTACGCGCGTGACGTCGCCCTGGCGCACGTGGGTGAGCAGCGTGCCGATCGACACCTGCGCCGGCGAGAGGCCGATGTCGATCGGCCCGCCCTGGACCATGTCGGCGTAGGCGCAGCGGTTGATCAGCGCCAGTACGCGCTGGCAGCCGAGCCGCTTGGCCAGCGAGGCGGCCATGATGTTGTCCTCGTCGTCGTTGGTGAGCGCGAGGAAGATGTCCATCTCGTCGATGTTCTCTTCGGCGAGCACGTTCTCGTCGGTCGCCTCGCCGACCAGCACCAGCGACTTGTCGAGCCGCGCGGCGATGATCTCGGCGCGGTTGCGGTCGCGCTCCACCACCTTGACCTCGTAGCGGTCCTCGAGCAGTCCGGCGAGCCGCGAGCCGATGTTGCCGCCGCCAGCGATCATCACCCGCTTCACCGGCTGCTGCATGCGCCTCAGTTCGCGCATCACCGGCCGGATGTGCTCGCTGGCGGCGACGACGAAGACCTCATCGCCCGGCTCGATCACCGTGTCGCCGTCGGGATCGACCGCCTGATGCTCGCGGAAGATCGCGGCGACGCGCGCGTCGATGGTCCTCGGCAGGTGCTCGCGCATCGCGCGGATCGCCTTGCCGACGAGCAGCCCGCCCTGGTAGGCGCGCACGCCGACGAGGGTGACGCGGCCCTCGGCGAACTCGAGCACCTGCAGCGCCTCGGGAAACTCGATCAGCTTGCCGATGTACTCGGTGATCTCCTGTTCCGGGCAGATGGCGAAATCGACCGCGAAGTTGTCGTTGGAGAGGAGCTCGTCGTCGAGGAAGTCCGGCGAGCGCAGGCGGGCGATGCGGGTGGGCACGTTGAACAGGCTGCGGGCGATCTTGCAGGCGACCAGGTTGGTCTGGTCCGACTGGGTCACCGCGATCAGCAGGTCGGCGTCCTCGATGCCGGCCTCGCGCAGCACCGACGGGTAGGCGGCATTGCCGGCCAGCGTGCGCACGTCGAGCCGGTCGGAGAGCGCGGCAAGCGCCTCACGGTTCTGGTCGACGATGGTGATGTCGTTGGCCTCGGAAGCAAGCGCCTCGGCGACGCTGGCACCGACCTGGCCGGCGCCCAGGATGACGATCCTCATTGTTCTTCTCCCTTGCCCCCGCGCAGACCGAGATCCTTCAACTTGCGGTACAGGTGCGTGCGCTCGAGGCCGGTCCGCTCCGCGAGGCGGGTCATGTTGCCGCCGTCGCTGCGCAGGTGGTGCTCGAAGTATATGCGCTCGAACATCTCGCGCGCCTCGCGCAGCGGCAGGGCCATGATCTCCGCGGGCAGCACCGGCTCGGGCACCGCGCTCGCCGGGAACAACAGGTGGTGCACCTCGTCGGCTTCGATTTCATCGCCAAGCGCACCGAGCGCCAGCGAGCGGAGCGCGTTCCTGAGCTCCGCGTAGCCGCCCGGCCACTTGTGCTGTCGCAGGGCATTGAGCGCCGAGGAGCTCAGGCGCCGCAGCGGCGCCTCGCCAGCTTCGGCGAGCTGGGTCAGCAAATGGCTGGCGATCTCCGGTACTTCGTCGCGGAGCTCGCCGAGCGTCGGCAGGCCGAGCCAGACTTCGAACAGGCGGCGCACGCGGCCCTCGTCCCAGCCGTGCGCCGCCAGCGTCTGGGCATCCACGGTGGAGCCGGCCACCAGGCGAAGCTTGTACTTTTCCAGGCGATCGAAGGCGAAGAACAGGTTCTTCTGCTGGAGCCGCGTGAGCCGCGGCAGATCCTCGCAGTAGAGCGTGCCGCCGGCCGAGGCCTCCAGCGTTTCGAGCGACAGCGGCTCGGAGCTCGCCGCGAGATCGATCCAGGCCTTGCCGGGCATCTGCAGCGTGCGCGCGGCCAGTTCGACGATGCCGCCCGGCGCCGTGCGCAGGATCAGCCACGGGCTGCCGGCGGCGACCTGCTCGATGCGCTTCCTCAAGTCCTTGAGCGCGGCCGAGCGCGGGAAGGCCGCCAGCGACAGCACCGGCGCCGGACGCCGGCGGCCGCGCTCGAGGCCGTGATGGACGGCGGAAAGCAGCTTCTGCATGCCGATCGGCTTCTCGAGGAAATCGAGCGCACCGATGCGCGTCGCCTCGACGGCGCTGTCGATGGTGCCGTGGCCGGACATCATGATCACGGGCATGGTCAGCTGGCCGCCGGCCGCCCACTCCTTGAGCAGCGTGATGCCGTCGGTGTCCGGCATCCAGATGTCGAGCAGCACCAGGTCGGGCCCCGCGGCGTCGCGCGCCCCGCGGGCCGCCGCCGCGTTCCTGGCGGTGCCCACGTCGTCTCCCCCGTCGGTGACGATCTCCGAGAGGGGCCCTCGGATACCGACCTCGGCATCGCCCACCAGCCTCTGCGCCATGCCGGGAGTAGGCATGGCTCTGATACACATCGTACGCTGCCTACGCTCGAGCATGTGGAGATATCGTGGTGGCGAGTACACTTGAAAAAAGACGAATCGGCG
>CAZGYD010000169.1:0-32313 GCA_964530115.1 uncultured Rhodocyclaceae bacterium | reverse complement strand
CCGAGGCCGGGGCAACAGGGGACTCGTGCGCGGAATTCACGCTGAAGCCGCACGTCTGACGCCGTGGCGACGCCGCCGCTCGACCTCGCGCGCCAGTTGATCGCCCGCCGCTCGGTCACGCCGGACGATGCCGGCTGCCTGGAACTCCTCGCCGCGCGCCTCGCCCACAGGTTCGAGACGCCGTTGCCGTCGAGGCGCTCTATCGTGAAACCGAGTGGCGCGAGGCGCGGCACGGCGCGGCCGCTCGTCTGCCTCGCCGGCCATACCGATGTCGTGCCGCCGGGGCCGGTCGATCAATGGTGCAGCGATCCTTTCCTGCCGAGCGAACGTGACGGCCGGCTCTACGGTCGCGGCGCCGCGGACATGAAGACCTCGCTCGCGGCCTTCGTGGTGGCTGTCGAGCGCTTCGTCGCCACCCGCCCCGACCATCGGGGATCGATCGCGCTGCTTCTGACCTCGGACGAAGAAGGCGACGCCACCGACGGCACCGTGCGTGTCGTGGAGGCGCTCAAGGCGCGCGGCGAGACGATCGACTACTGCATCGTCGGCGAGCCGACCTCGGTGGCCCGCCTCGGCGACACGATCAAGAATGGCCGCCGCGGCTCGCTGTCGGCGCGGCTCGTCGTCAAGGGCTTGCAGGGCCACGTCGCCTATCCTGAAAAGGTCCGGAACCCGATCCATCTGGCCGCCCCGGCGCTCGCCGAGCTCTCGGCGGCCCGTTGGGACGAGGGCAACGAATTCTTCCCGCCGACCAGCTTCCAGATCTCCAACATCCACGCCGGCACGGGCGCAACCAACGTCGTGCCGGGAACGCTGGAGGTGCTGTTCAACTTCCGCTTCTCGACCGCGAGCAGCGTCGAAAGTCTCCAGGACCGCGTCCATCGGCTGCTCGACCGTCACGGGCTCGAATACGACATCCATTGGACGATCGGTGGCCGCCCCTTCGTCACGCCGCGCGGTGCCCTGGTCGCGGCGCTCTCCGAGGCGATCCGCGAGGTCACCGGCATCGTCCCGGAGCTGTCGACCAGCGGCGGCACCTCCGACGGCCGCTTCATCGCCGAGATCTGCCCCGAGGTCGTGGAACTCGGCCCCGTGAACGCAAGCATCCACAAGATCGACGAGCACGTCGCGCTCGCCGACATCGAGCCGCTCACGGCGATCTATCTCGGTACCCTCGAACGTCTGCTCGGCCGATGAGTGCGATCGTCGATGAACTCGTCACCGTACGCGACTGGCTGCGCTGGGCCGTCAGCCGGTTCACCGAGGCCGGCCTGCACTTCGGCCACGGCACGACCAACGCTTTCGACGAAGCGGCCTGGCTGATCCTCTCGACCCTGCATCTGCCCCACGACCGGCTCGATTCCTTCCTCGATGCCCGGCTGCTCCGTGACGAACGTCTGGCGCTGCTCGCCATCCTCGAACAGCGGATCGTCCGCCGCCTGCCGGCGGCCTACCTGCTGGGCGAAGCCTGGCTCGCCGGGCATCGCTTCCATGTCGATCCCCGCGTAATCGTTCCCCGCTCGTATTTCGGCGAACTGCTCGCGGAGAATCTGTCGCCCTGGGTCACCGACCCATCGGCCGTCCGGGAAGCGCTCGATCTTTGCACCGGCTCCGGCTGCCTCGCGATCCTGATGGCCGAAGCTTTTCCCGAAGCGGCGATCGATGCCGCAGACATCTCCCGCGATGCCCTCGCGGTGGCGGAGCGCAACGTCTCAGACTACGGCCTGCAGCATCGCATCCGCCTCGTCGAGTCCGATCTCTTCAGCGGCCTTCCGGGCTGCCGCTACGACCTCATCGTCTGCAACCCGCCCTACGTCACGGCCCAATCGATGGCAAACCTCCCCGCCGAATATCGCCATGAGCCGGCGCTGGCGCTGGGTTCGGGTGAAGACGGTCTCGACTTCGTACGCCGGCTGCTCGACGCGGCTGCCGATCACCTCACGGACCATGGCCTGCTCTTCGTCGAAATCGGCCACAATGCCGACCTCGTCGAGGCCGCCTTTCCCGACATCGCTTTCACCTGGGTCGATACGCCCAGCGCCGAGGGCAAGATCTTTCTTCTGTCCCGGGAGCAGCTACCATGAACAGGTTCCTGAAGCTCGCGTTCTGGCTGTTGGCCTTCGCGGCTGCCGGCGCGTCGCCGGTCGCTTGCGCCCAGGCCGGCACTGCGGAAAAACCCAGCCGCATCGTCATCCAGGTCAATGAAGACGACTCGAAGAAATGGCACGCCATCCTCGGCAACATCCGCAACATCCAGGCCGATCTCGGCAAGGGCAAGGTCAGGATCGCCCTCGTGGCCATCGGCCCGGGACTCGGCATGCTCCTGGCCGACTCGCTGGCCGCGAACGACGTGCAGGACGCGATCGCCGCGGGCGTCGAAATGATCGCCTGCGGCAACACCATGAAGGTGCAGAAGATCGCCAAAGACGACCTGACCGCCGGCGTCACCGTCGTCCAGGCCGGCTACGTCGAGATCGTGCGCCGGCAGGAAACCGGCTGGGCCTACCTGCGTCCATGACCGGGCGGCCGGCTCCGCTGGCGTGTTACCGCGGCTGAGTTTCGGATGGGCACTGTCCATTTCGCCACGTCCGGCATCGACACCTACCTCTGGCTGCCGCCACTGGTGGCCTTCGTGATTTCCTACTTCACCTCGATGGTCGGCGTCTCCGGCGCCTTCCTGCTGCTGCCGTTCCAGATGAGCGTGCTAGGCTACGTCTCGCCTTCGGTCTCGGCGACCAACCTCGTCTTCAATCTCGTCGCCATCCCGGGCGGCGTCTGGCGTTATGCACGCGAGGGACGCATGCACTGGCCGCTCGCGCGCGTCATCGCGGCGGGCACGCTGCCCGGCCTGTTCGCCGGCTGGTGGCTGCGCCTCCACTGGCTGGCCGATCCGCGCGGCTTCAAGCTGTTCGTCGGTCTCGTCCTCGCCGCGCTGTCGCTGCGGCTCCTGCGCTCGCTGCGCACCGCGAAGGCCCCGGCAACGTCCGAGGCCGCCAGCGACGTTCCCTTCCCGCGCCGAGCCGTCTTCCTCCTCTCGCTCGTCATCGGCATCGTCGGCGGTACCTACGGCATCGGCGGCGGCGCGCTGATGTCGCCGATCCTCGTCGGCGCGTTCGGACTGTCGATCCATGTCGTTGCCGGGGCGACGCTCTTCGGCACGCTGGTCACCTCGGTCGCCGGCGTCGCCCTCTACCAGTTTCTGCCGGCTCCCGCCGGCATGGAAGCGCGCCCCGACTGGCTGCTCGGCCTCCTCTTCGGTCTGGGCGGCCTGGCAGGCATGTACCTCGGCGCCCGCACCCAGAAGCACGTGCCGCAGCACATCCTCAAGCTGGGGCTCGCCCTGCTGCTCGCCGGGCTCGCCGCCGGTTACGTCATCCAGTACTTCCGCTGAAACTCAGCCGTCGTAACGCGCCAGCCGTCCCTTGCCGAGGAGGACCGCGAGCGCCAGCGCGCTGAAAGCGCCACCGGCGATGAAGGTCCAGGCGGCGCCGAGGGCATCCCAGAGCAGGCCGGCGAGTGCGCTCGCCAGAAGCATGGCCACACCACTGGCAAGATTGAAGAAGCCGTAGGCCGTGCCGCGCAGGTCGGCCGGCGCGGTGTCGGCGATCATCGCCGCGAGCAGCCCTTGTGTCATCGCCAGGTGCAGGCCCCAGAGCACGACGCCCACCCAGGCAACGGCCCAGTGGCCATCCCAGGCGAGTGCCGCGTCGGCGGCGATCAGCAGCAGGAGCCCCCAGGCCAGCAGGCGCGTGTGGCTCATGCCATCGGCGAGCCTGCCAAAAGGATAGGCGGCCGCCGCATAGACGATGTTCATCACGATCAGCACCAGCGGCACGAAGGCGAGCGGCAGACCGCCCGATTGCACACGCAGTACCAGAAAGGCTTCCGAGAAGCGCGCCAGCGTGAAGATCGCGCCAATCGCGACCACCCACCAGTAGGCGGAAGGCAGTCGCCGCAGGGCCTCGCGGCGGATCGGATTGACGCGGCGGCCGGTCGAGTGACGCTCCGGTTCCTGCACGCCGAAGAAGAGCAGCGCCACGGCGAGGAATGCGGGGATCGCCGCCACCCAGAACACGGCGCGGAAGTCGTCGGCCCACAGGAGCATCAGTCCCATGGCCAAGAGCGGCCCGAGAAAGGCGCCGACGGTATCGAGCGACTGTCTGAGGCCGAAAGCGGCGCCGCGGATCTCGGGCGGCGTCAGGTCGGCGACCAGCGCGTCGCGCGGTGCGCCGCGGATGCCCTTGCCGACGCGGTCGATCAGCCGCGCGAAGACGACCAGCCCGGCCCCGCCGGCGACGGCGAAGAGCGGCTTGGACGCCGCGCCCAGGCCATAGCCCAAAACGGCCAGCGGCTTGCGCCTGCCCCACCAGTCCGAGAGCGCGCCGGAGAATACCTTGACGATCAGTGCGGTCGCTTCGGCCGCGCCTTCGATGAGGCCGATGGTAAAGGCCGAGATACCGAGCGCCGTCGCCATGAACACCGGCAGCAGGCTGTGGATGAGCTCCGACGAGACATCCATCAGCAGGCTGACGAAGCCCAGCGCCCAAACGGCGCGCGGGATGGGCGGGCGGTGCGGCATCAACGCGCGATCAGCACGGCACAGGGCGCATGGTGCATCACCTGCTTGGCCACCGAGCCCAAGAGCCAGCGGCCCATGAGGCCACGGCCGCGATGGCCGAGAACGATCAGCGTCGCGCCCCATTGTTCGGCGGCCATGACGATCCGTTCGGCCGGATGCCCCATGAGCACCTCGACCGAGTGGGGCAGCCCGCTCGCGGCCAGCCGGTCCTTCACCGGCTTGAGTACCTGGTGGTAGTGACGGCGCGAGTTTTCCAGGATGGCTTCGGTCTCGACCTCGTCGCCGAACTCGGGTGGTCTGGCAACGGCGATCACCTTGATCTCCGAGCCGAATTTCTGTGCCAGGTCGACAGCGAGATCGAAGGCCTTGCGCGCGGATTCCGAGCCGTCGCAGGCGATGAGGATGCGTTTCATGATTTTTCCCCTTGCGACAACAGATGCCGCGGCAGAAAGAAGGCGTTGGCGATCAGCGTGGGCACGACGGCGCTGCCGATCACGGCGGCGACCAGCGCCGAGTACTGGGCCTGATCGACGATCTGGTGCGACAGACCGAACAGCGCCGAGATGGTGCCGAAGGTGAGCCCCGTCGACATCAGCAGGGTCGTGTACATCCCCTCCTGCCTGGGCGACTTGTAGGCGCGCGTCACGGGATAGACGCCGGCCACCTTGGTCAGCATCTTGCCCAGCAAGAGCACGAGGAAGGCGCCAGGCGCAGCGACGAGCGCCGGCAGCGAAACCAGCGAACCGGCGCGGATGAAGTAGAACGGCGTAAGCAGGCCGAAGGTCAGCGTCCGCAGCCGCCGAACCAGCGCATGGTCCTTGCCCACCGTGCCGGCGAGCACCATGCCCATCAGGTACGCCGGCAGCACCGCCTCGCTGTCGGCCCAGGTCGCCAAGGCCCCGAGGCCGAAGAGCACGAACATCAGGAACTTGGCTTCCAACTCCGAAGGTCGGCCGCCGTAACGCTTGAAAAAGTGGGGCACGAAGCGTGGCAGCAGGAAAAACGCCCCGACGCCGGCAGCAACGAACACCAGCGTCTTCCAGGTAAAGGGCGCGAAGATCAAGCCCAGAGCCACCACCGTGGCGAGATCGGTGACAAAGCACGCCGCCAGCACGACCTTGCCGTAGTTCGTCGCATTGAGGCCGAATTCCAGCATCACCGCATAGACGACCGCAACGGACGTCGTCGACATGGCGATGCCCGCGAGCCAGCTGGCATCGCTGGTCCAGCCGAGCCCCCAATAAGCGATCGCCGCGCAACCGAGGAAAGGCGCCGCGAAACTGACCAGGCCGATTGCGGTGGCCTGCTTCCATTCCTTGCGGAAGACCGCCGGATCGAGCTCGGCGCCGGCGAGGAAAGTGAGCAGGATCGCCCCGGCACCGGCGAGGAACTTGATCCAGCTCGCATCGCCGGCGAGCAGTGCGCCGCCAAGGGCCGCGCCGATCAGGAGCTGGGCGATGGTGCCGACGACAATCTCGGAAAGCGCCGTGGCGACCCTAAGCCAGATCGACAGGAGTGATGCCAAGAGCGCGAGGCCAAGCCAGAGCGCGGCCTGCCCCCAGATCTCGGTCATGAATCTTCGCCCAGGACGCCGAACTCGACCGCAGTCTTCACGTAGAAGAGATGCACGCCCTCGGCCTTCAAACGCGCGAACAGCCGTTCTGCCTGCTCGGCCGTCACCGCCATCGTCACCTCGACGGGCTGGTCGGCCAGTTCGAAGAAATGCGCCGAGTGGATACGCCGGTGATGACCGAAGCCTTCGCCCCCCGTCAGAAGCGTCGCTCCCGGCAGGTCGAGCTCCTGCGCCAGATGGATGAGCCACTCGCCGACGGGTTTGCCTTTGTGGCGCCGGTCCTGGCTCGTGAAGAAGGTGATCTGATAACCGGTATTCATCGTCCTGTCCCTCGTCACTCTGCCGGACAGGCACACGCCCACGCGCCCCGTCCGGGCCATGCGTAGGCATCATCGGCCCGGCTGACTCGTCTCGTCGGGCGGTTTGGCGGAAGCTGCGTCCGCCCGGAGGAATGCCATCTCCGCAGCCGCATTCTGCCACACTCGGAGACACTCGTCGGTGCTGGCGGGGCAGTACACCGTTTGTGCGGATATCTTCGTTATGTTATATTAGACATAGCGATGCTCTCTCCGGAGGCTGCCATGAAATTTCACGGGATCCTGCTCGCCTGCGCCTTCGCCGTGTCGTCGTTCGCCGCGGCTGCCGCCGAGTCGCTGCTGATCTTTGCCGGCGCGGCCACCGTGCCGCCCACCACCGATGCCGCCAGGGCTTTCGAGCAAAAGAGCGGCGTCAAGGTCGAGGTCGTCTTCGGCGGCTCGGGTTATGTGCTCTCGCAGATGAAGCTCGCCAAGCAGGGCGATCTCTACTTCCCCGGCTCGTCCGACTACATGGAGATCGCCAAGCGCGATGGCCTCGTGCTGCCCGAAACCGAGAAGATCATCGTCTATGTCGTGCCGGCGATCAACGTGCAGAAGGGCAACCCGCACAACATCCGGGGATTGAAGGACCTGCTCAAGCCCGGCCTGCGCGTGGCGATCGCCAATCCCGAGGGCGTCTGCGTCGGCGCCTACGCCGTCGAGATCTTCGAAAAGGAGCTGACGAAAGAAGAACGCGAGCAGCTCAAGCAGAACATCAAGAACTACACCGGCTCGTGTGAGCAGACCGCCACGGCGATCCAGCTCAAGCTCGCCGATGCCGTGATCGGCTGGCGTGTTTTCCAGTATTGGGACCCCGAGCGCATCGAGACCATCCCGTTGCCGAAGGAGATGATCCCGCGCATCGGCTACATCCCGATCGCCATCAGCAAGTACAGCAGGAACCGCAGGCTCGCCCAGCAATTCATCGATTTCGTCACCGGCCCCGAGGGCCAGAAGATCTATGCCAAGTACAACTACTTCGCCGAGCTGGAAGCCGCCTTCAAGTGGATCGGCGCGGTGAAACCCGTCGGCGGCGAATACGTCGTACCCCGGGAATGGCTGAATCTGCGCGCCACGGTCGATCCGAAGAAAGCGACGAAGCAGTGAGAAGTTTCCGCGCCAGCGTTCTCGCTGCACTCATGGTGCTGGCGATCTATGCCGGCCTGATCGTTTCGCTCTTCTGGTTCTTCGACGGCGCAACGTTTTCGCGCACGCTCCTGTCGGAGCGCAGCTTCTTTTCGATCCGCCTGTCGCTCGCGGCGGCCACCGTCGCCACGGCAATCGCCCTCCTGCTCGCGACCCCCGCCGCCTATGCGCTCTCGCGCTACCGTTTTCCTGGCAGGGAGGCCGCCGAGACGGTGCTCGAATTCCCGATCATCGTCTCGCCGGCCGCCCTGGGGGCGATCATCCTGATCTTCTTCAACAATCCGCTCGGCGAGTGGATCCAGGAGAACGTCTTCTACTTCGTCTTCGGCTTCGCCGGCATCGTGCTCGCGCAATTCATCACCGTGCTGGGGCTCGCCGTGCGCATGCTCAAGGCCGCCTTCGACGAGGTGCCGCGCGAACTGGAAACCGTCGCCCGGACACTGGGCGCAAGCCCGCGCCATGCGTTCTTCACCGTCACGCTGCCGCTGGCGAAAAACGGGCTCATCGCCGCCTTCATCCTCACTTGGGCGAAGGCGCTCGGCGAATTCGGCGCGACGCTGATGGTCGCAGGATCCATGGCGATGCGCACCGAAACACTACCGATCGCGATCTTCATGCGTTTGTCATCAGCCGACATCGAGGGCACGGTGGCCTTGATCCTGATCCTCGTCGCCATGGGCCTTTCGGCGCTCTTCGTCGCCCGCCGGCTGCTGTCGCGGAGCGCCCATGCTTGAGATCGAAGGCTTGCGCGCGTGGGCGGGAGCGTTCCGGCTCGGAGAAATCTCGCTCTCGATCGCCTCGGGCGAGTGCCATGCCGTACTCGGCCCCTCGGGCTCGGGCAAGAGCACCCTGCTCGCCGCCGTGCTGGGCACGCTGCCGGCCACCGGGGGCCGCATCCGCCTCGCCGGTGAGGACATCACACTGCTGCCGACCGAACGCCGCCAACTCGGCTATGTGCCGCAGCAGCTCGGCCTCTTTCCGCATCTTCCGGTGATCGACAATCTGATCTACAGCGCGCGCGCGCGCCGCGTGCCGGAGGCCGAATACCGGCCGCTGCTCGACCGGCCCACGGCACGCACCGGCATCGGCGCGCTGCTCGAGCGCCGCATCGCCACGCTCTCTGGGGGCGAGCGCCAGCGCGTCGCGCTGGTGCGCGCGCTCGTCGCCAGCCCCCGGCTGGTGCTGCTCGACGAGCCCTTCACCGCGCTCAACGAAAGTCTGCGCCGCGAGCTGTGGTGGCTGGTGAAGGACTTGCAAAAGGAGCGGGGGCTGACGGTGATGATCGTCACCCACGATCTCGCCGAGGCGCACTTCCTTGCCGACAAAATCACCGTGCTGATCGGCGGCCGGCAGGAACAAAGCGGTGACAAGGCCGTAGTCTATCGCCGCCCCGCCAGCGAGGCGGTGGCGCGTTTCCTTGGCCTCAAGAACCTGTTTGCCGCGCGGCGCATCGATGACAGGAGCGTCGAATGCCCGGCGCTCGGCGGCCGTCTGCCGGTGGAAGGCGATGGGCCGCCCGGCGCTGAACTGCTCGTCGCCATCCGCCCCGAGCATGTCGCGCTGCGCCAGCCCGGCGACCCGCCCCGCGAAGGGGAAACGCGGCTCACCGGCCGTTTCGAGGCGGTGGTCGATCTCGGCGAAGCCGCGCTGCTGCATTTCCGCACCGAGCACGGCACGCTGCTCGAAGCGCGCTGTGGCAGCCGCATCCAGCGCAAGTATGGCTACCGGGCGGGCGTAGCGGGCACCGTTGGCCTGCCGGCCCGAGACCTCTTCGAACTCGGGAGCAGGCATTCATGAGGCCGTTGCTCGCCCTCGTGCGCGGTGCCAACGACGTCGCGTCGGCCGTGGCGATCGCGCTTGCGCGCGCCAGCCTGGCCGTGCTGCTCGTCGAAACGCCTAAGCCGGCGGTGTCGCGCCGCGGCCAGTCCTTCGCCGATGCCGCTTTTGACGGCAAAGCCGCCCTCGAAGGCCTGACCGCGCAGCTGACCGATGCCCCGCTCTCCTGGGCCCGGCAGGCATCGCCCGGCGAAATCGCCCTCACCGTAGAGCCCATCGATGGCTTCGCCACGGCGCTCGCCCCCTCCGTCTGGATCGATGCGCGCATGAGGAAACGCGCGGTGCCCGAGGATCAACGTGGCCGCGCGCCGCTGGTGATCGGGCTGGGGCCCAACTTCGTCGCTGGCGGCAATTGTGACCTCGCGATCGAGACGGCCTACGGTGACGGTCTGGGCAAGGTCATCGAAACGGGCCCGACGAGTGCCTTCGCCGGCGAACCAAAGCCGATCGGTGGCTATGGCCGCGAACGCTACGTCTATGCGCCAGTTGCCGGCACGTTCCACACCAATCACCGGATCGGCCAGACCGTGGCCGAGGGCGAAATCGTCGCCCGCATCGACGACCTGCCGCTTCCCGCCCCCAAGCCGGGCATCCTGCGCGGCCTCACCCACGACGGCGTGCGCTTGGCACAGGGGACGAAATGTGTCGAGGTCGTGCCCGAGGGCGCCCAGGTGTATGGCATCGGCGCGCGACCCGCGGCTATCGCGGCCGGCGTGATCGCGGCGCTGCACTCGAAGGGGCTTCTGCCAGCCGTGTGATCGCAACCAGCTCGGCGTGCGCTGCCGAATTGAGTTTGGCTTCGAGCGCGTCGTAAGCCGTGACCAGCGCCTCGCCGAGCGGCGTGAGCCGGGCGCCCCCGCCCGCCTTGCCACCGATCGCGGTATCCAGAAGCGGTGACGGAAATCCCCTGTTGAGACTGTCGATCAGCAGCCAGGCACGCTTGTAGGGAATGCCCAGCGTCCGCGCCGCCGCACTGATCGAGCCCGTTTCGCCGACTTTGCGCAACAGATCGATCTTGCCGGGTCCGAGTGAGAGCTCGCCGCCCAGATAGAGCCGCGGGCGCACCAGCGGGCGCGTCGTTCTGCTGCTGCTCATGGACAGCAACCGCCCTTGCCATGCAGCTGTACCGGCGGGCATGGCCTGTCGCCGTAGGAGCAGAACACGCAGCAGTCTCCGGGGTGGGGCTTCAAGCGCGCGTGGCAGTTCCTGCAATCGTAGAACCACTGACACGCATCGACAGGCATGGTCTCGGTTTCGACATGGCCGTAGTGCGGGCAGGTCAGGATCGATTGCAAGACAGGGCCGGCATCCATGCGCGCATTGTCACCGAAACTCAGCCGTGGTAACACGCCGGCGCGGACGAACAATGCAACGAAACGGGCGATCGAAGCGGGTAGGAATGGGGTGGACGATGGGACTCGAACCCACGACAACCGGAATCACAATCCGGGACTCTACCAACTGAGCTACGTCCACCACCGGTCGATCCTGCTTGTGGAAGCAGGAGCCGCGCCCCGGGCGGGATGCGGGACGCGGATAATAGCAGAATCCGAGAGGATGTGGAGTCGCCCGCGGCGATTCACGGTAAGCTATGCGCCGATGCGATCGACCGGGAGCAGCACACGCCATGCTGAACAGACTCCGCAACCTGTTTAAGCCTGGAACCAGGGACGCCGACGATTCGGGTGATGGGATCGCCGAAGACCGGCTCCGCACCCTGCTCTCGCACTTCCGGATCGGCCAGAAGATTCTCTACTACCCCGAATATCATCCGAAGAGCGTCCTCAACACGATCATCCTCGCCTACCGGGTCAATGGCGCCTACCTCTACTCGAACGATGCAGTCCGCCACCGGGCGGATGGCAGCGTAGTCGGTTTCCGTCTCTCGCCGCGGGAAGTGCTGCCCGTCGAACAGGTGCATCGTTTCCAGATGCTCCTGCCGGACACCTCGGAACTCGAGCGCAAACTGGATTACTTTACCCGCGCCGAACTCGGGCCGGCCGGCCATCTGAGACAGGGCAACACCCTCACACTCGTCAATGACTCGACGGAGCGCTGCGTGCCCACGGTCGATGCGGTGATCCAGCGCAAGCAGGTGATGGACGAAGGGCCGTTCGAGGGCGACGCGACGATACTGGTCACACCGGAGTTTGCCAGTCTGAAACTCAACGACAAGCGCCGCCATCAGCGCATCGCCACGGATCTGTGGGCCGATCTGTTCTACGCGCCGGGCGCTCCGCCGTTCTCCTGCGTGCTGAAAGACTTTTCCGAGACGGCCCTGCGGCTGGGCGTCAGCGGCCGCGCCGAGGAAATGCCGGCACTGGAAACCGGCAGGATGGCGGCCGTCGAATTCGATTTCGGTGGCGTCGAATCGACCTACCGGCTGCGCGGCCGGGTGATCCGGCGGGATGCCGGCAACTGCGTCCTGCAGATCGAGCAGATTCTCAAGGACGGGGAATTCGGGCGCATCAAGTTCATCGACGCGGTCGAGATCAAGACCCGGCTGCTGAACGCCGGTTCCGGAAGCCCAAAGGACTAGCGCCCGTCTGGCCCGCCCGAAGGGACTCGAACCCCTAACCCCCGGCTTAGAAGGCCGGTGCTCTATCCGGTTGAGCTACGGGCGGCGCGCCGGACATGCCGCATGCCCGGAACGGAACGGAACCTTCAAGCCGATTTTGGTCGGGGTGGAGGGATTCGAACCCCCGACATCCTGCTCCCAAAGCAGGCGCGCTACCGGGCTGCGCTACACCCCGAAACCCCGGGAGGCGCGGATTCTACCGGCGCCCCTCGGGCAGGGTCAAATTTCAATGCGTGACGACGGCACCCGCGGAGTCGGTGGAATCGGCCACCGGCGCTGCCGCGACCGGGTTTTCGGCAGCCTTCTCCTCGGGCAACGGCTCGGGTAACCGTTCAAGCGCCAGTTCGAAGACCTGGTCGATCCACTTGACCGGCCGAATCTCGATCTTGCCCTTGATGGTGTCCGGGATCTCGGCGAGATCCTTGACGTTCTCTTCCGGAATCAGGGCCATGCGGATGCCGCCGCGTACCGCCGCGAGCAGCTTCTCCTTCAGGCCGCCGATGGGCAGGACCTCGCCGCGCAGCGTGATCTCGCCGGTCATCGCGACATCGGCGCGCACGGGGATGCCGGTGAGCACCGAGACGATCGCCGTGCACATCGCGATGCCGGCCGAAGGACCGTCCTTGGGCGTCGCGCCTTCGGGCAGGTGGATGTGCAGGTCGTTCTTCTGGTAGAAGTCCTCGGGAATGCCGAGTTGCCGCGCGCGCCGGCGGACGACGGTGAGCGCCGCCTGGATCGACTCCTGCATCACCTCGCCGAGCTTGCCGGTCGTCACCGTCTTGCCCTTGCCGGGCACGGCCACTGCCTCGACGGTCAGCAGTTCGCCGCCGACCTCGGTCCAGGCGAGCCCGGTGACCTGGCCGATCTGATTCTCCTTCTCGGCCATGCCGAAGGTATAGCGGCGCACGCCGAGGTACTTGTCGAGGTTCTTCGCGTTCACGACGATCTTGTTCTTGCGCTTCTTCAGCACGAGCGACTTGACCACCTTGCGGCAGATCTTCGAGATCTCGCGCTCGAGCGCACGCACACCGGCTTCGCGCGTGTAGTAACGGACGATGTCGCGCAGCGCATCCTCGGTGACCGACAGCTCCTCACGCTTGAGGCCGTTGTTCTTCATCTGCTTGGGCAGCAGATAACGCTGGGCGATGTTGATTTTCTCGTCTTCGGTATAGCCGGACAGACGGATCACCTCCATCCGGTCGAGCAGCGCCGGCGGAATGTTGAGCGTGTTCGCCGTGGCCACGAACATGACGTCCGAGAGGTCGAAATCGACCTCGACGTAATGATCCTGGAACGTGTGGTTCTGCTCGGGATCCAGCACTTCGAGCAGCGCCGACGAGGGATCGCCGCGGAAATCCATGCCCAGTTTGTCGACTTCGTCGAGCAGGAACAGCGGGTTTTTGACGCCGACCTTGATCATGTTCTGGAGGATCTTGCCGGGCATCGAGCCGATGTAGGTCCGCCGGTGGCCGCGGATCTCCGCCTCGTCGCGCATGCCGCCCAGGGCCATGCGCACGAACTTGCGGTTCGTGGCCTTGGCGATCGACTGGCCGAGCGAGGTCTTGCCGACGCCCGGAGGCCCGACGAGGCAGAGGATCGGCGCCTTGACCTTATCCACTCGCTGTTGCACGGCGAGGTATTCGACGATGCGCTCCTTGACCTTTTCAAGCCCGTAGTGATCCTTGTCGAGGATCTTCTCGGCCGCCGCGAGATCTTTCGAAATGCGGCTTTTCTTTTTCCACGGCAGGCTGACCAGCGTCTCGATGTAGTTGCGCACCACGGTCGCCTCGGCCGACATCGGGCTCATCAGCTTCAGCTTCTTGAACTCGGACTGCGCCTTGGCCAGGGCCTCCTTGCTCATGCCGGCGTTCTTGATCTTCTTTTCCATCTCCTCGAGGTCAGCGCCCTCCTCGCCCTCCCCGAGTTCCTTCTGGATCGCCTTGACCTGCTCGTTCAGGTAGTACTCGCGCTGGCTCTTTTCCATCTGGCGCTTGACGCGGCCGCGAATGCGCTTCTCGACCTGGAGGATGTCGAGTTCGGCCTCGAGCTGCGAGAGGAGCTTTTCCAGACGCTCGCCGACGTCGAACAGTTCGAGGATCTCCTGCTTGAGTTCGAGTTTCATCGGCAGGTGGGCGGCGATGGTATCGGCCAGGCGCCCGGCGTCCTCGATGCCGGAGAGCGACGTCAGGATCTCCGGCGGGATCTTCTTGTTCAGCTTCACGTACTGGTCGAACTGGGCCAGGATCGCCCGACGCATCGCCTCGATCTCGTGGTCGCTTTCCTCCTTCTCGGCGACCGTGGTCACCGAGGCGACGAACAGGGATTTTTGATCGTCCACGCGCTCGATGCGGGCACGCTTGGCGCCTTCGACCAGGACCTTGACCGTGCCATCGGGCAGCTTGAGCATCTGCAGGATGTTGGCGACGCAGCCGACGGAATGGAGGTCGGCGGCCTCGGGCTCGTCCTTGGCGGCCGACTTCTGGGCCACCAGGAGGATGCCCTTGCCGGCCTCCATGGCGGTCTCGAGCGCCTTGATCGACTTGGGGCGCCCGACGAAGAGCGGGATCACCATGTGTGGAAACACCACCACGTCGCGCAGGGGCAGAAGCGGCAGTTCGAGTCGTTCCTCAGGGATGTCGTGTTCGCCTAGCATGAGCTGGGTCCTCTGGTTGGGGGGTACCTTGTCCGGAAGGACATGGGGGCGACCCACCCCGGTTCAAGACTCCCGCGGTGGCGGCGGGCACGGTGACGTCAGTTGGAACCCGAGACTTTCGGCTGTTCCGCGTAAATGAGCAACGGCTGGCCGCCGTTTTCGATCGTGGCCTCGTCGACGACCACCTTGGCCACGTTCTCGAGCGTCGGCAGCTCGTACATCGTGTCGAGCAGCGCCCCTTCGAGGATCGTCCGCAGGCCGCGCGCGCCGGTCTTGCGCTTGAGCGCCTTGCGGGCGATGGCCTGGAGGGCCGCCGGCCGGATTTCGAGTTCGACGCCTTCCATCGCGAAAAGTTTCTGGTACTGCTTGGTCAATGCATTCTTCGGCTCCACGAGGATCTGGACCAGCGCCGCCTCGTCGAGCTCCTCGAGCGTGGCCACCACGGGCAGGCGGCCGATGAGCTCGGGGATCAGACCGTACTTGATCAGGTCCTCGGGCTCCACGGTGCGCAGGATTTCGCCGACGGCCCGCTTGTCTTCCTTGCTCTTCACTTCGGCGCCGAAACCGATACCGCCCTTCTCGGAACGGTTGCGGATCACCTTGTCCAGACCATCGAAGGCGCCACCGCAGATGAAGAGGATGTTCGTGGTGTCGACCTGCACGAAATCCTGGTTCGGGTGCTTGCGCCCGCCCTGCGGCGGCACGCTGGCCACCGTGCCTTCGATCAGCTTGAGCAGGGCCTGCTGCACGCCCTCGCCCGAGACGTCACGCGTGATCGACGGGTTGTCGCTCTTCCTCGAGATCTTGTCGATCTCATCGATATAGACGATGCCCTGCTGCGCCTTCTCGACGTCGTAGTCGCACTTCTGCAGAAGTTTCTGGATGATGTTCTCGACGTCTTCTCCGACGTAGCCGGCTTCGGTGAGCGTGGTCGCGTCGGCCATCACGAAGGGGACGTTGAGCAGCCGCGCGAGCGTCTGCGCGAGCAGGGTCTTGCCCGAGCCGGTCGGTCCGATCAGGAGGATGTTGCTCTTCGCCAGTTCGACGTCCTCGGCATTCTTCTGCTGATGCCGAAGCCGCTTGTAGTGGTTGTACACCGCGACCGCGAGGATCTTCTTGGCCAGTTCCTGGCCGATGACGTACTGGTCGAGGATGGCCCGGATGGCCGGCGGCGTCGGCAGGTCGCGCGACGATTTGCCGCCGTTCTCGGCGGCGGCCTCGTCACGAATGATGTCGTTGCAAAGATCGATGCACTCGTCGCAAATGAACACCGAGGGGCCGGCGATCAGTTTCTTGACCTCGTGCTGGCTCTTGCCGCAAAACGAGCAATAGAGCAGCTTGTCTCCGGATTTCCTGTCAGCCATTTTCGTTCCCCTGTCGGTATTGCCATCCGCCCGTCAGCCGGTGCTGCGCCGGTCGAGAACCTTGTCCGCGAGGCCATACTCGACGGCTGCCTCCGCGGAGAGGAAGTTGTCGCGATCGGTGTCCCGCTCGATGCGCTCGATCGGCTGACCGGTGTGCTTCGCCAGCATCTCGTTGAGCCGCTGCTTGAGGAAGAGGATCTCTTTGGCATGGATCTCGATGTCCGAAGCCTGCCCCTGGAAGCCGCCCATCGGCTGGTGGATCATCACCCGGGCATTGGGCAGGCAATAGCGCTTGCCCTTCGCGCCTGCGGCGAGCAGGAAAGCGCCCATCGACGCCGCCTGGCCGATGCAAAGGGTCGACACGTCCGGCTTGATGAACTGCATCGTGTCGTAGATCGCCATGCCCGCGGTGACCGAACCACCCGGCGAATTGATGTACAGGTGAATGTCCTTGTCCGGATTCTCGGACTCGAGGAACAGCATCTGGGCCACGACGAGGTTGGCGGTCACATCATTGACCGGCCCGACGAGAAAGACCACGCGCTCCTTGAGCAGGCGCGAATAGATGTCGTAGGCGCGCTCGCCCCGCCCGCTGGTCTCGATGACCATCGGGATGAGGCCGATGTCCTGCGGATCGAAGGTCGAGATCATGTCATTTCCGGCGAAGGTGCCTCGCAGCATCATGCCGCATTGCCCATCAGTTCGTCAAAGGTGACCGGTTTATCCACGACCTTGGCATGGGCAAGGACCCAGTCGACGACGTTGTTTTCCATCGCCAGCGCTTCGGCCTCGGCGAGCCGCTGCGGCTGGCCGTAGTACCAGCGGACGACGTCCTTCGGGTCCTCGAAGGACTGCGCGTATTCGTCCACGACCGCCCGGACCTGTTCGGGTTTGGCGTGGAGATCCTCGGTACGCACGAGTTCCGCCAGCAACAGCCCGAGCTTGACCCGGCGGACGGCCTCGTCGGTGAACCACGAGGCATCGATGGGCATGGCCTTGGCGTCCATGCCGCGGGCCTGGAGATCCTTGACCGCTTTCTCCGCCATCTGCCGGGCCTCGGCCTCGACCAGCGCCTTGGGCACTTCGATGTCGTTGACGGCGAGCAGCGCGTCCATCACCTTGTTCTTGGTCCGCGCGTGCAGGCGTTTCTTCACCTCGCGCTCGAGATTGGCCCTGACCTCCTCGCGCAGTCGCGCCAGGTCACCGTCCTTGATGCCGAGCGCGCGGGCGAAATCACCGTCGAGTTCGGGAAGCTTCGGCATTTCCACCTTCTTGCAGGTCACCTCGAACGTCACGGTGCTGCCGGCGAGGTCCTTGGCGTGGTAGTCGTCCGGGAACTTCACGTCGAAGCTGCGTGTCTCGCCCTCGCTCATGCCGCGCAGACCGCCTTCGAAGTCGGGAAGCATCATGCCCGAGCCGAGCATGACCGGATAGTCGGTGGCCTTGCCGCCCTGGAACTCGGCGCCGTCCTTGCGACCGGTGAAGTCGATGGTCAGGCGGTCGCCATCCTGGGCCGGGCGTCCGGCCGGCACCCAGTTCGTGCGCTGCTTGCGCAGGACTTCGATGGTCTTGTCGATGTCGGCGTCGCCGACGGTCAGCGTCTCGCGTTCGATCTCCCGGCCGCTGATGTCGCCGAGCACGATCTCGGGATAGACCTCGAACACGGCCGTGAACGCCATGTCGCCCTCGCCCGGGGCGGTGCCGGGCTCGATGCGCGGGAAACCGGCCACACGCAGGTTCTGTTCCTGGACCTTGGCGCCGAACGCCTTTTCGATCGCGGCGCCGATGGCTTCCGAGCGGGCCTCGGCACCATACTGCCGGGCGACGATGTCCATCGGCACCTTGCCGGGACGGAAGCCCGGCATCTTCACGGTCCTGGCGATCTGGCGCAGCTTCTGCTGAACCTCCTTCTCGATCTCGGCCTTGGCGATGACCAGATCGATGCGACGCTCCAGCGCGCTCGACGCGATGGCCGGGGAGGTTTCGGCGCCGCCCGCAACAGCGGTCGCTTGGTCCTGAGTCTGCATGAGAATTCCCTGAAAACTGGTGTGATTGACGATGAATGCCGCAAGGCCCGGAACATGGTGCGAAGGAAGGGACTCGAACCCTTACGCCTCGCGGCGCTGGAACCTAAATCCAGTGCGTCTACCAGTTCCGCCACCTTCGCGCGACCGATCATTTTAACCGATATACTCGGCCGCTGCCGATGCGCGCCGACGATCTCCATCGCAGCCATTACGAAAACTTTCCGGTCGCCTCCCTGCTCCTGCCGAAAGCGCTGCGCGAGCCGGTGGCGGCGATCTACGCCTTCGCCAGGAGCGCCGACGACTTCGCCGACGAGGGCGATCTCTCCCCCACGTCGCGCCTCGAACTCCTCGAAGGCTATCGCAGGGAACTCGATGCCATCGACCGGAATGAGCCGACGACACACCCGCTGTTCCTGCGATTGCGCCGTGCGATTTCGGGCTGGCGGCTGCCGACCGCGCCGTTTCGTGACCTGCTCGACGCGTTCGCCCAGGACGTGATGAAGACGCGCTACGCGACCTTCGCCGAGCTCGAGGACTACTGCCGCCGCTCGGCCAACCCCGTCGGCCGGCTGCTGCTGCGGCTGTTTGGCGCCGAAACGCCGGAGAACCTCCGCGCCTCGGATGCCGTGTGCTCGGCGCTGCAACTAACCAACCACTGGCAGGACGTCGGCATCGACATCGCCAAACCGGTGCCACGCCTCTATCTGCCCCTGGAGGATCTCGCGCGCTTCGGCGTGCGCGAGGAAGACATCGCCCGGCGTGTTACCACGGCTGAGTTTCGGCGGCTCATGCGCTTCGAGGTCGACCGCGCCCGCGCGCTGATGCTCGAAGGCGCGCCGCTCGGGCGCAGGCTCCGCGGCCGCATCGGCATGGAGATTCGCCTCGTCGTCGCGGGCGGCCTGCGCATCCTCGACAAGATCGAGGCGGCCAACTACGACGTTTTCTCCCGCCGGCCGGTGCTGGCCGCCGGCGACTGGCTGCGCATGTTGCGATGTGCGCTGTGAGACGGCCATGACCCCCGACGACTACTGCCGGCAGAAGGCCGCCGAAAGCGGCTCGAGCTTCTACTCCAGCTTCCGCTTCCTCGATCCCTCGCGCCGCCGGGCGATCACCGCGCTCTACGCTTTCTGCCGCGAGGTCGACGACGTGGTCGACGAATGCGCCGATCCCGGCGTCGCCGCGGCCAAGCTCGCCTGGTGGCGCGGGGAGGTCCGGGCGATGTACGCCGGCCGGCCGAGTCACCCGGTGACCCGCGCGCTGGCCCCGGCCGCGGCCCGTTTCGACCTGCCGGAAGAACTGCTCGGCGAAATCGTGGACGGCATGGAGATGGACCTGCGCCACAGCCGCTACCCGGACTTCGCGGCGCTCCAGCTCTACTGCTACCGCGTCGCCTCCGTCGTCGGCCTCCTCTCCGCGGCCATCTTCGGCTATCGGGACCGCCGGACGCAGAAGTACGCGCACGATCTCGGCCTCGCGCTCCAGCTCACCAACATCATCCGCGACGTCGGCGAAGACGCACGCCGCGGCCGCATCTACGTGCCGCTGGACGAACTCGCCCGCTTCGACGTCGCCGAAGCCGACATCCTCGCCGCGCGCCACACGGAAGCTTTCTCGGCGCTGATGGCGTTCCAGGTCGAGCGCGCCCGCGAAACCTACGATCGCGCCCTCGCCGCCTTGCCGGAGGCCGACCGCAAGGCACAGCGCCCCGGACTCGTCATGGCCGCGATCTACCGGACGCTGCTCGAGGAAATCGCCGGGGACGGCTGCCGCGTGCTTACCCATCGGACCAGCCTGCCGCCCGCGCGCAAGCTCTGGATCGCGGCGAAAACGTGGCTCACCGCGTAGCCGTCATCGGTGCCGGCTACGCCGGCATGGCCGCCGCCGTCGAGCTGGCCTCGGCCGGCGCGTCCGTCGAAGTCTTCGAAGCCTCGCGCACGCTCGGCGGGCGCGCGCGCGGCATCGACATCGACGGCGTCCGCCTCGACAACGGCGCACACATCCTCGTCGGCGCTTACGGCGAGACACTGCGGTTGATGCGGCTCGTCGGCGCACCGGCCGACGCCCTCCGGCGCCAGCCGCTCGAACTCGTCTTTCCGGGCAAGTTCGCCATACGCGCGCCGCGCCTGCCGGCACCGCTGCATCTGGGCGCGGCGCTGGCCGCGGCGCGCGGCCTCACGGTTCCGGAAAAACTGGCCGCGATCCGCTTCATGCGCCAAAGGCAGCGTGAAGGCTTCCGGCTCGCGCGGGACACGACCGTCGCCGACCTGCTCGCGGCCGAACCCGCCGTGACGCGCCGCTTCCTCTGGGAACCACTCTGTCTCGCGGCCCTCAACACGCCACCGGACGAGGCCTCGGCACAGGTCTTCCTCAACGTCCTGCGCGACAGTCTCGCCGGCCGCCGCGCCGCGAGCGACCTCCTGTTGCCGGCCACGGACTTCTCCGCGCTCTTTCCCGAGCCGGCCGCGCGCTTCGTCGAGAAGCACGGCGGCCACGTGTGGCGGGCGACGCGAATCGGCGCCCTCGCGCGTAGCGGCGGACGCTGGTTCGCCGATGGCCATGGCCCCTACGACCGCGTCATCGTCGCGGTCGCGCCCTGGCACCTGGCCCGCCTCTTTTCCGCCCTGCCCGAAGCGGCTCCAATATTGGAAACCATCGGCCACTTCGAGAGCCAGCCGATCGTCACGGCCTATCTCGCCTATGACGGCGACGTCCGCCTGCCCGCGGCCATGGTCGGTGTCGACGGCGGCACCGCGCAATGGCTGTTCGATCGTGGCCACACGCACGGCCAGCGCGGGCTGATCGCGGCGGTCATCTCCGCGCGCGGCGGCCACCTCGAACTCGCCCCCGAGCAACTCGTCGCCGCGATCCACCGCGACATCGCCGGCGTGTTGCCGCGGCTGAGTCTCCCGCGCTGGTCGCGCGTGATTACCGAAAAGCGCGCCACCTTCGCCTGCACGCCCAGCCTGCCCCGTCCGTCCGCCGTGACGCCGCTCTCCGGCCTGCTGCTCGCGGGCGACTACGTCGCCGGCGACTATCCAGCGACGATCGAGGGTGCCGTGACGAGCGGCGTCAACGCCGCGCGGTCACTTCTCGAATGCCAGCCGCCCTGCCGTTAGCCGCAGGCGCCGGCCGCAGCGCCCGGCGAGTGCCTCGTCATGGGTGACGAGCACGAGCGTGGTGCCGGCCTCGCGGTTCATCGCGAACATCAGTTCGATGATCTCGGCCCCAGTCGCGGCGTCGAGATTGCCGGTCGGCTCGTCGGCGAGCAGCAGCCTGGGCTCCACGGCAAAGGCGCGCGCGAGCGCGACCCGCTGCTGCTCGCCGCCCGAAAGGTGCTTCGGGTAATGCCCGAGCCGCTCCGCCAGGCCGACGCGCGCGAGCATCGCCCGCGCCCTCGTCTCGGCATCGGCACGGCCGGCGAGCTCGAGCGGCAGGGCGACGTTTTCGATCGCCGTGAGCGCCGGCAGCAGCTGGAAGGATTGGAAGACGAAGCCGACGAGCCGTCCGCGCAGCGCCGCGCGGGCGTCCTCGTCGAGCGCGGAGATCTCCTCGCCAGCGAGCCGCACGTGGCCGCGCGTGGGGCTGTCGAGCCCAGCGATCAGCGACAGCAACGTCGATTTCCCTGACCCCGAGGCGCCGACGATGGCGACCGCCTCACCGGCGCTGACGGTGAAGGAAATGTCATGCAGAATCGTCAGCGTACCGTCGCCGCTCGGGACGTCCCTGCCGAGGTTTTCGACTTCGATGATCGCCGCCATGCTGAGAACCACCCTTTTCCTGATCCTTTCCCTCGCCGCCACGCCGGCGCTCGCGAAACCCGCCATCCTCGTCTTCGGCGACAGCCTGTCGGCGGGCTACGGCATCGCCCTCGGCGAAAGCTGGCCGGCGCTCCTGGAACGACGGCTCGCCGAACGCCGCCTCGACTATACCGTCGTCAACGCGAGCATCAGCGGCGAGACGCCCGCCGGCGGGCGCAGCCGCCTGCCGGCGGAGCTCTCGCGCACGAAGCCTGCGGTCGTCATCATCGAACTCGGCGCCAACGACGGCCTGCGCGGCCTGCCGCTTTCCGCGATGCGCGAGAACCTCGCGACCATGGTGCGCGCCGCCAAGGCCGCCGGTGCGCGGGTGCTGCTCGTGGGCATGCGCCTGCCGCCCAACTACGGCCCCGATTACGCGAACCGCTTCGCGGCCGTGTTCGCCGAAGTCGCCCGCGAGGAGAAGACGGCGTTCCTGCCCTTCCTGCTCGAGCCGCTGGGCGCCGGCCGCGAGCACTATCAGGCCGACGGCCTGCATCCGACCGCCGCGGCGCAGCCCCTGCTGCTCGATCACGTCTGGCCGGCGCTGAAACCGCTGCTCAAAGCCTGCGAAAAAATTCGTCGCGAGCGCGGCCAAGACGCGACGCGAGCGAGCGAAAGGCAAGACATATCATGCAGATAGGCGCAGCCTTGAGCGAGCGAGCAACATAAGTGTTGGCAAGCGCAGCAGAATTTTTCACAGGCGCTCAGGTGAAACTCAGCCGTGATACAACGCCAGCGGGGGGCGTGAAACGGCCGATCACGGCGGCTTCCGTGAAACCATCGGCATGGAAGGCCGCGAGCACGTCGGCGACGCGCCCCGGCGCGCAGGCGACGAGCAGCCCGCCGCTGGTCTGCGGATCGGTGATCATCTTCTGCTGCCATTCGGGCATGCCGGGCGGCAGGATGACTTCGTCGCCGTAGCTCGCCCAGTTGCGCGAGGAGGCACCCGTCGAGATCCCGGCCTTGACGTGGGCGACGGCCTCGTCGATGAGCGGCAATTCCGCGAATCCTACCGTGCAGTCGAGCCGCGAGCCGCGGCAGATCTCGAGCAGGTGGCCGGCGAGGCCGAAGCCGGTGACGTCGGTGACCGCATGGACCTCGGGCATCTGCGCGAGCCGCGTGCCCGTGACGTTGAGCTTCGTGGTCCAGCGGACCATCTCGGCATAGCCTTCGGCCGAGAGCGCGTCCTTTTTCAGCGCCGCAGAAAGGATGCCGATGCCAAGCGGCTTGCCGAGCACGAGGACGTCGCCGGCGTGCGCGCCGCGGTTGGTCTTGACCTGTTCGGGATGGACGACGCCGATCGCGACGAGGCCGTAGATCGGCTCTTCGGCGTCGATCGAGTGACCGCCGGCAACCGGGATGCCGGCCTCGGCGCAGATCGAGGCGCCGCCGGCGAGGATCGTCCGGATCACCTCTTCGGGAAGCTTGGCGACCGGCATGCCGACGACGGCGAGCGCGAAGAGCGGCCGGCCGCCCATCGCGTAAACATCGGAGAGGGCATTTGCGGCGGCGATGCGGCCGAAGTCGCGCGGATCGTCGACGATGGGCATGAAGAAGTCGGTCGTGGCCACGACCGCCTGGCCGTCGTTGAGCCGCCAGACGGCGGCATCGTCACCGGTCTCGACGCCGACGAGGAGATCGGGCGGCAGGGTCGAAAGCGGCGATTCGGCGATAATGCGCGAGAGCACGGCCGGGGCGATCTTGCAGCCGCAGCCGCCGCCGTGGCTGAAGCGGGTCAGTTTGATGTCTTCCATGGAGATGCGGGTGTCGGAACGGGTGCCGAAGGGCGTGGCAAAGGTAACACAGCTTTCAGGCTTCGACGCCATCATCGATGCGCGCTCGCCGTCCGAGTACGCCGAAGATCACATCCCCGGCGCAGTCAATTGCCCGGTGCTCTCCGACGAGGAGCGTGCGCGTGTCGGCACGCTCTACAAGCAGGTCTCGCCCTTCGAGGCGAAGAAGGTCGGCGCCGCGCTGGTGGCAAGGAACATCGCCCGCCATCTCGAGGAGCGCTTCCTCGACAAGCCGAAGGGCTGGCGGCCGCTCGTCTATTGCTGGCGCGGCGGCCAGCGCAGCGGCGCCTTCCAGCACATCCTGCGCGAGATCGGCTGGGACGCCCACCGGCTCGAAGGCGGCTACAAGGAATGGCGCCGCCATGTCCTCGCCGTCCTCGCCGAACGGCCTGGCAGCCTCGCCTTCCGCGTCGTCTCGGGCGCCACGGGCAGCGGCAAGAGCCGCGTGCTCGAAGCGCTCGCCGCCCGTGGTGCCCAGGTCCTCGACCTCGAAGCGCTCGCCGCCCACCGCGGCTCGGTGCTCGGCAGTCTGCCCGATGCGCCGCAGCCCTCGCAGAAGGCGTTCGAGACGCGGCTCTACGCGGCGCTCTCGGGCTTCGACCCGGCCCGCCCCGTCTTCGTCGAGGCCGAGAGCCGGCGCATCGGCACGCTGCACCTGCCCGACGCCCTCGTCGCCGCGATCCGCGCGGCGCCCTGCCTGCGCATCGAGGCGACGCTTACCGCGCGCGTCGAATTCCTGCTTCGCGACTATGCGTGGTTCCTCGACGATCCGCGCCTGCTCGCGGAAAAACTCGCGCACCTGCGCGGCCTGCAAAGCGCCGAGACGCTCGCCCGCTGGCGCGCCCTCGCTAGAGCGCGTGATTTCCGCGCGCTGGTCGCGGAACTGCTCGAACGGCATTACGACCCCCTCTACCAGCGCTCGCAGACGAAGAACTATGCGGCCTACGAGCGTGCCCCGGCCTTCGTGACCGACGATCTGTCCCCGGCGGGGATCGACGACCTCGCACGCAGGATCCTCGCCTCGTGCGCGAACTGCTGATTTCGCTCTTCCGCGCCGCGCTCGCCGCGGCCGACCCCGCACGCTGCGTGCCGCCGCATTTGCCCGATCCGCCCAGGGGCCGCACGGTGGTCGTCGGCGCCGGCAAGGCCGCGGCGGCGATGGCCCGCGCCGTCGAGGACCACTGGCCGGGTCCGCTCGGCGGCATCGTCGTCACGCGCTACGGCCACGGCGTGCCCACGCGGCACATCGAAGTCATCGAGGCCGCCCACCCGGTGCCCGACGACGCCGGCCTCGCTGCCGCGCGGCGGATCCGCGCCGCGGTGACCGGCCTCGGCCCCGGCGATCTCGTGCTCTGCCTGCTCTCGGGCGGCGGCTCGGCGCTGCTTTCCGAGCCGCTCGCGCCGGTCACGACCGCGGAAAAGCGCGCGCTGACCCGCGTGCTGCTCGCCTCCGGCGCGACCATCGGGGAAATCAACTGCGTGCGCCGGCACCTCTCGGCGATCAAGGGCGGCCGGCTGGCGGCGGCCTGCCAGCCGGCGCGGCTCGTGACCCTGGCGATCTCCGATGTACCGGGCGACGTGCCCTTCGACATCGCCTCCGGTCCGACCGTCGCCGATCCGACGACCTGCGCCGACGCGCTGGCGGTGCTTGCGCGTCATGGCATCCTGCCGCCGCCCGGCGTGCGCGAGCTGCTCGAGCGCGGCGCCGGCGAAACCTTGAAACCGGACGATCGACGCCTGTCTCACGGCGAGTTCCGCCTCGTCGCGACACCATGGCAGGCCCTCGAAGCCGCAGCGGCCGAGGCGCGCGCCCGCGGCTTGGCCGCCCATATCCTCGGTGACGCGATCGAGGGCGAGGCGCGCGAGGCAGCGAAGGTGATGGCCGGCATCGCGCTGTCCGTCGCCGCGCGCGGCGAGCCGTTTCAGCCGCCCTGCGTGCTGCTCTCGGGCGGCGAGACGACCGTGACCGTGCGCGGGACGGGCCGCGGCGGCCGCAACGTCGAATTCCTGCTCGCCTTCGCCCTGGCGACGGCCGGACATCCACGTATCCACGCGCTCGCCTGCGATACCGACGGCATCGACGGCTGCGAGGCGGTCGCCGGCGCCCATGTCGGCCCCGACAGCCTCGAGCGCGCCGTCCGGCTGGGCCTCTTGCCTCGCGCCATGCTCGAGGCCAACGATGGCCACGGCTTTTTCGGCGCGCTCGGCGACGCGGTGGTCACCGGGCCGACGCTCACCAACGTGAACGACTTCCGCGCGATCCTGATCCTCTGAAGCCCGTCAGTCCGGCAGACGCACTTCGCGCCGGCGGCAGGCGCAGATGCGCTGCACGACGGCCGGCCACGGCCGCTCGACCTCGCCCTGCTCGAAGGCGACGATCGTGAAGCGCTTGTGCACGAGATCGATGAGTTCGCCGGGGCGGAGCAGGAACTCGGGATTCGCGGGCCGGCCGAAGCGTTCATTGCCGGCCATGAAGGTTTCGTAGATCAGCGTGCCGCCCTCGGCGAGGCAAGCGAAGAGTTGCGGCAGCAGCGGCCGCCAGAGGTAGTGGGTGACGACGATGCCTTCGAACTGACGCCCATAGTACGGCCAGGGGCCGCCTTCGAGATCCGCCTGGCGCGTCGTCACCCCGGCCACGCCGGCGAGTTGCGACAGCTGAGTTTCGTCACGATCGACGGCCTCGACGCGATAGCCGAGTGCTGCCAGATGGCGCGCATGGCGGCCGCCGCCGCAGGCGAGGTCGAGGACTTCGCCGCCTGCCGGGATCAGCGGCGCGAAGCGGACGACCCAGGGCGAGGGTGCGGTCATGTGGCGGTTTTCGCACATCGGCTTGATTTTCCCCGATTTCCTGCCGAAAACAAGCCATCGGTCCGACCGCGGTGCTATGATTTGTTGCATCGCAACACCGCGACGAAGCCTGCGATGCGGGGGGCATCATGAACAACGAGAAGCATTATCTGACTCCCTTGCTGGAACCCCGATCGATCGCCATCATCGGCGCCTCGGAGCGGCCCGGTTCGATCGGCGAGACCCTCGCCCGCAACGTTCTCGATTCGAGCTTCTCGGGCAAAGTCTTCTTTGTCAATCCGAAGCACGACAAGGTCTTCGGGGTCAAGTGCTTCGACTCGGTCGAGAGCATTCCGCAGCGGCTCGATCTCGCGGTGATCTGCACCCGGGCCGAGACGGTGCCCGGCATCGTCGAGGCCTGCGGCCGGGCCGGGACGCGCACGGCCATCGTCATCGCCGGGGGCTTTTCGGAAACCGGCGCGCGCGGCGCGGCGCTCGAGCGCGCCGCCGTCGAGGCCGCGCGCCGGCACCGGATGCGCCTGCTCGGGCCCAACTGTCTGGGCATCCTGCGCCCCTCGGCTGGACTCAATTTGTCTTTCGCCCACACCAATGCCGCGCCCGGGACGATCGGGCTGATCTCGCAGTCGGGCGCACTATGCACCGCCATTCTCGACTGGGCGCTGCCCAACAACGTCGGCTTCTCGACCGTGGTGTCGCTGGGCGCCGAGGCCGACGTCGATTTCGGTGAGATCCTCGACTTCATGGTCGCCGACCCGAAGACGCAGAACATCTTCCTCTACATCGAGGGCATCAAGAACGCCCGCCGCTTCATGAGCGCGCTGCGTGCCGCCGCCCGCTGCAAGCCGGTGCTCTTGATCAAGGTCGGCAAGCACCCCTGCGGCGAGCGTGCGGCCCGCTCTCACTCCGGGGCGGCGGTCGGCGCCGACGACGTCTTCGACGCTGCCCTGCGGCGCGCAGGCGTGGTGCGGCTCGGCACGGTGGGCCAGATGTACGCGGCAGCCTCGGCGCTCTTTTCGCACTTCCGGCCGCGCGGCGACCGTCTCGCCATCGTCACCAACGGCGGCGGTCCCGGCGTGATGGCGGCCGACCGCTGCTGCGAGATCGGCATTCCGCTCGCGGCCCTCTCGGAGACCACGATCGCCCGGCTCGATGCCGTGCTGCCGCCGAACTGGCCCAAAGACAATCCCGTCGATCTCCTCGGCGATGCCGATCCGGCACGCTATGCTGCAGCGCTGCGCGCCTGCCTGGAGGACGAGGGCGTCGACGGCGTGCTGGTCATCGCCACGCCCCAGGCGATGACCGACCCGACCCAGGCCGCGCGCACGGTGATCGACATCGCCCGCGACACCGACAAACCGGTGGTCACCTGCTGGATGGGCGAGGAGCAGATGCGCGAGGCGCGGATGCTCTTCAAGGGCGCCGGCGTGCCGACCTTCCGCACCCCGGAACCGGCCGTCGAACTCTTCTCGCACATCTCCAACTATTTCCGCAACCAGCGGCTGCTGATGCAGACGCCGCCGTCGATCGCCGATCACGTAGCGCCCCGCCTCGAATCGGCGAAGCTCGTCATCGAAACCGCGCTTGCCGAAGGCCGCAGGGTCCTCAACGAGATGGAATCGAAAGCGCTCCTGGCCGCCTTCCGCATTCCGATCGCCCAGACCGTCGTCGCCCGCTCGCCGTCGGAGGCGATGGTGCTCGCCGAGGAGATCGGCCTGCCCGTGGTCATGAAGATCGATTCGCCGCAGATCGTCCACAAGTCGGACTCCGGCGGCGTGCGGCTCAATCTGAACTCGCTCGCCGCCGTGCGCGACGCCTACAAGGAAATGGTCGAGGAGGTGCGCAAGAACCGTCCGGACGCGATCATCCACGGCGTCGCCATCGAGCCGATGATCCAGAAGGCCAACGGCCGCGAGTTGATGGTCGGCATGGAGCGCGATCAGATCTTCGGCCCGACGATCCTGTTCGGCCCGGGCGGCGCCGGCATCGAGCCGGCCGGGAAGGAGCGCGCCGTGGCGCTGCCACCGCTCAACCGTTTCCTCGTCGCCGACATGCTCGCCTCGACCCAGGTCTCGGCGCGGCTGGGCGCCTTCCGCAACATGCCGCCGGTGAGCATGGAGGCCATCGAGTCCGTGCTGCTGCGCGTTTCCGAGATGGTCTGCGAGCTGCCGTGGATTTCGCGTCTCGACATCAATCCGCTGATCGTCGACGAGAACGGCGCCGTCGCCGTCGATGCCAGCATCGCCATCGAGAACATTCCGCTCACGGCCGGCCGCTACGACCACATGGCGATCCATCCGTATCCTTCGCACCTGACGACGAAGTGGCGGAGCCGGGAAGGCCAGGTGATCACCATCCGGCCGATCAAGCCCGAAGACGCCGATCTCGAACAGGAGTTCGTCCGCAACCTATCGCCCGAGACGAAGTATTTCCGCTTCATGAACACCCTCCGCGAGCTCTCGCACGCGCAGCTCGTCCGCCTCACCCAGATCGACTACGACCGCGAAATGGCCTTCATCGCCCTCGTCGAAGAGGGCGGCAAGGAAACCGAGATCGGCGTCGCCCGCTACGCGACGAACCCGGACGGCGAATCCTGCGAGTTCGCGATCGTCGTCGCCGACGCCTGGCAGGGCCGGGGCGTGGCCCGCAGGCTGATGGGCGTGCTCATCGACGCGGCGCGCGCCGCCGGCCTCAAGTACATGAACGGCGACTTCCTCGCCGAGAACACGCGGATGATCGCCTTCGCCACCAGCCTCGGCTTCGTGCTCTCCCCCCACCCCGAGGACCCCGGCCTCAAGCGCGGCGTGCTCGTGCTCGACTGAAGCCGGCCCGGCCGGCTCCCCGTGAGCCCGCCGGCGTGTTACGGTGACTGAGTTTCGCTGCGGGCTGCCACCCCGGCTTGCCCACCTGAGAAAGCGGTTCTATACTGTTCTAAAAATCGTTGATTCGTCGATATTTTCGTGCAGCCGCCCGCCTTCGCCAAATATGTCTTCCGCATCCGCACGCGGCAGGGCCTGCTCGTCGACAACCTGACGATCCACGGCCGGGACGCCGCCGACGCGGAGCGGAAGCTTCGGCAGATGTACCGCGACTGCGAGGTCATCGAATGCACGGCCCATCTGGCCGGTGGCGGCAGAGTCACGGGCGCGAGCTTCGAGGACATCGCGACGCTGATCGCGCGTTCCCGGCCCGACTCATAGCAGGCCGCTGGCCATCAATTCCTCAACGAGGGCCCGGTAGTCGCGCGCGCCGCGGCTGTCGGGCGCATGAGTGATCACGTCGCGGTTGTAGGCGGGCGCCTCGCCGACGGCGACGTTCTCCGAAATCGTCGTCTCGCAGACTTCCCGGCCGAAGCGCTCGCGCATCTTTTCCAGGATGTCGAAGCTCAACTTGCGCCGGCGGTCGAAGCGCGTCAGCAGGTAGCGCCGTTCGATCCGGCGCTTGAGCACCGGTTCGAGGACCTTGAGCGTGTGATCCATCTGCAAGGCCCCCTGCAGGCTCAGATAGTCCGAAGAGACCGGAATGAGCAGACAGTCGGCGGCATACACGGCGTTGAGCGAAAGCACGCCGACGAAAGGCGAGCAGTCGATGATCACCGTCGCCTGCTCGACGCCGGGCAGCGTCTGCAAGGCCTGATTGAGACGGTTGAGCGCCGCCGGCCCTTTGCCGAACAGGGTATCGACCTTGATCAGCTCGCGGTGCGCCGGCACCAGCCGGCCGACACCGGGCCAATCGACCGCGACGTCGGCGAGCGCCCGGTTGTCCTGGTAGATCGTGAACACGCTGTCGGACGAACGGGCGGGCAGCTCGCCGCGGATCGTGGTCAGATGCGCCTGCGGGTCGAGGTCCACGAGCCAGACGGGCGCGCCCTCGCGTGCGATCACGGCGGCCATGTTGAGCGAGGTGACGGTCTTACCCACCCCGCCCTTCTGATTGAAGACGGCGATGCGCATCCTGTAGGGCCACCCGGTTCCGGAGTTCGGAAAACCATTCTATCCCGGCGGCTTTGCCCATCGCACCTCCCGGCCGCCGACGGCCGCGCACGCCGGGTTATGATTCACGGCCATGTCCGATCACACACCCGCCCCGCGCCCAGCCGCCGGCTACGGCATCGCCCGTGAGCGCCCGTTCGACGCCGCCGCCTTCGAAAAGGCGGTCGCCGATCTCCTCGCCGCCTGCGGCATTGCCGCCGACGCCAGGCACATGGGCCGCACGGCCGAGCGCGTGCGCGAGCTCTGGCAGCGGCGCCTGCTCGGCGGCTACGACATCGACCCGGCGCAAGCGCTCGGCGAGGGTTTCGACGATCCGCGCACCGACATGGTGGTGATCCGCGGCATCGCCATCCACGGCGTCTGCCCACACCATCTGGTGCCCTTCCGCGGCGTCGCCCACGTCGCCTACCTGCCGGGCGGGCGGCTGCACGGCTTCGGCCGCATCGCCCGGCTCGTCGATGCCATCGGCCACCGCTTCACCTACCAGGAATGGATGACGCGCGACATCGCCGAGGCGCTGATGACCTGCGGAAAGGCGCGAGGCGCCGCCTGTGTGATCGAGGCCGAGCAACTCTGCCTGCTGCTCGGCGAAGACCGCCGCGGCGACGAGCGCGTCGTCACCCAAGCCTTCAGCGGCGAGTTCGAGACGTCCGAGCAGTTCCGCCGCGAGTTCCTGCACGCGATCGCCTGACCATGCATCTCCACCACCCCGGCCACCCCGACCGACCCGCGCTCTCCTACGACGTTAGTGAAAGCGATTTCGAGGTCCGCGTCGTCGAGCGCTCGCACCGGGTGCCGGTGCTCGTTGACATCGGTGCCGACTGGTGCAGCCCCTGCCTCGTGCTCGCGCCGCTGCTGGAAAAGCTCGTCGAGGAATACGGCGGCCGCATCGAACTCGCACGCGTCGATGCCGACGAGAACATGCGCATCGCTGGCCGGCACAAGGTGCGCGGCTTCCCGACCGTGATCGCCTACAGCCACGGCAGGGAGATCGACCGCTTCCACAGCGCGAGGCCCATGCACTTCCTGCGCGAGTTCGCCGAGCGCCTCGTCGCCCGCCACGCCGCCGGCCCGGACGCACCGCCGGCGTCTGACGACGGCTGACCCGCCCGGCGGGCGCTGGACGCCGCGAAAGCGGTAGTCCCCGGCTCAGCGAAGGATGAGGCGACGCCCTACGGAAGCGGCGAAGCCCCAGAGACGGGCGCAAGCCCCCCAGATGACGTGAAGCCCGACACTTTCAGCGGTCGCCCATGCAGGTGCCGACGTCGCGCGCGCTCTTCACCCACGGGTGATCGACCGGCACGGTCTTGATCTTGCCGGCCACGTCCTCGATCGGCACGGGCTTTGTGCCGTCGCCGTGCGCGGCGACCATGACACCGTAGCGGCCCTTGGCGATCAGTTCGGCCGCCGCCGTCCCCAAGCGGGTCGCCAGCATCCGGTCGGCCGCCGAGGGGATGCCGCCGCGCTGGAGGTGGCCGAGGATGGTGATGCGCGCCTCGAGCCCCGTCAGCCGTTCGAGCTTCTTGGCGAGCCGCACCGTGCGCACCGCGTACTCGGTTTCGCCGCCATTGTCTGCCACCGCCTTCTTCTTGTCCTTTTGCCCGCTGCCGGTCGCCTGCGCGGCGGCCTCCTCGATGGAGAGCGCTCCTTCGGCGACGGCGACGATGCTGAAGTTCTTGCCCTTGCGGCTTCGCTCGCGGATCGCCTCGGCCACCACCTCGACGTCGTAAGGGATCTCGGGGATCAGGATCACGTCGGCGCCGCCGGCCATGCCCGCGCCGAGCGCGAGCCAGCCGGCACGGTGGCCCATGATC
>CAZGYD010000168.1:0-3055 GCA_964530115.1 uncultured Rhodocyclaceae bacterium | reverse complement strand
GGTTGGTTTTATGCGTTTGCAGATGGCAAATTAACTGACAAGTGGTATTCATCTTTGTCAATAGGGAATAGTGCTAATCTGGTCTCAATTGGACAAACCCAAAATAGTAACTGGGCATTTACCGCAATTGCTGATTTTTTTCTTCATAAAAATCAGTGTTTGCACACTGCTGATTTCAATCCGCCAAAAATCCCAAAAAGTATCTATCTCGATGAAGATTATTGGGGAAATACTGCCCAAAATCGCAGTGGTACAGAAATCACGAATCAGATTGCGATTACGTCGATTTATGGGCCGCGTGATGTTACTATGACAATCACAAACAACAGTACACAAAACGGTTATGTGTACTGCCAACAACGCGGTTATGGAATTTATTTTGATGCGCAAATTGAAGGAATCGCCCAAGATATTGCGTTAATTGCCACAGATGGCTATCAAGAATTAAGTATCAATCAAAAATATCAACATGCACTTGATTCTGGTCTTGGAAAAATGACCGATATTATCAATGCCCGCAAAACGAAACGGGCTGATTTGAAAGCAATGGAATTTTTAGCCAATGCTTCAGAAGATATGATGCTGCGGGCGTTGCATCTGGATATTGGGAGCCTTTTGCAAGTTCAATATACCAATGTGATTGATGGTTATTACTACATTCAATCACGACGGCTGGAACTGAAGGGTAGACAAGTTAATGTTATGTGGACATTCAAGCAGGATTTTACTCATGCTTAAAGACGACTTGATTTTGTTGGGTTTGCCGATAGATGAAAAAAGCGATGCTATTGTATTTACCCGCCCGCTTACTCAGTATGAAGACAACGTTTATCGGTGTTTGCTGGGCCGGGAGCGACCAGAAATTTTTGAAGCCCGGCCCGACCTGAAATATTTGGCCGAAACGTGTGACAAAGAGTTGCGATTAAGACGGGCAAAAGAAAAAATTAAAAATCAGGCAATGCTGGTAGATGAATTAAAAAAGAATAAAAACAAAAAAAATGAACTCAGCGCGTTGTCTGATATTTTGTTAACCGCTTTGGAAGCAAATGGCTTGATAGATGGAGAGTGAAAAATGCCAAATAAACGAGTAACCGAATTAACCGAAGTTACAGCACCATCAAATGATGCGCTGGTGTATGTTGTCAACAATGCCACTGGTACAGCGGTTGACCAAAAAGCCTATCTAGGGGCCGTATTAGGGCCAAATTACATCAATGGATTGAGTTTAACCAGATTAGCAACGAACAGTATCAGAATTGAAACTGGTCTTGCCATTCTGCCCAATAACCGCGTATTGCGCGTAACAAGTCCAATTACATTTTCGTCTATGTCATTATTGGCAAGTACCTGGTATCACGTTTATCTTTATTTGTCTGGTAGTAGTGTTCTGGCAGAATATGTTACTGCTTCGCCAGCAACACCTTATTTTGGAACTGCACGAACTAAAACAGGTGATACCAGCAGGCGTTATATTGGGAGTTTTTTGACAAACTCATCGGCGCTAATCCATAGTTTTTCATACACAAATAATTACATGGCTTATCGTGCTGCTGGTTCTAACTTTCGGATTTTGAATGGCGGCACGGCATTATCTCTAACAGCGGTGAGTCTAGCCAATGCCGTGCCGGGAACAGCGACGCTGGTAGATATTTTTTGCATAAATACAGGTCCTGCCGCAATTTATTTATGCAATTCTGTTGGTGGCATTTATTACACACTGTTAGCAAATAGCAGTTTTAAAATATCTAATGTCCCGATTGAAAATGGCAATCTGTATTATTACGTTGTTAGTGGTGGGTCTGCAATTATTGATGTTATGGGGTATACAATGGAACGATGAACGAACTCAACTCTCTCACCCCCCTGGCCCGCGCTACCCGCCGCGCCATGGCGCGGCGGAATGACAACGGTTTATCATTTTCAGGCGGCATTTACCAAATCTGGGGAAGGGTATTCTCCTTCTCCGGCTCCTACTGTTACTGTTATCGATGATGCCAATAATGTCCTGGTAAACGCGCAAGCGGTGACGATGCTGTCCAATATGCCTGGGGTTGCAATTTACGCCTATATTGGGGCGGACAACCTGCGCTTGATTGCAAGATTCAGGACGACCGATTCTACAGTAGATGCCAAAGATTTGTACTCGTACACTCCGCCTGCGACGTATAACGCGGACGTGGCAGTATCGACCAGGTTGGCATCATCATCGTACACCCCGCCGCCTACCTTTGGCGACATCGCTTCGGCGGTTTGGGCCGCAAGTGCGCGGACATTGACCGGGTTTGGAACACTCGTCTCTGATGTTTGGACGTATGCAACTCGCACGCTGACTGGTTTGGGCGCACTGGCAGCGGATGTTTGGGCGCACCCAACCCGCACATTGACCAGTTCAATTAATGATACGATTGATGCCATGGCGGGGATTGACATTACCGTTATAAGGCATATTGGGTATAGCAAGACAATTGACAATATTAATTACCCAGCAAATTGGAAAAGATTAATTATGACTGCCAAACGACACCCGGCTGAACCTGATAATTATGCTATATTACAGTTGGTGGTATCCAACCCTCCCAATACTGAGTATGAGGGGGCAAAAATTGTCAATGGACAGGCGGCGACTAATTTGCGTACTCATTGCGCAATTGTGACCGACAATGATACATTAACAATTAATTTAGATGATGTTTTGACAAGTTTTATTGATACTGGCGTAGGGTCGTATGATTTTAAATTTTTGATTGATGGAGCGCCATCGGTCAAACCGTTTTCATCAGCGCAATTCAAGGTCATTGACACAGAGACCCATGCTATTTAGACCCATTTGTCTGCCGGGCTTGCTTTACGATGAGCAGATTGGTCATCAGTTTGCGCCAATGACAAGTAATGTTGTACCATTGTCAGAGTGGAATGACCTAAAATTCGTTGCAGGGTAAATACATCCCCGCCGTTTCGGAGATATTCAATTGCGAATGTGTGCCGGAAGCGATGGGGATGTACTTTTTTGATACCAGCGCGATTACCCAGATTTTTAAGAAGATGCAATAAACTG
>CAZGYD010000167.1:0-12878 GCA_964530115.1 uncultured Rhodocyclaceae bacterium | reverse complement strand
TGGCACCAGGACGCCAGCCAGAACCGCCTGATGCTGTCCGTACCCCGCCGAAAACGCGCCTGGTTCGCCGGACTCTGGGCCAACGCTTCGGCTCCGCCTGTCATTCATGCGCTGCAGAATCGCTAATGGACAATCTGGGATAAAACCCCTGGCACGTCCGGCAATGGCGCTTTGCCAGCTTTTCGAGCTGCTCAGCGGTTTCGACGCCCTCGACGAGGGTAGCGAGACCGAGGCCGCCCGCGAGCGTGATGATCGCCTCGACGATGGCCGCCGACTGTGGGCTGGTGACCATGTCCACGACGAAGGAGCGGTCGATCTTGATTTCGTCGATGGGCAGATTCTTCAGATAGCTGAATGAAGAGTAACCGGTACCGAAATCGTCGAGCGAAAGGCGCACGCCGATGGCCTTGATCTCTCGCAGCACCCGCAACGTACGCTCGGCGTTCGAGAGCAGCATCGATTCGGTGATCTCGAGCATCAGCTGCCGCGGTAGCAGCCCGCTTGCGGCCAGCGCCTGACGAACCATGCCGACGAAAGCGGCATCCCGCAGTTGCGACGCCGCGACGTTGACCGAAATCGTGAGACCCGTCGAACCGGCATCCGCCCATCGCCGGCCCTGGCGGCAGGCCTCGAATAGCGCCCACTCGCCGAGCTCGCCGATCAGGCCGACCTCTTCAGCGAGCGGAATGAAGCGTCCTGGCATGACCAGCCCGAACTTCGGATGCTGCCAGCGCATCAACGCCTCGACGCCGACGACGGCCCCAGTGGCGATGTCGACCTGGGGCTGGTAGTGGAGTACGAGCTGCCTGCGCTCTATGGCCAGCCGCAGGTCGGTCTCGAGCGTCAGTTTCTCCATCGCCAGGGCGTTGAGTTCCGGCGAGTAGTACCTGTAGGTGTTGTGGCCGCCGGCCTTCGCTGCGTGCATCGCCACCTCGGCATGATTGAGCAGGGTCATTACGTCGTCGCCGTTATCCGGCGCGACGGCGATTCCGATGCTGGCCGTGATGAAGAATTCGTGGCCGCCGATCCGGAACGATTCCGACAGTGTGCCCAGCAGCCGCCAGGCGAGCTGGTCTGGCATGCTGCCCTCAGCAACGGACGGCAGCAGGATGTTGAACTCATCCCCACCGTAACGGGAGACGACGATACGCTCAGGGTAGTCCAGTCGCGTCATGTGCTCGAATCGCTTCAATACGTTTTCGAAGCGGTTCGCGACGGCCTTGATGACGATGTCGCCTATGTCATAGCCGAGCGTGTCATTGATCTGCTTGAAGCGGTCGATGTCCACATGCAGGACGGCGAGCCGGCCTTGGCCTCCCTTGAGCACGGCGAGCGCCTGCCCGACCCGGTTGATGAAGTGCAGCCTGTTCGACAGCCCGGTCAGGCCGTCGTAATACTCGAGCCGGTTTCGATAGGCCTTGAAGGCGAGCGTGTTGCGCAGCCGCAGCGTGAGTTCGCTGGGATCCACCGGCTTGGCGAGGAACTCCGCCGCGCCCAGCTCCAGCGCCTTCAGCTTCGTCTCGGCATCGCTCGCCGCGGTGAGCATGATGACCGGCGTGTAGCGTAGATCCTTGTCGCCGTGCATGTCGCGCAGGATGTCGAAACCATTGATCCCGGGCATCATCAGGTCGAGCATCACCACGTCTGGGTGCACTTCGCGGATCCGTACGAGCGCCGCGTGTGGATCGGCGACGGTGACGATGTTGCGATAGCCGGCGTCCCCGAGAAATTCGCGCATCACGTCGAGAGTGAAGGGATCGTCGTCGACCATCATCACGGTCGCCTCGTGGAGGGCCTCGATCGACCCGGGTACATGGCCGTCGAACCCTTCTCTTTGCCACCGCCGGTCCTCACTTCTCATGGCATTCGGCCTTTCTGCTGTTGCCATCGTTCGTGCCGCGTCTCTTCCGATCACCGTGCCGCTCGCCGCGCAATCTCCATGCACCCGGCCGGACCGGTGCGAGGGTGGAGCGTGCCGCCACACCGGAGGGAGGGGAAGCGCCCGGCAGAGCCGAGGCTGACTGCGGCCCGGAGTCGGGCGCGAGATCGCCCGAGCAGAGGATGCGGGGCTCGAGTCCCTCGATCAGCGGACGGCCGTGCGGCGGGCGGAAGCTCATGATCACTCCGTCTGGCCGCCGAACGCGAGCTGGCGTTCGAGCCGTTCGTCGTTCTCGAGCAGGCGGCGCCGCTCGGCCGCCCCCCTGCCCTCTTCGAAGTGCTGCGCGAGCCTCGCCATCAGCAGCGCGGCGTATCGCCACGGCTGAGTTTCGAGCGACGGCTTCAGCGCCTGTAGCCACGCGCGCGGCCAATGCTTCGCGTAGAGGTCCGATTCCAGGCTCAACATGGTTTCGACGCTGCCCGGTGCGCCCTGGCGCGCACAGCGGCCGATGAGCTGGCGGTCGATGCGCCGTGCCGCGTTGTGCTGGCAGCTGATGACGTGCAAGCCGCCCAGCGCTTCCACCGCCGGCTCAATGGGAATGTCGGTGCCGCGGCCGGCCATGTTGGTCGTCACCGTGACCTTGCCGCGCTGCCCGGCCTGGGCGACGATGTCGGCCTCCTCCTTGTCCTGGCGTGCGTTGAGCACGCGGCACGGAATGCCGGCCAGCGAAAGACGCATCGCCAGTGCCTCCGAATCGGCCACCGAATCGGTGCCGACCAGCACGGGCCGCCCTTCGGCCTGCAATTCCGCGATGCGTTCCGTCACGGCGCACCAGAGACGCTCGCGATCCGGGAACACGCGGGTCGGCAGCACGGTCCGGCGAAGCGGCAGGCGCAACGGCAGCCGGAAGACACCAAGCCCGTAGATGCGGCGGAATTCGCCGGCCGATTCGCGCAGGGTACCGCTCACGCCCGACAACCGATGGTAGCGGCGGAACAGGCGCTGGAAGGTGATCTGCGCGGCCACCGCATGATCCGGCGTCGCCTCGCAGCCTTCCTTGAGTTCGATGAGCTGGTGCAGACCGCGCGACCACGAGCGGCCGGTAGCGACGCGGCCCGTGGTCGGATCGACGATCTCGATCTTTCCGTCGCGGACGATGTAGTCCTGGTCACGACGATAGACATGGAGGGCGTTCAGGGCCTGGCGCACCCATTCTTCACGGTAGCGGCGGTTCAGCCAGTCGGCGCCCGCCGCCAGTTCGGCGACGAGCGCATCGAGCCTCGTCTGGCCGACATCGGTGAGCTCGCAGCGCCGTTCTTCCGCATCTGCGAGAAAATCCCTATCTGCTTCGAGCCGGCGCGCCAGCGCCAGCGCCTGTCCGTAGTCGGCGCGCTCCTGCCGGTGGCGCTCGGCGTCGAGCGGGCGCGAGAGGATGAGCGGCACGCGCGCCTCGTCGATGAGCACGCTGTCGGCCTCGTCGACAATGGCCATGCACAGCCCGCGCAACAGCGTCGGCGGGCCCGCGCGGCCGGCCAGACGGTCCGCCCGCCGACGCAGTTCGTCGCCGCGGCGCCGGCCGGCGAGATGGTCGCGCAGGTAGTCGAAACCGATCTCCTTGGCCGTGGCGTAGACGACGTCGCAGCCGTAAATCCTCCGCCGCTCGTCGGGCGGGTGTTGGCTCGTCACGCCGCCGACGGTGAGGCCGAGCGCCGCATAGAGCGGCCGTAGCGACTCACTGTCGCGCTCGACGAGGTAATCGTTGGCGGTGACGACATGCACGGGAACGCCGCCCAGCGCGGCGAGCCCGGCGGCCATTGCCACGGCGAGCGTCTTGCCCTCGCCGGTCGCCATCTCGACGAGCCGGCCGTCGAGCATCGCCCGTGCAGCCATGATTTGCGTGGGGAACGGCGACAACCCCAGCCGCCGTTCGGCGAAGACCGCCGCCATCGCGCCGGCTTCGGCGAGCAGCACATCGTCGAACCCACGACGGCGAAGCAGCGCCGAGTGATCGCGCAGGCGCACGGCGAGCGCGTCGTCGGTCGTACCTTTTATCGTCTGGCGCAAGGCATCGACACGTTGCGCGAATCGTCGGTAGCGCCATTCCAGCAGCACATCGGGCGGTGCGAACCACGAGGTCCAGCGACGGATCGCCTCTTCCTGCCGGGAGCGCCTGCGTTGGGGATAGCTCCCCCAGACGGGGCCGGGAATCGGGAGTGCGACTAGGCGGGCTGGCGTGTTACCACGGCTGAGTTTCCACGGCCGGGCAGCGGTCAGGGGCAGGGCGAGGAAACGCGCATCGGCCACGGCTCAACCCGCCTGCGTCAGCTGAGTGAGAAAGGTTTGCCGCACACGGCGCCACACCTGCCGGGCCACTGGTTCGTAGCCGAGATCGAAACGCACCTCGGCCCGGGCGCCGACACGGATCGGACGCCGGTCCGGGAGATCGAGATCGACGAGGAAGTGGGGCTCGGCCGCCGTCTCGCCCTTCTCGTCGCCGGCGGCCACCGGAATGCGGCCGCCGCCGCGTTCGCCGAGGGCAATGCTCGGCAGCTTCGCCGTCGCCGCCGGCTGGTCGCGCTGCGGACGCGCATCGAGGGCCGTCGCGCTTTCTTCGAGCCAAACCCGGGCGCCGCGCAGGCGCTCGCGCACCAGCCCGATGTCCTGCTGGGCGACGGCCGCACGCACCGTCGTCGTCGTGTCGGCGAGAATGAATCCGATGTCGTGGCCCCGGGGCACGAAGCTGCCGGGCAGATCCGCCGGCCGGGGGATGACCAGGCGGCCCGAGCTGCCGGCACGGACGACGAGGGCCTGCATCCGCGTTTCATTGAGGGCGAGTGCCGCCTGCACGCTTTCGAGCGCCTCGGCCAGATTGCGGGCCCGGCCCGGCTCGCGCACCAGCGAGCCGAACTGCTCGGAGCGCAACTTCGCCAGCTGGGCGAAGAGCCGATCGCGCTCGGCCGCGAGTTCATCGTCCTGCAGTTCGACCAGTGGCTGCCCAACGCTCACCTGACTGCCGTCCTCGGCCAGCAGCCGGACGACGAAGCCCTCGGTTTCCGGCCGAACACGGGCGTTGTCCGGCAGCCAGACGACACCATCGGCGATCACCTGAGCCGGCCAGGGCAGCACGAACAGCCCCAGCAGTGCCGCGGTCGCGGCCGTCCAGGCGATACGACGCGCCCGGCGGCCCTGGCGCGCCCCCTGCACATTGCCGGTAACGTTGCGCAGGAACCTCCCGCCAGGCAGCAGGAAGAAACCGAACGCCAGGATCAGCGCGGCGATGCCGGCGAGCAGCGCGGAAATCCCGGCAAGCCACAGGACGATGGCAAAGGCGATGAACACGCGGTAGGCGAGCGAGGCTATGCCGTAGAAGAGCAGCCAGGAGCGTTCGCCGGGCGCCAGGGCCGGCGCCTCGCGGTCCTCGCCGTACAGCCATTTCCGGAACAGGTGCGCCCAGTAGCTGGCGCTGCGTGGCGCGAGGTTCGGCAGGTCGAGGACGTCGGCGAGGATGAAATAGCCGTCGTAGCGCATCAGCGGATTGCCGTTGAAAAACAGCGTCGATACTCCGGCGATCAGCATCACGGCGAGCGCGGCATCCCGAAGCAGCCCGGGCTCGACGGCAAGCCAGAGAAGGAGGGCAAACGCCGCGAGCGCGAGTTCGACCATGATGCCGACGGCACTGACGATCAGCCGGCGCCGCCGGAAACGGAAGACGCTCGCCGCCGAAGCATCGACCCAGGGAATGGGCATCAGGAACAACAGGGTGATGCCGACCTGGCCGACCCGTCCTCCCCAGCGACGGATCGCCAGGGCATGGCCGAGTTCGTGCAGGGCCTTGATGAACGGGTAGCACAGCCAGGCGAGCAGGGCGAATGTCGGACTCGCCACGCGCTCGGCCGCGTGTGCCGAGAGCGCCGGCCAGTGCATCGCCGCAAGCAGCCCCGCGATGAGCACGAGCGCCAGCCAGGCGACCGCCATGGCCGGCGTGAACAAGGGTTTGAGCCACGGATCGAAGATCTGCAGCCACGGCGATGGATCGCCCAGCCGCACGCGGAAGAACAGCGGATTGAGTTGCGACCAGCGCTGCTTTTCCTTGCGCACGCTGCGGTTCTCGAACATGACGTCGACGTCCGGCAGCGCCTCGGACTGCAACAGCCCGCCCTCGGACAAACGCGCGAGGATGCCGATCACCTCGCCCTGGGTCGGCGCGGCATCGCCGAGGGCATCGCACATGAAATTCCAGATCTCCCGGACGCTGCGCTGGCCGTCGCAGAAGCCGACGAACCGGTATGCCACCGGATTGAGGCGGAAATGCCGGCCGTCGGCGGGATCGGTAAGCACATACCAGACCTGTCCGCGTACGACGAGCCGGCGCGTGGTCACATGGCTGCGCAGCCTTGGATGGAGATCGGCGACCCGGTACCAGTGTGGATGGAGCAGCGAGGACGACATCTCACAGGCCCCACCGCCAGGCGCTCAGCCGCAGCCAGTCGGCGACGCGGTGGAACAGGATCCAGCCCAGCGACCGCCAGCCGACGTCGATCTTGGCGGCCCCTTTCATGCCGGGCCGAAGCATTCCGATGCCGGCGGCCACATCGTCATCGAGCGCCCCTTCGGCCTCGAAGACGTTGCGCTCGCCGATCACGGCCGCCACCGGCGCGATGCGTTTCACCCGGAAGGGCTGGCGCTCGTCCGGCCGGGCCGTCGGCGCCAGCGTGCCCGAGGCGCCGGCGACGACGTGGTCGACATCGCGCTCGTCGATCTCGACGATGATCCGGTAGCGGTCCCGCGGCGCGACGGTGATCAGCCGCTCCCCCTTCTTGACCGGCGCACCGAGCGATTGGGTGAGATCACCCTCGGCGACGATGCCGTCGAACGGCGCGACCAGACTGGCGCGCAGCAGCTGCTGCTCGACGAGGTCGAGCTGCGCCTGCGCCTCCTGCATGCGTGCCATGCTGATCGCCAGCTGGACCCGGTCGTTTCTGGCCATCGCCGCACCGTAGGCGTTCTCGTGCTGAGCATACTCGCCCTGCCATTTTCGCCGCTCGAGCAGCAGATCCTGCTGGGCGAGTTCGACCAGCACCTGGCCTTCCCGCACTGCATCCCCCGGCCGGACATGGACCTGCTGCAGAAAGCCGTCGGTGGGCGCCGCGAGTACCCGCTGAATCTCACCCTCGACGCGCGCAGGCGCCGTCACCCGGTACGGTGCCGGAACGAGGAGAAGCACGAGCATCACGCCGAGCACGCCCCCGAGGATGAGCTTTTCGGAGTTGATGCCGGGTGCGCGCAGCCGCTGCCAGACCTGTCCGGCCCGGCGCCGCAGGCGTTGCCGGGCCGTCTCGGCCGCCTCCTGCTTGAGGATGAGCAGTGGCGCAAGGAGGCCGACGAGTTGCTCGATCAAGACCTCTTCGTCGTCCGTGAATGCCGTGTCGCGCGAGGTTTCGAGCGTCACCGCGCCGACCAGCCGGCCTTCGACGGCCATCGGCACCGTCAGCACCGCACCCGCGCCGGCACGGGCCAGCGCCGCGTGGGCAATGGTGATCCGGGGCCGGGCATCGGCTGGCGGTGGATAGAAGATCGCCACGCCCTGATCGACCGCCTCCTCCATCGCAGCTTCGACCTCGGCGAAAGCCTCGGTGCCGCGAACGGAGTCGTCATGATGCGAAACCGCGGTCATGTGGATCATGCCCCGCCCGGACATGCCCAGCGAAACGCGATGGCACCGAAACATCGCGTTCAGTTCGTTGACGAAGGCGGTGCAGGCGCGCGTGAAGTCCGGGTGCCCAAGGATGGTCGCGGTGAGACGGAGCGCGTCGGCACTGTGCGTGTCCGCCGACTGAAGAGATCCCAGAATCGGAAACAGGTGGGCGAGGCTGCGGCGGACCGCCCCCATCAGCTCATCGGCGGTAGCCGTTTCGGCGGGATCGATTTCGATCGCCAAAGCGCCGGCCTGCCGGTCGCCGACACGAATCGGGCTCGAAACGATGCGCGCCCCCGAAGTCTCGACCGTGGCCACGCGCTGGATCGGAATCTTGCCGAGCACCGTGTCGCGGGCCGCACCATGAACTTCGTTCGGCGCGCGACTGTCGGCCGGCCAGACCGCCACCGGGAAAGAAAGGCCATCCCGACGGCTGAGCAACACCAGGCCGTGCCTTGCCCCCGGCAGGCTCGCACACTGCTTGTCCAGCCAGGCCTGAACCAACGGATCCATCTGTCCCCAATCCTGCCGGGGCGGAGGTATCCGACCCGACTGTCGCTTTTGCTGCGGCCCTATCGACAGCCGCCGACACATCCAAGTGAAAAGGTTTTCGATGTGGACGGCAACCATCGGGTTTTCTTGAGAAAACGCTGAAATCGGGCCGCCGGCGGGCGCCCGTCCCCGCTTTCGGGGATGGCCGCCCGGTCACCACGGAGCGGCCGCCCCCCACACCGTTCAGGGCAAGCTTGACTCAGAGCTTGACGCGGGGAACGTTCCGTTGATATATGCTTTCCCGACGCGGACATTTCCGCCTTGGGCTTTTCCACCAAAATCACCGACCGGCACGCGGCAGCGTCGGCGAACCAACGGAGCATGACCTGACCACCGATGCGACAGCCGGAACCGAACCAGCCGGCCGGCCGAAGAGAAATCAGTCCCTCGGGCGTTGGCAGGGCCAATGGCCGGCAGAGGCCTTCGACGGGATCTGCCGCCGCCCTCGCCTCGGATCTTTTCCCACGACCGAATCCTCCCGTAACGTGACTTCGACCCGAACCAGCGATCGCCCAAGGCGAGGTCTCCACGGCGTCACGGGCGATTCGTCATCCGCGATGTCCATGCGGTTGGGCTACTTCGTCAATCAATACCCGAAGGTCAGCCACAGCTTCATCCGCCGCGAGATCCTCGCGCTCGAACGCCGCGGCATACCGGTGCGGCGCTACGCGCTGCGCGGCTGGGACGCGACGCTGGTCGACCCGGAAGATGAACTCGAGCGCGGGCGCACCGCCTTTCTGCTGCATGGCGGCATCCCGCCCCTGATCGCTGCCTTTCTGCGTCAGGCACTATCGCGCCCGCGGCAGACCTGGTCTGCCTTGAGGCTGGCACTGAGGCTGTCGCGCGGCAGCAACCGCCCACTGGCCTTGCACCTCGTCACGCTGTGCGAGGCGGCGTTGCTCACACAATGGGCGGAGCGTGACGGCGTGCGCCACATCCACGCGCACTTCGGCACCAACTCGGCAGAGGTCGTCCTGCTGGCGAAAGCCCTGGGCGGCCCGACCTACAGCCTGACCATTCACGGCTCGGAAGAATGGGATCAACCCCGCCAGCTCAAGCTGCGCGAGAAGATCCATGGCGCCACCTTCGTGGCCGGCATCAGCAGCCATTGCCGTGCGCAACTGATGCGCTGGGCCGACGTCGCCGACCATGGCAAGCTCCACGTCGTCCATTGCGGGCTGGATGCAGCCTTCCATGACGGCGACTGGCCTCCTGCGCCGGATGTTCCCCGCCTCGTCAGCATCGGCCGCCTGTGCGCGGAAAAGGCGCCGTGGCTGCTCGTCCAGGCCGTCGGCCGGCTCAAGCGCGAAGGGCTCGACGTTCAGCTGGTGCTCGCCGGCGACGGCGAACTGCGTTCCCGTGTCGAGGCCGAAATCGAACGCGAGCAGGTCGGCGACCGCGTGACGGTCACCGGCTGGGTCGACGGCGCGCGTGTGCGGCAGGAACTGCTGGCGGCCCGCGCCTCGGTCATGTCCAGTCTGGTCGAGGGGCTGCCGGTGGTCTTGATGGAATCTCTCGCGCTGCGCCGCCCCGTCATCGCACCGTGGATCACCGGCATCCCCGAACTGGTCCGCGACGGCCGGGAGGGCTGGCTCTTCCCGCCGGGATCGGTTCCGGCGCTGGCCGAGGCGATCCGGCAGTGTCTGGAGACGCCGATCGAAAGGATTCGGGCCATGGGCGAGCAGGGTCGGGAACGGGTGCTCGAGCGCCACGACATCGGAGTGGAAGCGGACAAGCTCGCAAGCCTGCTGCACACCGTCCTCGTCACTGCCGATGGAGCAGGAGCGCCATGAGCACATGGAACATCGCAATACTCGCCGGTGCCGCACTGATGCTCGTGCCCGCACTGTTCGTCGCCGCGGAAGCCGTCGTCGAGGGCCTGCTGCTGATCGTGGCCGTGCTCCTGTTCGTGCCTTCGGTCATGTTCGCGCTCGAGATCCTTTTCGCCTGCCTGCCGGGTGCTGCACGAGGAGCAGATCCCGATGATGCCCGCCGCCCTCCACTGGCGGTCCTCGTGCCGGCGCACAACGAAGCATCGGGCATCGGCGCGACCATCGCCGGGCTACGCCGGCAGCTCGTCCCGGAGGACAGGCTGCTCGTGGTCGCCGACAACTGCAGCGACGACACGGCCGCAATCGCCCGCTCGGCCGGAGCCGAAGTGTTCGAGCGCCGTGACACGGACAAGCGCGGCAAGGGGTTCGCGCTCGATGCCGGCGTCCGTTACCTCGCGGCGACGGGAGCGCCCGAAGTGGTCGTCATCGTCGATGCGGACTGCGAGGTCGCCGATGGTGCCCTGGACCGTCTCGCGCGGACCTGCGCCGCCACCGGACGCCCGGCCCAGGCGCTCTATCGAATGCGACTGCCGGAATCTCCCCGCGACGAGCCGGCGGGACCGGGCACGCTGATATCCCTCTTCGCCTGGGTCGTGAAGACCGACGCGCGCCCGCGCGGACTCGCGCGCATTGGCCTGCCATGCCCGCTGTTCGGCACCGGCATGGCATTCCCCTGGCCGGTCATCGAAAAAGCCCCGCTGGCGACTGGCCACATCACCGAGGACATGCAGCTGGGCGTCGATCTGACACTGGCCGGTCGCGCGCCGCTGTTCGCTCCGAAAGCCGTGGTCGAAAGCACCTTCGCCGCCACGCACGACGCCCATGAGGCCCAGCGTACCCGCTGGGAGCACGGCCACATCGACACCTTGTTGCACGGCGTGCCACGCCTGTTCATGACGGCGCTCAAGCGCCTCGACGGCGCCAGCCTGGCGATGGCGCTGGATCTCTCCGTGCCGCCCTTGGCGCTGCTGATGACCAATCTCGCGGCTTTGTTCGCGGTGTCGGCCGTATGGGGCGTCACCGGCGGCAGCAGCATGTCCGCATCGATCAGCGGGGTGGCGCTGATGCTGGTCGGCCTCGCGGTGGTCCTGGCCTGGCTGCGGTTCGGCCGCGACCTGCTTCCCGGAACGACACTGCTCGCCGCCCCTTGGTACGCCCTGCGCAAGATACCGATCTATCTGCGTTTCCTGTTCGCGCGTCAGACACAGTGGGTGCGCTCGCGCCGCGACGGGGAAGACTGATCGTCCGCCGCTGAAGAGATGGTGCCGGCAGTCCGACTCGAACGGACGACCTACCGCTTACAAGGCGGTTGCTCTACCAGCTGAGCTATGCCGGCGACGTGCCGGGATTGTAAAGGAACCGCCGAGCAAGTCCCGCTGCCGCACGCCCGCCCCCCAGCCGTGATCCGTCACGGCATGGGCGGGATACTGCCGGGCCATTCGGTTCAGCGGAACGAAAGCGGCATTCCCCCAAGCCGTTGAAACATCTCGATTTTCGGGAATATTAGACCCACTAGATGTAGTAGGAGACGAAAATCCGGCTACTAGCTGAATCATTAACCTATTGTTTTTACATACGTTAGAAAATCGGTTCTTCCCAAGTTCGGGCGACCGGGATATTCTTCCGCCCCGTCGTCCGCACGCGCCAATCCGTATTCCCGGGACATGCCGCTGCCGACCCCCGGGACCTCCCCGCCAACCCGAATCCAACGGACCCTTGAGATGACCACAGAATCGTCGATCACCAAAGACATCGTACCGATCCAGCAGATGGGCCTGCCGCTCCCCCAGGAAATCTCGGGCGAGGTCCTGCTCGAGAAATACGCCAAGGGCAACGAACGCAACGTCCATGACGTGCGCGAGCGCGTCGCCCGCGCGCTGGCCAGCGTCGAAGCCGAGGACAGGCGCGCGCAATGGCAGCAGCGCTTCCTCGACGCCCAAGAGAACGGTTTCGTCCCGGCCGGCCGGATCAACTCCGCGGCCGGCACCGACCTTTGCGCGACGTTGATCAACTGCTTCGTCCAGCCGGTGGGCGACTCGATCTCCGAGGTGGTCGACGGCCGCCCCGGCATCTACACGGCGCTCCTGCAGGCAGCCGAGACCATGCGTCGCGGCGGCGGCGTCGGCTACGATTTCTCGACCATCCGCCCGGTCGGCGCCCACGTCAAGGGCACCCAGTCGCGCGCCTCGGGGCCCGTCTCCTACATGCGCGTCTTCGACCGCTCCTGCGAGACCGTGGAATCGGCCGGTTCCCGGCGCGGCGCGCAGATGGGCGTGCTCCGCTGCGACCACCCGGACATCGAGGACTTCATCCACGCCAAGGACCACGGCGACCTGACCAACTTCAACATCTCGGTCGGCGTCACCGACGCCTTCATGCGCGCCGTCGAGAGCGACGGTGAAGTCGAGCTGGTGCACCGCGCCGAACCCTCCGCCGACATCAAGGCCGCGGGCGCCTACCAGCGCGAGGACGGCCTCTGGGTCTACCGCAAGCTCAGGGCGCGCGAGCTCTGGGACCAGATCATGCGCTCGACCTACGACCATGCCGAGCCGGGCATCCTCTTCCTCGACCGTATCAACCGCGACAACAACCTCAACTACTGCGAGACCATCGAGGCGACCAACCCCTGCGCCGAACAGCCGCTGCCGCCCTACGGTTGCTGCTGCCTCGGCTCGATCAATCTCACGCGCTTCGTCAAGCGTCCGTTCGAGAACGGTGCCGAGTTCGACTTCGCTTCCTTCGGCCGGGTCATCGACGTCTCGGTGCGCATGCTCGACAACGTGCTCGACGTCACCCACTGGCCGCTGCCGCAGCAGCAGGCCGAGGCCCAGGCCAAGCGGCGCGTCGGCCTCGGCTTCACCGGCCTCGGCGATGCCCTGATCATGCTCAGGCTGCGCTACGACACGGCCGAGGCGCGTGC
>CAZGYD010000166.1:0-9811 GCA_964530115.1 uncultured Rhodocyclaceae bacterium | reverse complement strand
TGGCACCAGGACGCCAGCCAGAACCGCCTGATGCTGTCCGTACCCCGCCGAAAACGCGCCTGGTTCGCCGGACTCTGGGCCAACGCTTCGGCTCCGCCTGTCATTCATGCGCTGCAGAATCGCTAATGGACAATCTGGGATGAGTGCCGTTCGCGGCCGCCTTTCCCGACTTCTCCCCTTGGCCTCATTGCACCGCAGCGTTCTGCGCTGGCTCCTGTTGCCCCTCATCCTGATCGCCGGCGCGGCTCTCACGATCCTCGCGCTGGTCGGGATTTTCGTCGTCCTGGCCTATCCTCAGCTGCCATCGCTCGAGACGCTGACCGACTATCGGCCGAAGATTCCGCTCCGGGTCTATACGGCCGATGGCCACCTGATCGGCGAATTCGGCGAAGAGCGCCGTCACCTGATCCGTATCCACGACCTGCCCAAGGCGTTGAAGGAGGCGATCCTCGCGGCCGAGGACGAGCGCTTCTACCAGCATTCGGGCATCGACACCCTCGGGGTTCTCCGCGCGGCCTATTCGAACCTGGTTTCCGGCGGCAAGCGCCAGGGCGCCTCGACCATCACCATGCAGGTCGCCCGCAATTTCTTCCTTTCCTCGGAGAAAACGCTGACCCGTAAAGCCTACGAGGCCCTGCTGGCGTTCAAGATCGAAAACAACCTGAGCAAAGACGAGATCCTCGAGCTTTATGTCAATCAGATCTATCTCGGCCAGCGGGCTTATGGCTTCGCCGCCGCGGCCCAGATCTATTTCGGCAAGGATCTCAAGGACATCTCCATCGCCGAGGCGGCCATGCTTGCGGGGCTGCCCAAGGCGCCCTCGTCGTTCAACCCGATCGCCAATCCCAAGCGCGCCCGAATCCGCCAGCGCTATGTCCTGCGCCGTATGGCCGAACTCGGCTACATCACCCCGAACGAGCTCGAAACGGCCCAGGAGGAAGTGCTGAAGATCAAGAGCGACCTCAACGACTTCGCCGTCCATGCCGACCACGTGGCGGAAATGGCCCGCCAGATCGCCATCGAGCGTTTCGGCGACGACGCTTACACGGCCGGCCTGCAGGTGATCACGACGATCCGCAAGGCGGACCAGGAAGTCGCGTGGGCGGCGCTGCGGCGTGCCGTGCTCGACTATGACCGGCGCCACGGCTACCGCGGCCCGGAAGCCTATGTCGATCCGGACAAGATCGCTTCCGGCCGAGAAGAGGACTTCGAGGAGGCGCTCCAGGATTTCGAGGCCTCGAATGGCCTGCGGCCGGCCCTCGTGCTCGGCGCGGAATCAAAGGAAGTCAAGGCCTACCTGCGCGGCGGCGGGTTCGTGACGATTTCCGGCGACGGACTCAAATTCGCCGCCCGCATGCTCGACGCCAACGCCCCGGCCAACAAGCGCATCCGGCGCGGCGCCATCATCCGCGTGTCTAGAGATGAAAAGACAGGCTGGCAGATCGTCCAGATGCCCGAGGTCGAAGCGGCCTTCGTCGCCGCCAGCCCGATCGACGGCGCCGTTCGGGCGCTGGTCGGCGGCTTCGACTTCAACCGCAACAAGTTCAACCACGTGACCCAGGCCTGGCGGCAACCCGGTTCGAGCTTCAAGCCGTTCATCTATTCCGCCGCCCTGGAAAAGGGGTATTCGCCGGCGTCGGTCATCGCCGACGAACCGATCTCGATTTCCGCCGAGGAAACCGGTTCCCAGGCCTGGGAGCCGAAGAACTACGACGGCAAATACGAGGGACCGATGACGCTGCGCACGGCGCTCGCCAAGTCGAAGAACATGGTCTCGATCCGCCTGCTGCGCTCGATCGGCACCCATTATGCGCAAGATTACGTCACCCGCTTCGGCTTCGACCAGGACAAGCACCCACCCTATCTCACCCTGGCGCTCGGCGCGGGTTCCGTCACTCCCTGGCAGCAGCTCGCAGCCTATGCCGTGTTCGCCAACGGCGGCTACAAGATCGAGCCCTACGTCGTCAAGGAGATCCGGGATCAGTCCGGCAAGGTCGTCGCCGCCGCGCAGCCGGTCATGGCCGGGGACGAGACGCTGCGGGTCATCGATCCGCGCAACGCCTGGCTCATGGACAGCATGATGCAGGAGGTCGTCCGCCGCGGCACGGCGAGCCGCGCCGGCGCCGTGCTCAAGCGCAACGATCTCGCCGGCAAGACCGGCACGACGAACGACTATGTCGACGCCTGGTTCTGCGGCTACCAGCCGACCCTGGTCGCGGTCGCCTGGATCGGGTTCGACCAGCCGAAGCGGCTGGGCAACGGCGAAACGGGCGGATTCGCGGCGTTGCCGATGTGGATCGCCTACATGGATTTCGCGCTGAAGGGCGTGCCGGAAACCTTACTGCCGCAGCCGGAGGGGCTCACGCCTATCGTCGCTGGCGGGCCGGGCGGCGGTGCCCGGGAATTCATCTACCAGGAACACCTGCCGCCACCGCCGGCCGCGGAGCCCGACCCGATCCCCTTCCTTGGCGGCGCGAACACGCCTTAGTCCAGACTGATGGGCATCCCCGCCTGCTCCGACAGGCAGCGGGCAATGGCCGCCATGAGTTCCTCGCCGTCCCGCGTGCCGACCCAGCGGTCTCCTTCCGGGCGGAAGTGGTAGCCGCCCGAACGCGCCGCGACCCATATCTCCCTGGCCGCCGTGTGGCGGTTGATGATGATCTTGCTGCCGTCGGCGAACTCCACTTCGAGGACGCCGCCCGGCTTCACTTCCAGGTCGATGTCCGCATCACAGGACTCGATGGCGTCCTCGATGCGCCGCAGGGCGGCATCGGCCAAGGCATTGAATTCGCGTTCGTCCATTTCTCACCCCGTGTTAACATTGCCGGCCCGACCCCGGACCGCCCGTCATGCGTTTGCTGCTGCTGTTTTCCGGCATCCTCGCCCTGCTTACCGCCTGCGGCACCAAGGGGCCGCTGACGCTCCCGCCGCCGAAGCCGGCCGCGGAGAAGGCGGCGCCCGCCGATCATACCAAGCCCGCCGAGGCCCCCCGATGAGTCATTTCACCCGCCGCGGCGACAGCCTCTACGTCGAGGACGTGCCGCTTGCCGAGATCGCCGAACGGTTCGGCACGCCCTGCTATGTCTACTCGCGCGCGGCGCTGACCGCGGCCTACCGCGCCTACGAGGCCGCGCTCGCCGGCCGCCGCGCCCGCATCTGCTACGCGGTCAAGGCGAACTCGAACCTCGCCGTCCTCGATGTCTTCGCCCGGCTCGGCGCCGGCTTCGACATCGTCTCGGGCGGCGAGCTGGCGCGCGTCCTCGCCGCCGGCGGCGATCCGGCGAAGGTGGTGTTCTCCGGTGTCGGCAAGTCGCCGGAAGAGATGCGCCAGGCGCTCGGGGCCGGCATCTTCTGCTTCAACGTCGAATCGGCGGCCGAGCTGGAGACGCTGAACGAGGTCGCGCTCGCCACGGGCCGCCGCGCGCCGGTGTCGCTGCGCGTGAATCCCGACGTCGATCCGAAGACCCATCCCTACATCGCCACCGGCCTCAAGAGCTCGAAGTTCGGCGTCGCCTTCGACGAGGCGGCCGCCCTCTACCGCCGCGCCGCCAGCCTCCCCGGTCTCGAGGTGCGCGGCATCGACTGCCACATCGGCTCGCAGCTCCTCGACCCGCTGCCTGCCGCCGAGGCCGCGGCCAAGGTGCTCGGCCTCGTCGATGCGCTCGCGGCCGAAGGCATCCGCCTGCATCACATCGATCTCGGCGGCGGCATGGGCATCCGTTACCGCGAGGAGCAGGCGCCGACCGCCGCGGAGTACCTGGCGCCCATGCTGAAGGTGCTCGAAGGCCGTTCGGAAGAACTGCTGTTCGAGCCGGGCCGCTCGCTGGTCGGCAACGCCGGCGTGCTGCTCACCCGGGTGCTGCGGCTCAAGCATGGCGGAGAGAAGAACTTCGCCATCGTCGACGCGGCGATGAACGACCTCGCCCGGCCCGCGCTCTACGACGCCTGGCACGACATCGTATCCGTCAAACTGTGGAGCGTTGCTCCATCCCTCGCTTCGCTCGGGACCGCCACTTCGTGGCGTCCTGCGCCCTTCGGGCTGGTCAGCCACGGTGACACGCCGGCCGGCCGGCGCGCCTACGAGGTCGTCGGGCCGATCTGCGAATCGGGCGACTTCCTCGGCCACCACCGCGAGCTCGACCTCGCCGCCGGCGACCTGCTCGCGATCCTGTCCGCCGGCGCCTACGGCATGGCCATGAGCTCGAACTACAACACCCGGCCGCGGGCCGCCGAAGTCATGGTCGATGGCGGGCGCGTCCATCTCGTCCGCCGCCGCGAAACGGTCGCCGAGCTGTTCGCCGGCGAATCCAGGCTGCCATGAGGCGGCGGCTCGCCCTGCCGCTCGCCGTCGCCCTGCTTGCCGCCTGCGGCAAGCCGGCCGAGGACAAGCCCCGCTCGGGGCCGCCGCCGACGCTGATCACCGTCACCCAGGTCGTCCGCGGCGAGTTCGAGGTGGTCGAGGAAACGCTCGGCACGCTCGAGGCGCCGATCGACCCGAAGATCGCCGCCGAGGTCGCCGGCCGCGTGACCCAAGTGTCCGCGCGCGCCGGCCAGCCGGTACGCAAGGGCGATCTGCTCGCCGTGATCGACCCGGGCGACGTGCGCCTGCAGAATCGCGCCGACGAAGCCGAGGTTCGCCGGCTCGAAGCGTTCGCCGAGCAGCAGGGCCGGCTGCTCGAACGGCAGCGGGCGCTCGTCGCGCAGGGTTTCCTGTCGAAGAACGCCGGCGACGACATCGCGGCCCAGCACGCGGCCACCGTCGCCCAGCTCGATGCCGCCCGAGCGCGTGCCGAGGCAAGCCGCCGCAACCTCGGCAAGACCGAGGTGCGCGCGCCCGTGGATGCCGTCATCGACACGCAGATCGTCTCGGCCGGCGACTACGTCAAGGTCGGCGATCCGCTGTTCCAGACGGTCGCGGCGAAGAAGCTCACCGCCCACCTGCCCTTCCCCGAGAGCGCCGCCGCGCGCCTGAAGACCGGCATGGCCGTGCGCCTGACCTCGCCGGCGGCGCCGGGACGTGTCTATGAAAGCCGCATCCGCGAGCTGCGGCCGGCGATCGTCGAAGGCAGCCGCTCGCTCGTCGCGCTGGCCGACATCGACAACGACGGCGCCCTGCGCGCCGGCGGCACGGTCGATGCGGCGGTCGTCGTCGCCGCGAAGGCGACGGCGCTGACGGTGCCCGAGCAAAGCGTCGTGCTGCGCCCGGCCGGCAAGGTCGTCTATGTCATCGAGGCCGAGGGTGAACAGAAGAAGGCGCGCCAGAAGGCGGTCCGCACCGGCGCCCGGCGCGGCGGCCGGGTCGAGGTGACCGAAGGGCTCTCCGGCGATGAAACCATCGCCGTCGACGGCGCCGGATTCCTCACCGACAACGCCACGGTGGCGGTCAAGGAGCCCGCGAAACTCAGCCGTGGTAACACGCCGGCCGCGCCCGTGAAATAGGCCGGCGATGACCCTCCCGGAACTGTCGATCAAGCGTCACGTCCTCGCCTGGATGGCGAGCGCCGTGCTCGTGCTCTTCGGTGTCATCTCGTTCAACCGGATCGGCATGGACCGCTATCCGTTCATCGAGTTTCCCGTGGTCTCGATCACGACCGTGCTCAAGGGCGGCAACCCGGACATCGTCGATGCCTCGGTCACCAACGTCATCGAGACCACGGTCAATTCGGTGCCGGGCATCGAGCACATCCAGTCCACCTCCTCGCCCGGCGTCTCGCAGATCGCCATCACCTTCGCGCTGGAGAAGAAGGTCGACGTCGCCTTCAACGAGGTGCAGGCCAAGGTCAACCAGGCGCTGCGGCGGCTGCCGAAGGACGCCGATCCGCCGATCGTCGCCAAGGTCGAGACCAACGCGCAGCCGATCATGTGGCTGGCGCTGCAGGGCGACCGCACCCAGCAGCAGCTCAACCAGTACGCGATCAACGTGCTCAAGAAGCGGCTGGAGACCATCGACGGCGTCGGCGAGGTCCGTCTCGGCGGCCGCCGCGACCGCACCATCCGCGTCGAGCTGCGGCCGGACCGGATGGCCGCGCACGGTGTCACCGCGCAGGACATCGCCGCTGCCTTCGCCGCCGAGCACGTGCAGATGGCCGGCGGCTTCGTCACCGGCGAGATGACCGAAAGCCTGGTCAAGCTCGACCTCGAGTTCCACAGCCTCGAGGGGCTGGCCGGCATGGTCGTCGGCTACCGCTCGGGCGCGCCGGTGCGCCTCAAGGACGTCGCCGGGATCGAGGACGGTCTCACCGACAACCGGCAGCTGGCGCGCTTCAACGGCGAGACGACCATCGGCCTGGGCATCGTCAAGATCGCCAACACCAACACGGTCGAGATCGTCGACAAGGTCAAGGCGCGGCTGGAGAACGAGCTCCGGCCGCAGTTGCCGCCGGGCATGCAGTTGCACATCGTCTCCAACGACGCGGTGTTCATCCTCGAGATCGTCAATGCGCTGAAGGAGCACCTCGTCGAGGGCACCCTGCTCGCCGCGCTGGTGGTCTGGTTCTTCCTCCGTTCGCTGCGCTCGACGCTGATCATCTCGCTGGCGATCCCGGTGTCGCTCTTGGGCGCGATCGCGGTCATCTATTTCTTCGGCTACACGCTCAACTCGCTGACCATGCTGGCGCTGCTGCTCCTGATCGGCGTGGTCGTCGACGACGCCATCGTCGTGTTGGAGAACATCTTCAGGCACCGGGAAGAGATCGACCCCGACCCGGTCGCCGCGGCGGTCAACGGCAGCCGGGAGGTCGTCTTCGCGGTGATCGCCGCCACCGCGGCGCTGGTGTCGATCTTCGCGCCGGTGATCTTCCTCTCCGGCATCATCGGCCAGTTCTTCCGCTCCTTCGCCGTGGTCGTCACCTTCGGCGTGCTCGTCTCCCTGTTCGTCTCGCTGACGCTGACGCCGATGCTCTGCTCGCGCTACCTGAAAGTCGAAAAGAGTCACGGCCGCCTCTACCACTGGTTCGACCGCTTCTTCGCGGGCCTCGACCGCCTCTACGTGCGCCTGCTCGACCGTGCGCTCGCGCACCGCTGGACGGTCGTCGGCCTCACGCTCGCCATCGTCGCCTCGTCCGCCTGGTTCTTCATGAACATCGGCAAGGCCTTCGCGCCCGAGCAGGACGAGGGCCGCTTCCTCGTCTATCTGCGCGCGCCGCTCGGTTCCTCGATCGACTACACCGACGGCAAGCTCCGGGAAGTCGAGGCGCTCCTGAAGACGCACAAGGAGATCGTCACCGAGTTCGCGCTCATCGGCCTGGGCAGCGCCGGCCAAGTCAATCAGGGCACGGTGGTCGTGCGCATGGCGCCGCGCGAACAGCGCAGGCTCACGCAGCAGCAGGTGCTGGCGAAGCTGCGTCCGCAGCTCGCGGAGATCGCCGGCGTGCGCGCCTTCGCCGCGCCCTACCCGATCGTCCAGGGCCAGCGCGGCGATCCGCTCCAGTTCGTGCTCACCGGCGACAACCTGCAGGAGGTCGGCCGGCTCTCGCGCGAGTTCCAGCAGCGGCTCTCGGCGGAGCCGGGCATCGGCCGCGTCGACAGCGACCTCCAGCTCGACCTGCCGCAGCTCGTCTTCGAGCCGGACCGCCTGCGCATCGCCGCGGCCGGACTTTCCAGCGCCGACGTGGCGCTGGCCGTGAACATGCTCACCGGCGGCATCGACATCGCCAAGTACAACGACGATGTCGCCCGCGGCGGCGACGGCCAGCGCTACGACATCCGCGTCAAGGCGCGCGAGGGTGAATTCACGCAGCCGGCAGATCTTTCGAAGATCTTCCTGCGCTCGCGGGATGGAAAGATGGTGCGGCTCGATTCCGTCGCCACGTTCCGCGAAGCGCTCGGCCCGGCGGTGATCGGCCGCTTCGACCTCCAGTACGCAGTCACCTTCTTCGCCACGCCGACCATGCCGCTCGGCGATGCCGTGGCGCGCGTCCGGGCGCTCGCGGCCGACCTGCCGGCCGGCTACCAGGTCAAGCTGATCGGCCAGGCCGAGGAGTTCCAGAAGACCATGACCTACATGGCCTTCACCTTCGCGCTCGCGCTCGTGCTGCTCTACATGGTGCTGGCGAGCCAGTTCAACAGCTTCCTGCAGCCGGCGATCGTCATGCTCGCGCAGCCGCTGGCGATCGTCGGCGGCGTCGCCGCGCTCTGGCTCTTCAACCAGTCGCTCAACATCTACTCGATGATCGGCCTGGTGCTGCTGGTCGGCCTCGTGGCCAAGAACTCGATCCTGCTCGTCGATCTGACCAACCAGCGGCGAGAACAGGGCATGGGCGTCGACGAGGCGCTGAGGAACGCCTGCCCGACGCGCATGCGCCCGGTGCTGATGACCTCGGCGACGGTGATCCTGGCGCTCTTCCCCGCGGCGCTCGGCCTCGGCGCGGGCTCGGAGACCAATCAGCCGCTGGCGATCGCGGTGATCGGCGGCATGGTCTCCTCGACGCTGCTCACGCTCGTCGTCGTGCCGTCCGTCTATTCGCTCGTGGAACGGCGGCGTCAGCGCCTGTGAAAAAATTCGTCGCGAGCGCAGCAGAATTTTTCCCAGGCGCTCAGAGGACGTAGCGCGAAAGGTCCTCATCGACGGCCAGTTCGGCCAGCCGGGCGTCGACGTAGGCGGCATCGATGGTCACGCTCTGCCCCTCGCGCCTGCCCGCCTCGAAGGAGACTTCCTCGAGCAGCTTCTCCATCACCGTGTAGAGCCGGCGCGCGCCGATGTTCTCGGTCCGCTCGTTCACCTGGAAGGCGATCTCGGCGAGCCGGCGGATGCCGTCGGCGGTGAATTCCAGGCTCACCGATTCCGTGCCGAGCAGCGCCTGGTACTGGCGCGTCAGGCAGGCGTCGGTCTGGGTGAGGATGCGCTCGAAGTCATCGACCGAGAGCGAGTCGAGCTCGACGCGGATCGGGAAGCGGCCTTGCAGCTCGGGGATCAGATCCGACGGCTTCGAGAGATGGAAGGCGCCGCTGGCGATGAAAAGGATGTGGTCGGTCTTGATCATGCCGAACTTCGTCGACACGGTGGTGCCTTCGACGAGCGGCAAGAGGTCGCGCTGCACGCCCTGGCGCGAGACGTCGGCGCCGTGCGTCTCCTGGCGCGCGGCGATCTTGTCGATCTCGTCGAGGAAGACGATGCCGTTTTGCTCGACGTTCCTCAACGCCTGGGCCTTGACCTCCTCGTCGTTGATGAGTTTCGCCGCCTCCTCGTCGGCGAGCGCCTTCAGGGCATCGGCGATCTTCATGCGCCGCGTCCTGCGCCGGCCGCCGCCGAGGTTCTGGAACATGCCCTGCAGCTGCTGGGTCAGCTCCTCCATGCCCGGCGGGGCGAAGATTTCCATCGACGCCGCCGGCGCGGCGACCTCGATGTCGATCTCCTTGTCGTCGAGTTCGCCCTCGCGCAGCTTCTTGCGGAACTTCTGCCGGGTGCCGGTTTCCTCGGCTGGCGTGTCACCGTGGCTGAGTCTCGCGGGCGGCAGCAGCGCATCGAGGATGCGGTCCTCGGCGGCGTCCATGGCCCGGTCGCGCACGGCCTTCATCGCCGCCTCGCGCGCGTCCTTGATCGCCGTCTCGGCGAGATCGCGAATGATGGTGTCGACATCGCGGCCGACGTAGCCGACCTCGGTGAACTTGGTCGCCTCGACCTTGACGAACGGCGCGTTGGCGAGCCGGGCGAGCCGCCGGGCGATCTCCGTCTTGCCGACGCCGGTCGGGCCGATCATGAGGATGTTCTTCGGCGTGATCTCCGAGCGCAGGGGCTCGGCGACCTGCGCGCGCCGCCAGCGGTTCCGGAGCGCGATGGCCACGGCGCGCTTGGCGCGCGCCTGGCCGACGA
>CAZGYD010000165.1:0-16127 GCA_964530115.1 uncultured Rhodocyclaceae bacterium | reverse complement strand
GGCCGCTTCGAGACAGGCGCGGCGCGCCGCCGGCAACTGGCGGCCGGCGCGGTTGATGAAAAAACAGAGCATCGACATCGCCGAGCGGAACGGCCCGGCCTTGCGCCGCCGGCTCGCCCCTGCTGCGCACGGACGCTGGCGGTGGCTCAGCACCGCTCGCCCGCGGGCGTCACCGGGACTTGGCCGAGCGCAGGAACGTCCTCGTTGGTATAGACAACACGAACACACCGCGCCAGCACCGCAGCCTAATCGCCCGAGCCGGGGCCCACAGCGAGGATCACCGCGTCGCGCGGCGGCCGCAGCAGGGCCGTCAGCAGCGCGACGATGTAATGCTGCGAGATCGTCTGGCCGTGGCCGATCGGCAGCGGGCCGTTGGCGAAGGCGCAGAGCCGGTACGTTTCGGGCACGAAACAGTCGCGCGGCACCTCGGCCATCGCCGCGAGCACGCGCCCGTCGAGGGCGTCGAGCCCCGTCTCGGCCCGCGTCGCCGCCGCCTCGGCCTCGATGTCGCGCAGCATCATGGCGCGGCCGCGGGCCCGCTCACCGGTCTCGTCGGTCATTCGCTTTCACTCCTTCGACTCCTTCGCGCACGGGCCGGCCGTAGAGGCGGCGCAACTCGTCCTTGGCCGCTTCGAGACAGGCGCGGCGCGCCGCCGGCAACTGGCGGCCGGCGCGGTTGATGAAAAAACAGAGCATCGACATCGCCGAGCGGAACGGCCCGGCCTTGCGCCGCCGGCTCGCCTCGGCGGAACGCTTCAGCGATTCGGCGATCCGGCGCGGATCGTCGAGCGAGAAGACGCCGGGCTCGAGGTCGAGCGCGTCGCTCGTCGCGCTCACGTGCTGAGACCAGCGCTGCCGGGCCGGCCCGGTCATGGCTGCGCCTCCGTTGGCGTCGCGGGCCTCAGCCACGCCGCGATGGCGTAGAGGACGGCGGCGAAGAGCATTGCCGCCGCCTGCCCCCAATGGATGGCGAGCAGCGTCGCCAGCGTCGCGGCGATCACCGAGGCGAAGCCGTTGATGCCCCAGGCCCACGGCAACAGGGCTCCGGCGTGCCTGGCGACCGCCGCGAGCCCGAGCGGAAACGGCATGCCGAGGCAGAAGGCGAGCGGCGCGATGACGGCGATCGTGACGAGCACCTTCCAGGGCAGTGCGAAGCCCGTAGCCGCCGCGAGCAGCGGCGGCAGTGCGAAGGCCCAGAGCAGCGTGAGCGCGCCGATGGCCGCGAACGGCCAGCGGACCTCTCCATCGAGCCGCGCCGAGTGGCGCGCGCCGAGGCCAGCGAAGACCAGGAAGGCCGCGAGCACCACCGCGGCCGCGTAGGACGGATGGTTGAGGAACAGCGTGAAGCGCTGGAGCAGGGGCATTTCGACGGCCATGAAGCCGAGACCCAAGGCGAGGAAATAGGCGACGACCCGCGCCGGGAATCCCGCGGGAGCCTCTCTGAAGGCCAGGCGTGTGCGGCCGAGGGCGAGCGGCAGGAGGATCAGCGTGGCGCCGATCACGATTGCCTGCGCCAGCGCGGCGACGAGCACGGGGTAGCCCCAGTCCATCGGCGGCAGGGCGCCCCGGGCGCGCAGAGCAAGCATTTCCGGCAGGCTCCGCCAGCGGAAGAACTGGTGGAAATAGGGACGGTCATCCGTCGCGGGCGCGATGTCGAACTTGTAGCCGGCGATGAAGGCGGCGCGCTCCGTGCCGAGCAATGCCCGGGTGCCCGCGAACCAGTCGTCGCGATCGAGCACGTTGAAGACGTTGGCCTCGTTCGCTTCGAGGCCGGGCAGGTGCACGAGATCGAAGGCATGCGCCCGCGCGAAGCCGCGCACGGCCTCGACGTCGTCGGCCGAGAGCGCGCCGTTCTTGACGAGCAGCGTCACCGTGTTCCAGCCGCGGATCATCGCCAGCGAATCGCCGGGTGCCGTCGCGCCGCGGCGCTCGAGGGCCGCGATGGCGGTGGCGAAGAGGCGCAGGCCGTCGCGCGGCGGCAGCGTCAGCCAGCGCGTGAACGCGAGGTAACCGCCCCTCGAGAGCCGCGCCAGGCACGCCTCGACCGCCTCGACCGTGTAGAGATGGCTCTCGCTCAGCGAAGCGAGGCCGGCGGCCGCGGCGCCGAAGCCATCGAGCAGGGCGACCTGGATCAGGTCGTAATGCTCTCCGGCCGAGGAGAGGAAGCCGCGCGCCTCGGCGGCGTGCGCGCGCACGCCGCGGGCACTGTAAGGACGGCCGGAAAAGGCGGCGAGGTCCCGGTTGACGACGGCGATCACGTTCGCATCGAGCTCGATGGCGTCGATCGACCGGGCGCCGTGGTAGAGCGCCTGGAGGATGCCGGTGCCGGCGCCGGCGCCAAGGATGGCCACGTGCGGCCGGTCGAGCAGCCGGTAGGGCAGCGCCGAGGTGGTCGCGGCGAGCCACGCGAGCGGCGCGAGGTCGCCGTCGAAGCGGCTGACCGCGCCGGCCATCTGGCCGTCGATGAAGAGGCCGATCTGCGGCGGCGGGCCCGCCGGCGCCGCGAGCGAGAGCCCCGGCGCATGGCGCAGCGGGATCCGGGGACTGTCGACGACGGTGACGAGCCCGAGGGGGCCGCTGCGCTCGGCGACGATGCGCGCATCGGTGACGCGCAGCGCCTGCGGCAGGTCCTTGTAGTCGGACATCGCAGGCCGGATCAGTGCTTCCGGCAGGAAAGTTCCGGCGACGATTCCGGCGGTGGCGAATGCCGCGGCGGCGCGCCGGAAGGCGCCGGCGAGCGCGGTCGCCGCCGCGAACAGCCCGCCGGCGAAGATCACGCGCAAGGCATCGGCGGGATGCAGCCAGTGAAGGAGACCGACGAGCGCGAGGCCGCCAAGGCCAGCCCCGCTGAGGTCGGCCGCATAGAGGCGTGCCGCCTGTGTGCCGAAGACCGCGTAGGCGACACATAGCGCCGTCGCCGCGGAGAAGAAGGGGACGAAGAGCAGCAGGTAGATCGCCGCGAGCCCCGCGAACTGGCCGGCGTCCCAGGCGAGTTCAAGCACATTGAACGGCACCCGTCCGGCGGCCGCGAAGCAGGCGAGGGCGGTGACACCGAAGCCTGCCGCCGGCAGCGAAAAGCTCCACGGCCAGCGCCCGATGAGCGGGGGCCGCGCGATCGTGACGAAGGTTCCCGCAGCGCCGAAGCCGAGCAGCGCGACACTGATCGCCAGCCAGGCGAAGTGGTGCCACTGGACGATCGCGAAGAGCCGCAGCAGCAATACCTCATAGGCGAGTGCCGAGGCCGACAGCAGGGCGATCGCCGCCAGCGGCGGCCGGATGCGGGTGGCGGCCGGCTCAGTCATGGCCGCCCGTCAGCGGCACGAAGCGCACCGGCATCACCTGTCTCGTCGTCAGGCCGCCGTCGGCACGCTTCCCGACGAAGAGCAGCTGCTGCGTCTGGAACGGTGCGCCGACGGGGATCACCATGCGCCCGCCGGGTTTGAGCTGGCGGAGCAGCGGCGGCGGCACGTGGCTCGCCGCGGCGGTGACGATGATCGCATCGAAGGGCCCCTCTTCCGGCCAGCCGTGATAGCCGTCGCCGACTTTCGTGGCGATGCCGCCGTAGCCGAGTCGGCGCAGGCGCCCGGCGGCCGCCTCGGCGAGCGGCGCGATGATCTCGATCGAGAAGACCCGCGCGCCGAGTTCCGCGAGCACCGCGGCCTGGTAGCCGGAGCCGGTGCCGATTTCGAGCACCCGCTCGCCGTGCCGGACGGCGAGCAGATCGCTCATCACGGCGACGATGTAAGGCTGCGAGATCGTCTGGCCGTGGCCGATCGGCAGCGGCCGGTTGTCGTAGGCCTGCGCCTTGAGATGACTGGGCACGAACTCGTGCCGCGGCACGCACGCGAGCGCGGCGAGGACCTCGCTGCCGATCGCGTGCTCGCCGAGGCTCGCCGCCATCTGCACCACTTCGGCTACCATGGCCTCGCGCCGGCGGGCATCGTCGTCCGCGCCCGCCAGCGCGCTGGCGACGAGCACGAGCGCGACGGCGAGGATACGGATTGCGCGGTGAATCATGATCCAGATTAGGCCGGGGCACGGCCGGAGGCAACGTGGCCGGGTGAGCCGGCGGGCGCGGCTCTTCGTCATCGCGGCCGCGACGCTCGGTCTCGTCGTGGTCGCGGCGGCCCTGCCGCCGATTCCGCAGCCGCCCGCGTATCACGACTTCGCCGATCAGAGCGTCTGCTTCGGCGTGCCGCACTGCCTCGACACGCTGTCGAACCTCGGCTTCATCGCCGCCGGCCTCTGGGGGTTGGTGTTCCTCGCCAGCGGCGGCCGGCGGGCCTTCGCCGATCCGCGCGAGCGGCTGCCTTACCGGCTCTTCTTCGCCGCGATGGTCGGGGTCGGCCTCGCCTCGGGCTGGTATCACCTCGCGCCCGACAACGACCGGCTCGTCTGGGACCGCGCCGCGATCGGCCTCGCGCTGATGGCCTGGTTCGCCGCGGTGCTCGGAGAGCGGACCGATCCCGGGCGCGTCTTGCGCTGGCTGCCGCTGCTGCTCGCCGCCGGCGCCGGCAGCGCCTTCTGGTGGCACCTGACCGAAAGCCTCGGCCGCGGCGACCTGCGCCCCTATCTGCTCATGCAGGCGCTACCCATGGTCGTCGTGCCGCTGTTGCTGTACCTCTATCCGCCACGGTATGCGGGCGACCGCGATATCGTGATCGTGCTCTGCCTCTATCCGCTCGCGCTCGCCTTCGACCTGCTCGACAAGCCGGTCGCAGCCGTCCTCGGCGTCGTCGGCGGCCACACGCTCAAGCACCTGATCGCCGCCGCCGCGGCCGCGTGGGTCGTCGTCGGCCTGCGCCGGCGCCTGCCCGGGGGGCGCGCCTGATGTATGCCGTGCTCGCCGACGCCGTGGTCGTCCTGCACTTCGGCTTCATCCTCTTCGTCGTCCTCGGCGGTCTCCTGCTGGCGCGGTTTCCACGGCTCGTCTGGCTTCATCTCCCCTGCGCGTTCTGGGGGGCGCTGGTCGAACTCGCGGGCTGGGTTTGTCCGCTGACGCCGCTGGAAAACCGCCTGCGTGCGCTCGCCGGCGAGCAGGGGTACGCGGGCGGTTTCGTCGAGCGCTATCTGCTGCCGGTGATCTACCCCGAGGCCCTGACGCGCGAGATCCAGATCGTCCTCGGGCTCGCCGTAGTGGCGATCAACGCCATCGCCTACGCGCGCTGGCACCGCGCCCGCAGAGGACGCGGCTGACGCCCCCGAAACTCAGCCGTCGTAACACGCCGGCGGGGAAGGCGTATTCACCGCAAAGATCGCGAAGAGCGCAAAGGAGAGCAGAAGCGATCGAGGTCGAACGAGACCCGCTCGACCTCATCGCCAGCGGTCCGTCTTGCGGACAGAGAGTTTGGGTGCGGGGCGATCCGGGGCCCGGCGCGAACCGCAACGAACTCCGCTCGGAGCACCCCGTAAGGTGCCCGAGCGCAGCGAGGCTCGCAGGCTTCTCCCCCGCGAGGGGGAGGCCGGGAGGGGGCGGGCAACTACTCCTTCGTCGGTGGCGCGCCGAAGTTCTTGGCCATTTCCTTCATCGCCCGGGCCATTGCTTCCGCGTCGCCGGATTTCTGCGCCTCCTCGATCCGCTTCCCGGCTTCCTCCATGCGCTTGGCCATTTCTTCGGCCTTCCGGGTATCGATGGTCACCTTGCCCTCGGGGGTCTCGATGGTGACCGTCGCCGGAGCGCCGCCCGCCGAGCCGAGATCCATCGGCGGCCGCGCCGGCGCGAACATCGCCGACACCGCGCCAAGGAGGACGCCGGCGATGATCGCGCAGACGATCACCACGGCCGTGTAGGGCAGCGCCTTTTCCTGCGGACATTTCATCAGCACCGGAATGCCGGTGTAGATGAGCCAGATCGAATAGAGCGAGGCGAGCAGGCCGAGAATCGCGAGGCTCGGCAGGATGCCGAAAATGCCGCCGACGAGCCCCGCGGTGCTGCCGTAGGCGACGAGCTTGAGGGCGTTGATCTGGCTCTTCTGCCCGCCGAAGGTCGGCGCGAGCGCATCGACGATCAGCGCGACGACGAAGACCATGACCAGCGAGAGCACGTAACCGACCACCATCTGCACGAGGCCGGTAACGATCGGCACGCGAACGGAAGCGCCGAAACCGTGGAAACCAATGATCGACATGCCGATGAAGCCGGCAACGGCGGGGATTGCCGCGAGAACGACGAGATAGTCCTTGTAGAGGCTGGCGGCGTCAGTGGTTTCGCGCTCGATGACGGGCCAGGTTTCTTTCGGGTTGAGCAGGATGTCCTTGACGCGCTGAACGAGATTCATCGTGGTACCTCCCTCTGGATGGACAAGGCGTGAAGCGGGCTGCCGGCCGCCACCCAAACATCTTACGCCGATCGGCAGCATGCGGTCCGCATCCGCGGGCTTCGGCCGCAGCGGGTGCGACGGCACGCCGCAGGACGGCGCGGGCTTGGAAACAAATGGATACACGGCGCAACGCCGGGGACATCTGCCGGCTACGCCCGGGGGCGATCTTGGACTCCGTCGAAACCGCCCAGCGGCGGATTCCTTTCAAACGACTCGATACGGAGTGCATCATGCGACATACCCGAATTGGAGCATCCCTGCTCGCCGCCGGCCTGGCCGGCGTGTTCCTCGCCGGTTGCGGCGGCAGCGACGGCACCGGCACATCGGTGCCCACCTTCACCGATGTCACCGTCGAGCGCGGCCCTCTGCTGCATGCTCGCGTGGTCGATGCCGCGGGCAACGAAGGCCAGGCGCTCGGCAACGGCGTATATCGTTTCCACGGCCCGGTGACCCATCCGGTGCGCAGCGTCGGCGGCTACATCGATGTCAATCGAAACGGCATCGTCGACGAGGGCGACGTCAAGGCCGGCAGCCTGACGATGAGCAGCGCCGGCAGCGGCGCGGCGGTGACGCTCTGCTCGACCCTGGCGAGCCGGGACACGCTGCGCACCCGGCTCCTGGCCATGGGCTTCACCGAGAAACAGCTCACCGACGGCACACCGGGGCAGGACCCCATGGTCGCCGCGCTGAGCGACGAGATCTACAGGTACGCCGTCAGCCAGGGCATCGGCGATGTCGCCACTCTCACGCCGGAGCAGCTCGATGGACTGACCGCTGCCATCCGCAGCCGGATCACGGCCTATCAAAGCGGTACGGCCACGGCCGCCCAGCGCGAGCAGCAACTGATGACCGAACTGGCGGCACGTGTCGATGTCATCGATGCCACCGAGGCACAGGCACTCACCGGAAAGAGTGAGGGGCAGCTGCTGGTGAACAGCCTACCGGCCGCGACGTTAAACGACGAGCAGAAGCAGCTGCTGGTGTTCATGTGGAACGAGGAAAAACTGGCCAAGGATGTCTATCTGGCGCTGAACGCGCTCCATCCGGCCCAGCAGCTCGCCACGATCGCCACGCAGTCCGAAGCGAGGCACCAGGAGAGCGTGCGCGCCTTGCTCGAAAAATACGATCTGAGCATCCGTGACCCGCTCGCGGCAGGGGCCGTCTATTCCGATGCCGAAATCTCCGCCGTGCCGTCCGGGAGCTTCACGGTGCCCGCCGTGCAGGCCCTCTACGACACGCTCTACGCGAAAGGCGCAGCCTCGCTGCGCGACAGCCTGGAAGTCGGCTGCATGGTGGAGGTCGCCGACGTCGACGATCTGACCCGGAACCTGCCGCGGGTGGCGGGGCTGCTGGATGTCACGACGGTCTTCGAGAACCTCCGCTCCGGCAGCTACAACCACTACTGGGCGTTCGACCGCGGCCTCAAGGCGATCGGTGTCGCCGAGGGCTGCTGCAGTCTCGGCGCGGCCTACTGTCATCCGGAATATCCGCAGCCTTCCGGCAGTCAGTGAAAGAAAGTGGCATCCCCCCGCGTCGCCGATGCCCGACAGGTGCGGCGTCCGGGGGTGAGTGCGGGTATCCTAGGGTCTTTCGAAAAGCGATCGTCCGGCAAACACGGCAAGGCCGGCCAGGATCCGTTCGCAGCCGCGTCAGCCCAGTCCGGGGCGACCGGTCAGCCCGATCACGTTCGATGAAAGAGAGACCCGAGATGAAAACCACTTCGCGATACTTCAGGGGGCTGTTGACCCCGGTCGCCGCCCTGGCGCTCGCTTCCTGCGGCGGCGGTGGCGGCGGCACCACTGCCAGCCAGGATACGGGCACCGCCGTCAGCAGCGGTGCGGGCACTACGACTACTACTGCCGCCACCACGCCGACGGCGACCACCAGCAGCAAGATGCGTGTCGGCATCAACGATACCTGGTGGCCGGACACTTCGGTCGTTCAGTTCTCTTCGGGAAAGACGAACTGGAGTCAGGCGGTGGTCGATCACATCAACTCCGTTCCGTACAGTGTCTTCCGCTTCATGAACTGGAACGGCAACGGCGGCCAGATTCCGGGCGGTGGGCCGACCGGGTTGTGGTCGCAACGTGTTCCTGACGGCCAGTACCGAGACGAGGGCGATGCGCGACTCATTTCCTACGAGGCGCAGATCGATCTCTGCAATCGCGCCAAGGTGCACTGCTGGATCAGTGTGCCGGCCAAGACGGACCAGGATCCGACCTTCGGTGAAAACCTCGCCACCCTGGTCAAGAACCGGCTCGATCCGAGCCTGAGTGTCTTCATCGAATGGACCAACGAGGTCTGGAACAACAACGGCATCTATGCATGGAGCTACGCCTCCGGCAAGGGCCGTCAGCTCTGGGGTTCCTCGATGGATGCGAACGAAGCAGCCTGGCGTTATGCAGTCGTCGCGTCGATTCCCCTGTGGGCCGGGTTCGAGAAAGTGTTCGGCGCCAACAGCCCGCGTGTGGTCAAGGTGCTCTCCGGCTGGGCCGCCAATTCGGCGATGGCGACCATCCAGTTCAACACGCTCAACGACGCCAAGTACAACCCGACGGGCATCAGGCCGAACGCCTACGCCATTGCCCCGTACATCCATGGCTCTTCGATCACGGAGATGCAGACCAATCTCAAGGACGAGGTCGAACCCTGGCTCGCCGCGCACAAGAAGATCACCGACGCCAACAAGGTGCGCCTCATCACCTACGAGGGCGGTCAGCACGCGACGAGCAACGCCGCGGCGATCAACTCCGACCCGAAAATGTATGACCTGTACCGGGCTTATCTCGACGTCCTGGCGAAGTATGTCGATCTTTTCGTCGCCTACAACCTCAATCAGGGACCGTGGCACAGCGGTGGCGCGTGGGGGGTGGTGAACGTCAATCTGTCGGAGCAGTCCCACAAGCGCCGCGCGATCCACGACTGGCTCGCCGCTAACCCTTGATGCAAACGAGCGGCGAGAGCCGTGCGACCTTGCGGGCGAGTCCCGCGAGGTCGGCGGCGTCGACGACCGCGGTGACGTCCTTGTAGGCGCCGGGCGCCTCCTCGGCGACGCCGCGCCAGCTCGGGCTCCTGACCAGGATGCCACGCGCGGCGAGATCGTCGACCACCTTCCTGCCGTGCCAGCGCTTCAGCGCCTCGTGTCGGCTCATCGCCCGGCCGGCGCCGTGGCAGGCCGAACCGAAGGCGCGTTCCTCGGTGCCGGCCGCGCCGGCGAGCACCCACGAGGCGGTGCCCATGCTGCCGCCGATGAGCACCGGTTGGCCGACCTTTGCGTAGCTGGCCGGCAGTTCGGCGTGGCCGGGGCCGAAGGCGCGCGTCGCGCCCTTGCGGTGCACGAACAGCCGGCGCCGGCGGCCTTCCACGGTGTGCGTCTCTTCCTTGCAGGTGTTGTGCGAGACGTCGTAGACGATCGGCAGCTCGATGCCGGGAAAGAGCTCGGCGAACGCCGCGCGCGCGAGGTGGGTGAGGATCTGGCGGTTCGCGAGCGCGCAGTTGATGCCGGCGCGCATGGCGCCGAGATAGCGTTTCCCCAGCGCCGACTTCAGCGGCGCGCAGGCGAGCTCGCGGTCGGGCAGGGCGATGCCGGCCGCGGGTGCGGCGATCACCATCTCGCGCAGGTAGTCGGTGCCGATCTGGTGGCCGAGGCCGCGCGAGCCGCAGTGGATGCTGACGACGACATCGCCCTGCCGGAGGCCGTAAGCCTGCGCCGCGGCCTCGTCGAAAATCTCGGCGATCGCCTGCACTTCGAGGTAATGGTTGCCGGAGCCGAGCGTGCCCATCTCGTCGCGCTGGCGGCGCTTGGCCTGCTCGGAAACCGCGGCGGGGTCGGCGCCGGCGACGCAGCCGCCCTCCTCGATGAAGGCGAGGTCGGCCTCGCTGCCAAAGCCTTCGCTCACTGCCCACTTCGCGCCACCCTTGAGCATGGCGTCCATCGCCGCGGTGTCGAGGCGCAGCGCGCCAGTGCTGCCGACGCCGGCCGGGATGCGCGCGTAGAGCAGGTCGGCGAGCTTCGCTTTCACCGGTTCGATGTCGGCGAGCGCAAGGCCCGTACGCAGCGTGCGCACGCCGCAGGAGATGTCGAAGCCGACGCCGCCGGCCGAGACCACGCCGCCCTCGTCGGCGTCGAAGGCGGCGACGCCGCCGATCGGGAAGCCGTAGCCCCAGTGGGCATCGGGCATCGCGAAAGAGGCGCCGACGATGCCGGGCAGCGCCGCGACGTTGGCGATCTGCTCGCGCACCTTGTCGTCCATCGCCGCGACGAGCTCGCGCGAGGCGAAGATCACGCCGGGCACGCGCATCGCGCCGGTCTGCGGCACCTCCCACTCGGATTCGCCGCGCTGCTTGAGCCGTTTCAGGTCCATGGTCTCCTCACACGTCGACGACGCATTGTGCCAGCCACGAGCCGTCGGCCCGCCGGCGCACCGCGAGTTCGCAGAACGACGCCGCCTTGATCTCGGCGGCCGGCTGGTGGCGTGTCACCACGACTGAGTCTCCCCAGGCGGTCGCCCTGAGCCGCCGGGCCTCATCGATCTCGACCTCGAAGCGCGAGAACAGCATGCGCCGGGTGGCCATCTCGAAGATCAGGGCGTTGAGCCAGTCGAGCAGCAAGAGCTCGTCATCGGGCGCGCGGCACTCGATCTTCACGGCCTCGCGCGGGGCGACGAGCGCGGGATCGCAGATCACCGAGGTCATCGCCAGTGCCGCGTTGGCGAAGGCCTCGGCGAGCGTCTTGCCCGTGCCGCGCACGCCGACGTCGGCCTCGTGGGCGAAGGTCTCCCATGGGCGGCCGGTGCTCATCGCCGCGCCTCGGCGAAGAGGCGCAGCAGCTCGGGCAGCGGCCGGGTGTTCAACACGTCGCCGGCCTCGAGCCAGCCGCGCCGCGCCTGGCCGATGCCGAAGCGCAGGTTGGCGAAGTCGTCGCGGCCGTGGGCGTCGGAGCTGATCGCCACGAGCACGCCTTCCTCCCTGGCCATCCGGCAGTGCGTGTCGAGCAGGTCGAGCCGCTCCGGGTGGGCGTTGAGTTCGACGAAGCAGCCGCGCTGTTTCGCGTGGCGGAGGATGCGCAGCATGTCGACGTCGTAGGGCGGGCGCGACTCGATCACGCGGCCGGTCGGGTGCGCGAGGAGGGTGAAATGGCGGTTGTCCATCGCCCGCAGGATGCGCTCGGTCTGCTTCGCCCGCGGCAGGTCGAAGCGGCTGTGCACGGCGCCGACGACGAGATCGAGCCGCGCGAGCGCGCCGTCCGGCAGGTCGAGGCTGCCGTCTTCGAGGATGTCGACCTCGATGCCCTTGAGGAGCCGAATGCCCGCGAGCCGTTCGTTCAGCCGGTCGATCTCGTCGCACTGCTCGGCGAGCCGGCGCGGATCGAGTCCGTGCGCCATCGCCAGGCGCCGCGAATGCTCGGTGATCGCGAGGTATGAGAGGCCGAACGAACGCGCCGCCAGCGCCATCGCTTGGAGGCCGTCGTGGCCGTCGGTCGCCTTCGTGTGCGCGTGCAGGTCGCCCCGGAGGTCGGCAAGCTCGACGAGCCGCGGCAGGCGTCCGGCCCGCGCCGCGGCGATCTCGCCGGCGTCCTCGCGCAGCTCGGGCGGGATCCAGGGCAGGCCGAGCGCCCGATAGACCTCCTCCTCGCTCGCGCCGGCGATCCGCTCGCCGCCGCGGAAGACGCCGTACTCGTTGAGCTTGAGACCGGCCTCCTGGGCGATGCGGCGGAGCGCGATGTTGTGCGCCTTCGAGCCCGTGAAATAGCAGAGCGCCGCGCCGCAGGCCGCGGCCTCGACGACGCGCAGGTCGACCTGCAGGCCGCTCTTCAGCACCACGCTCGCGCGCGTCGTCCCCTGCGCAAGGATGTCCGCCACTTCGTCGTAGCGGACGAAGCGCGCCATCACGTCGCTGTCGGGACCGGCGACGACGAGGATGTCGAGATCGCCGACCGTCTCGCGGCAGCGGCGGAAGCTGCCGGCGACCTCGACGCGGCCGACGCCGCGCGCGCCGCGCAGCCAGGCGACCAGCGTATCCGCGTACTGGGCCGCGGTCGCCAGCTTGATCCGCCGCGTCTTGCCGAGGTGCGCCTCGACCGCCTGGAGGATGTTGGCCTCGGTCTTCTCGCCGAAGCCCGGCAGCGTGCGGATGCGGCCGTCGCGCGCGGCGCGCGCGAGCTGCTCGGGCGTCTGGATGTCGAGCTCGTGCCAGAGCGTGCGCACGCGTTTGGGGCCGAGGCCGGGCACATGCAGGAGCTCGGTGATCGCCGGCGGCAATTCGCGGCGCAGCTTCTCGAGCGCGCGGCAGCTGCCGGTGTCGACGATTTCGCGCATCTTGGCCGCGAGATCCTCGCCGATGCCCGGCAGCGCGGTCAGGTCCTCGCCGCGTTCGATCATCGAGCGTACCTCGCGGCCGAGCTCGCCGACGATGCGCGCGGCGTTGCGGTAGGCGCGGATGCGGAACGGATTCGCCTGCCCGATTTCCAGCAGATCGGCGATCTCGGTGAACACCGCGGCGATGTCGGCGTTGTGGACGGGCATGATCGAACCTCTGGATCCAGCATAGGCCCGGCGCCGCGGCGGTGGCAAGCGTTCCGTCGCGCTCGCGCGGTATATTGACCCGGTGCCACCACGGAGGAGCGAAAGATGAGCGATGCCTTCGAATTCGCCGACGCCATCGGTCCGGCGAAGATCATTCATGTCCATGAGCCCGGCCTCGGCCTGAGGGGCACGCTGGTCGTCGACAACGTCGCCGCGGGCCCGGCGATCGGCGGCCTGCGCATGGCGCCCGACGTGAGTACCGCCGAGTGTTTCCGACTGGCGCGGGCGATGAGCTTCAAGAACGCCGCGGCGGGGCTGCCCCACGGCGGCGGCAAGTCGGTGCTCTACGGCGATCCGAAGATGCCGCGCGCGGAGAAGGAACGGCTCGTCCGCGCCTTCGCGCACGCGCTGCGCCACGAGCGCGACTACATCTTCGGCCCGGACATGGGCACCGACGAGACCTGCATGGCCTGGGTGAAAGACGAGCTTCGTGACCACGGCGGCCGCGCGGTCGGACTGCCGGCGGAGATCGGCGGCATCCCGCTCGACGAGATCGGCGCCACCGGCTGGGGACTCGCCGTCGCCGCGGTTCCCGCCGCCGCGCATTGCGGCTTTCCGCTCGAAGGGGCGCGCGTCGTCATCCAGGGCTTCGGCGCCGTCGGCATGCACGCGGCGCGCTTCCTCGCCGCGAAGGGCGCGGTGCTCGTCGCCGCGGCCGACACCGGCGGCACGCTCCACGATCCAGCGGGCCTCGACGTCGAGGCGCTCGTCGCCCTCAAGCGCTCGGGCCGCAGCGTCCGCGACCACGACAGGGGGCAGAAGCTCACCGCCGATGCGGTGATCGGCATCGACTGCGAGATCTGGATCCCGGCGGCACGGCCCGACGTGATCGACGAGTCGAACGTCGACCGACTCAAGGCGCGGCTGGTGCTCCAGGGCGCCAACATCCCCGTGACCGCGGCCGCCGAGCGGCGGCTGCACGAGCGCGGCGTGCTCAGCGTGCCGGATTTCATCGCCAACGCCGGCGGCGTGATCTGCGCCGCGGTCGAATTCCACGGCGGCAGCCGCGCTCTGGCGTTCGCCGAGATCGAAGACAAGATCGGCCGCAACACCACCGAGGTGCTCGCGGCCGTCCGGCAGCAGGGATCGTTGCCGCGCCAGGCCGCCGAGGCGATGGCGCTCGCGCGGGTGCGTAAGGCGATGGCCATGCGCCGCTTCGGGATCTTCTGATGTTCCGCGGCGAGCCCCCGCCGTGGATTTCTGCGCCGGCGGCGCCGGGCTCGCCGAAACTCAGCCGTGGTAACACGCCAGCCGGATCGGCGTGCCTCCCGAAGAAACGCACGAACGGATGCCCACCCGCCTCGCGCTGCTGATCGCGGCCCTCGTCTTCCTCGTCGCCGTCGTCCAGTTCGGCGTGATCGGCATCGCCTTCGAGCGGCTTGGCCTCGACGAGCGTTCGGCGTGGCTGCTCCTGATGACGACCCTGTTTGGGAGCATGGTCAACCTGCCGCTGTTCAGCGTGCCGGCGCAGGCGCCGCCCGAAGATTCCCCCGTCGAGCGGCTGCGCCGGCAGTGGGGGCTGCCGAAACAGCCCTTCACCGGTCGTACCGTCGTCGCGGTGAACGTCGGCGGTGCGGTGACGCCGGTCGCCTTCAGCCTTTACCTGATCAGCCACACGCCGCTCGGGCTGGCCGAGGTGGTGCCGGCGGTCGGCGTGGTCACGGCCGTCGCTTACCTCACCAGCTCGCCGATCCCGGGCGTGGGCATCGGCATGCCCATCTTCGTCGCGCCGCTCACGGCGGCGGCGGTGGCGATGTCGATCGATCCGGCGCATGCGGCGCCGCTCGCCTACATCGGCGGCACGCTCGGCGTGCTGATCGGTGCCGACCTGCTGCGGCTTCGCGCCATCGGCAGGCTCGGCGCGCCCGTGGCGGCCATCGGCGGTGCCGGCACCTTCGACGGCATCTTCCTCACCGGCATCCTCGCCGTGCTGCTGGCGTGAGCCTCCGCAAGGGGCGTTGACGCCGGTCAACGCCACGCAGCGCCGGGAGGCGCCCAATATGGACGAAGCGCGGCGAGACCGCCCATCCATCGAACGAGGAGATCGATCATGACCGCACGCATGCCCCTGCCGGGATTCCGGCCCGTGCGCCGCAACGAACTGCGGCCCGAACGCATCCACGACACTTACAAGCTGACGAGAAAGCTCGCCGAACCCTCGGTTTGCCGCGAGTGCGGCGCCATCTTTCATGCCGGCCGCTGGCAATGGGGAAGCCGGCCGGCGAATGCCGAAGAAGTCGTCTGCCCCGCCTGCCAGCGCATCCGCGACCGTTTTCCGGCGGGCTACGTCCATGTCGGCGGCCCGTACTTCGCCGCCCACCGCGACGAGCTGATGCGCATCGTCCGCCATCACGAGGAGAAGGAGAAGGCCGAGCACCCGCTCGCCCGGATCATGACCGTCGAGGAGGAGGGCGACGGCGTACTCGTGACGACGACGGACTCGCATCTCGCGCGCGACATCGGCGAGGCGCTGCATCACGCCCACCAGGGCGAGCTCGAATACCACTACAACGACGGCGAGAACCTGCTGCGCGTCTATTGGCACCGTTAGGGAAACGCCGAATAAATCTGCTGCGCGGTAGGATGGCTGCGTTGCGCGGTGCTCGGATGCTCGCCTGTCGATCTGATATGTCTTGCATCCGGCGCTCCGTGCGCCTTGCCCTCCCCCCGCTCGCGACGATTTCTCCAGCGTTTCCTTGGCGGACGTCGGCTGGACGCTCCCGCGGCAAAGACGGATAATCCGCTTCTTTGGCCGTGAGGCCGGCCTGCGCGGCCGGCCTTTTCGATTCATAACGATACGAGTGAGAGAACCTTCATGGCTGTAGCCAACCCTGCGCCGGCGGCGAGCCGGCTCCTCCTGTCCGGCAACGAGGCGGTAGCGCGCGCCGTCTGGGAGTCCGGCTGCCGCGTCGCAGCCGCCTATCCCGGCACGCCGTCGACCGAAATCCTCGAGGTCGTTTCCACCTACCCCGACATCTACGCCGAATGGTCGGTGAACGAAAAGGTGTCGCTCGAGGTGGCCATCGGCGCCGCCTTCGCCGGCAGCCGCGCCTTCTGCGCCATGAAGCACGTGGGCATGAACGTCGCCTCCGACGCGTTGATGACGCTGACGCTCACGGGCGTGATCGGCGGGCTGGTGATCGCCATCGCCGACGACGTCGGTCTCTCCTCGTCGCAGAACGAGCAGGATTCGCGGTTCTGGGGCCGCTTCGCCCACGTGCCG
>CAZGYD010000164.1:0-4417 GCA_964530115.1 uncultured Rhodocyclaceae bacterium | reverse complement strand
AGACTATGCCGCCTGCCCAGGGGGAGATGTCCTCGGCCGCATCGCCCATTGCGAGAAGTGGCTCGCCGCGCATCCGCAGGATGCCGAGCTGCTCTTGGCGCTGGGCCGGCTATGCTTCAGGCATGAGCTGTGGGGCAAGGCGCAAAGCTATCTGGAGGCTGCGCTCGCCGTCACGCCGAGCTGCGAGGCGCATCTGGAGCTCGCGCGCCTGTTCGATCGCCTGGAACGGGTGGATGAGGCCAATCGCCACTATCGGGCAGCGGCAGACTGTCAGGAGGCCGCCAGCCAGTCGCGCGGTGGCAGAAACTCCGTGTAGAGCTTTTCTTCCGGCGATCCCGGCTCGGGATGCCAGTCGTAGCGCCATTTGACGACCGGCGGTAGCGACATCAGGATCGCCTCGCTGCGCCCGCCCGACTGCAGACCGAACAAGGTGCCGCGATCCCAGACCAGATTGAATTCGACATAGCGGCCACGGCGGTAGAGCTGGAAATCGCGCTCGCGCTCGCCATAGGGGAGATTGCGGCGTTTTTCGCAGATCGGCAGATAGGCGGTCAGGAAACTATCGCCGACGCTGCGGGTGAGCGCAAAGCAGCGCTCGAATCCCCCTGCGTTCAAATCGTCGAAGAAGATGCCGCCGATGCCGCGCGGCTCGTTGCGGTGCTTGAGGAAGAAATACTCGTCGCACCATTGCTTGTAACGTGCATACAGATCGTCACCGAAAGGAGCGAGCGCGTCGTGGCAGGTGCGGTGGAAATGCACGCAGTCTTCGGCAAAGCCGTAGTAGGGGGTGAGATCCATGCCACCACCGAACCACCAGATCGGCTGCGCTGTGGGCCCTGCGCTTTCGGGAGGGTAGGCGATGAAGCAGCGCACGTTCATGTGCGAGGTCGGGCAGTAGGGATTCTGCGGGTGCAGCACCAGCGAGACACCCAGCGCTTCCCAGCGGCGGCCGGCGAGTTCGGGGCGATGCGCGGTCGCGGAAGCGGGCAGGGCTTCCCCGGTGACGTGGGAAAAATTGACGCCGCCGCGCTCGAAGAAATTGCCTTCTTCGATCAGCATCGAGATGCCGCCGCCCCCTTGCGGGCGCGTCCAGGCATCACGCCGGAAGGATTTGCCGTCGAAGGCTGCGAGGCCGGCGACGATGCGTTCCTGCAGCCCGGTGAAGAAGCCTTTGACCGCGGGTGCGTCCATCAGTGCCGGATCGCCCGAAATCCAATGTCGCGGCGGAACTGCATGCCATCGAAACGGATCGCATCGACGATCTCATAGGCGCGCTTCTGCGCGAGCTTGACCGTCTCGCCCAGCGCCGTGACGCACAATACCCGGCCGCCGGCGGTGACGATGTGCCCGTCCTTTTCCGCAGTGCCGGCATGGAACACATGGGCATCTGGCAGCGCGCGCGGCAGGCCGTGGATGATGTCGCCCTTACGCGGCGCCTCGGGATAGCCATGCGCGGCGAGCACCACGCCGAGCGCCACGCGACGATCCCATTCCGCCTCGACCTCATCGAGCCGGCCGTCGATCGCCGCATCGACGAGGTCGACGAGGTCGCTCTTCAAGCGCAGCATGATCGGCTGCGTTTCCGGATCGCCCATGCGGCAGTTGAATTCGAGCACGCGGATCGTGCCATCCGGCCGAACCATCAGGCCGGCGTAGAGAAAGCCGGTGTAGAGCAGCCCCTCCTGTTCCATGCCGCGCAAGGTCGGCAGGATCACCTCGCGCATCGCGCGCGCGTGCACAGCGGGGGTCACGACCGGCGCCGGCGAATAGGCGCCCATGCCGCCGGTATTGGGGCCTTCGTCGTGGTCCTTCAGGCGCTTGTGATCCTGGCTGGTCGCCAGTGGCAGCGCATGATGGCCATCCGCCATGACGATGAAGCTCGCTTCCTCGCCGTCGAGGAATTCCTCGATGACGACGCGGTGTCCCGCCTCGCCCAGCTTGTTGCCGGCGAGCATCTCGTCGATCGCCCGATGAGCGTCAGGAAGCGTCATTGCCACCACCACGCCCTTGCCGGCGGCCAGGCCATCGGCCTTGACGACGATCGGCGCACCTTCTTGGTCGACATAAGCGTGTGCGGCGGATGCCTCGGTGAAGGTCTGGAATTTCGCCGTCGGGATGCCATGGCGGGTCATGAACTGCTTGGCGAAATCCTTCGAGCTTTCCAGCTGTGCGGCCGCCTTGGTCGGGCCGAAGATGCGTAAGTCCGCGGCGCGGAAGGCATCGACGATACCGGCGGCCAGCGGCGCTTCGGGACCGACGACGGTGGCATGAATCTGCTGGTCGCGCGCGAAGGCAACCAGATCGTGGATCGCAGTGAGCGGGAGATTTTCCAGCCCGTCCTCGTGCGCCGTGCCGGCGTTGCCGGGGGCGACATAGACCTTCTGCACCTTGTCGGACTGCGCCAGCCGCCAAGCCAGTGCATGCTCGCGGCCACCGGAACCGATGACGAGGAGTTTCATGTTCTCAGTGCCTGAAATGGCGATAACCCGTGAATACCATCGCCACGTTCTGCTCGTCGGCCGCGGCGATCACTTCCGCGTCGCGCACCGAGCCGCCGGGCTGGATCACCGCCGTGGCGCCCGCCTGCGCCAGCACGTCGAGGCCGTCGCGGAACGGGAAGAAGGCGTCGGAGGCCACCACCGAGCCCTTGACGGTGAGGCCGTTGTTCTCGGCCTTGATCGCGGCGATGCGCGCCGAATCGACGCGGCTCATCTGTCCGGCGCCGACGCCGACCGTCATCTCGTCCTTGCAATAGACGATGGCGTTGGACTTGACGTACTTGGCGACCCGCCAGGCAAACAGCAGGTCGCGCATCTCTGCTTCCGTCGGCACGCGCTTGGTGACCACCTTGAGATCGGCTCGGGTGATGCGCGCCTCGTCCGCGGTCTGCACCAACAGCCCGCCGCCGACGCGCTTGAAATCGAGCTGGCCGGCGCTCCTGCCCAGCGGCACGATGAGCACGCGCAAGTTTTGCTTGGCGGCAAACACGGCGCGCGCTTCAGGAGTGATTTCCGGTGCGATGATGACTTCGGCGAACTGGCCGGAGATCGCCTCGGCCGCCGCCTTGTCGATCGGACAGTTGAAGGCGATGATGCCGCCGAAGGCCGAGACCGGGTCGGTCTTGAAGGCGCGGCGATAGGCTTCCTCGGCCGTCTTGCCGAGCGCCACGCCGCAGGGATTGGCATGTTTGACGATCACGCAGGCGGCATTGGCGTCACTGCTATCGAAGGCCTTGACGCATTCCCAGGCGGCATCCGAGTCGGCGATGTTGTTGTAGGAAAGCTCCTTGCCCTGCAGCTGCCGATAGGAGGCAATGCTGCCGGCCACCGGCTGCGGTTCCTTGTAGAACGCCGCCTGCTGGTGGGGGTTTTCGCCATAGCGCATCGTGTCGACCTTGTCGAAAGCGAGTTGCAGGCGTTCCGGAAAAGTGGTTGGCCGATCATCCGCATCGAGGCTGGTGAGCCAGTTGGCGATGGCCGAGTCGTAGCGGGCGGTATGCACGAAGGCTTTCTTCGCCAGCGCGAAGCGCGTCGCGTAGGAGATCGCGCCGCCGTTGGCCTTTAGTTCGGCGAGGATGGCCGGATAGTCGGCCGGTTCGACGACCACCGCGCAACCGCCGTTCTCGTCGCCGTGATTCTTCGCCGCGGCGCGCACCATGGTCGGGCCGCCGATGTCGATGTTCTCGACGGCGTCCTCGTAGCTGCAGTCCGGCTTGGCGGTGGCCTCGGCGAAGGGGTAGAGGTTGACCACCACGAGATCGATGGGCTGGATGCCGTGCTCGGCCATGACCGCGTCGTCCACTCCGCGACGGCCGAGGATGCCGCCGTGCACCTTCGGGTGCAGGGTCTTCACGCGGCCGTCCATCATCTCCGGGAAACCGGTGTACTCGGACACGTCCTTAACCTTGAGGCCCGCCTCGCGCAGCATTTTCGCCGTGCCGCCGGTGGACAGCAGCTCCACGCCGCGGCTTACCAGGAAGCGGGCAAAGTCGAGCAGGCCGGTCTTGTCGGACACGGAGAGCAGGGCGCGGCCGATCTTGGCAACGTTGGTGCGCATGGCGGTTCCTCGGGGCAGGGCAAAGCCTGGCATTATAAACCGATCAGTTGGGATCGGGGCGTTGGCCGAGGCGAATGGCGCCGATGCGCTCAAGATCGTGCAGCAGGGGCTGGGCGTGCGCAGCCATCGCTGCCGCCGTCAGGCCAAGTTCCGAGGCCAGGGCCGCGCAGGCCTCCTGCAGGGGTTGGCCGGTTGCGAGCTGCTGCAGCAGGCCGATGCTGGCGGGGGTGAGCTCGACGATCCGCACGCGATCATCCGCCCCGCGGAACAGCAGCAGGTGGGTCGCCCGGGGTTCCGGCAGCCCGTCGCCGCGGTGGACGGCAAGGGGATGGCTGCACAGTCGCGAGACAGGGTTGAGGGC
>CAZGYD010000163.1:0-6068 GCA_964530115.1 uncultured Rhodocyclaceae bacterium | reverse complement strand
TTTTTTCTACAAACACCAGGCGACGCACGCGCTAGACTCAGAATGGGTCGGCGCCGGGGCCCGGTGTGGGTCAGAGCCAGGATCGGGGCGCCACGTAAGGTCCCGGAGCGAAGGGGGGCAGGCGGGCCGCTCCCCCGGGAGGGGGAGGCCGGGGGGGGGTTGGGCCGGAGTCCCGGCGAAGGGCCGCCCCGAGCCGGGACGGCGCGCGCCGAAAGGCGCGAATCGCAACGCGGGTGGATCGGAGCGCCCCGTAAGGTGCCCGAGCGAAGCGAGGCAAGCGGGCTCCCCTCCGCGAGGAGGGGTCGGGGGAGGCGGGCCTATTTCCAGCCGACCCGGTCGTAGATCTTCTGGGCCAGGGCGGCGTTCTTCGCCAGCGCGCCGATCGGCAGCGTGTCGGCCTTGAAGCTGCCGAGCGCGTCGAGGGCCGGATTGTTGACCTTCACCGAAGCGACGGCCGGCCACTCGTTGTTGCCGTCGGCGAAGTAGCGCTGCGCTTCGTCCGAGGCCAGGTATTCGAGGAATTTCACGGCCGCCTCCTTGTGCGGCGCGGTCTTGAGCATGCCGCCGCCCGAGATGTTGATGTGGGTGCCACGGCCCTTCTGGTCGGGCCAGACGACGCCGACGTTCTCCATGGCCTTGCGGTCTTCCGGTTTCTGCGAGCGCAGCAGGCGCGCGAGGTAATAGCTGTTGGAGACGGCGACGCCGCACTCGCCGGCGGCGACGGCGCGGATCTGGTCCGTGTCGCCGCCCTTGGGTGGGCGGGCGAAGTTGGCGACGACGCCGCGCGCCCATTCCTCGGCCCTCGCTTCACCTTCATGGGCGATGATCGCGGCGAGCAGCGAGAGGTTGTAAGGATGCGAGCCCGAGCGCGAGCAGACCTTGCCCTTGAGCGCCGGCTTCGCCAGGTCGGCGTAGTTCTGCACGTCCTCGGCGCGGACGTCGGCCTTGTTGTAAATGATCACGCGGGCGCGCGTCGAGAAGGCGAACCAGTCGTCGCTGCGCAGGTGCGCCGGGATGCGCTCTTCGAGCACCCTGGATTTCACCGGTGCGAACAGGCCGAGTTCGTCGGCCTTGGCGAGTCGTGCTGCATCGACGGTGATGAAGACGTCGGCCGGGCTGGCGGCGCCTTCGTTGCGGATGCGCTCGAGCAGCTCGTCCTCCTTGGCCTCGATCCGGTTGATGCGGATGCCGGTGAGCTTCGTGAAGTTGGCGTAGAGAGCCTCGTCGGTCTGGTAGTGGCGCGCGGAATAGAGGTTGAGGACCTTCTCCTCGGCGCCGGCGGAGAGGGCGGCGAGGCTGGCGAGTGCGACGAGCAACCGTTTCATGTTGAATTCTCCAATCGTTGGCGAGAGCCTATTGTATAGGAATCAGTTGCAATCGCAAGACGACAGGGCACGCCGACAAAGCATTCCCTGCGCTCCCGCGCATGGGCTGCGTGATATCGGGCGACGGAAAAACTTACTGCGGGAGGGAGTTACTGCTGGAAGAGCCGGCGCGCGCCGTTGAAGCGCTTGAGCCAGTAGCCGCTCATCTCTTCGATGCGGACGCGGCCGCCAGCGCGCGGCGCGTGGAGGAACTGGTTGTTGCCGAGATAGATGCCGACGTGCGAGAAGGCGCGGCGCATGGTGTTGAAGAACACCAGGTCACCGGGCTGGAGCTCGTCGCGGGAGACGGTCTGCCCGGTCTGGCTCATTTCCCTGGCGGTGCGGGGCAGATAGAGGCCGAGCCCTTCGCGGAAGACGTGGCCGACGAAGCCCGAACAGTCGAAGCCCTTGTCCGGCGAGGCGCCGCCGCGGCGATAGCGGATGCCGATCAGGTCGAGCGCGGACTCGAGTGTCCGGTCGAGCGAGGAAGAGGCGCGTTCCAAGAGCGTCACCGCCGGCGCCTCGATCGTTGCCGACGGCTGAAGCGCCAGCGGCGGTTCCTCGTCGGCGCGCGCGGAAGAGATGGCCAGCGCGGACAGCGCAGCGGCGAGGAACACCCGGAAATGGGGTGGATGCCGAGTCATGGGGCGGAGAATATAGCCATGCCGCCGACACGTGTAAACCCGGGGTTGGCGATGGCCGCCCGTGGATATAATCCCGGCTTATCGCCGGACAAGGGGACATCCGTGGGATCCAGTGGCGTTTTCGAGGCATACCTGATCCGCCAGGAAGAAGGCAGGATCGCGGGCGGATTCACGGAGATGACGTTGGATCGGCTCGATCCGGGCGAGGTGACGATCCGGGTCGCTTGGTCGAGCGTCAATTACAAGGATGCGCTGGCCGCGACCGGCGCCGGCAAGATCATCCGCCGCTTTCCCTGCATCGGCGGCATCGACCTCGCGGGAACGGTCATCGAAAGCGCCGATCCGCGCTTTTCGCCGGGCGAGCCGGTCATCGCCACGAGTTTCGACCTCGGGGTCGCCCATCACGGCGGTTATGCCGAAATCGCGCGCGTGCCGGCGGCCTGGGTCATCAAGCTGCCGGAGGGCCTGACGCTCCGGCAGGCGATGGCGCTCGGCACCGCGGGCTTCACGGCGGCGCTCGGTATCGTGCGCATGGAGGAGAACGGCCTCAAGCCGGAAAACGGCCCGGTGATCGTCAATGGCGCGACCGGCGGCGTCGGCAGCCTGGCCATCGACATGCTCGCGGGACTGGGCTATCACGTCGTCGCGCTCACCGGCAAGGAGGCCGAAAAGGATTATCTGACAAGCCTCGGCGCGAAAGAGGTGATGCTCCGGCAGTCGCTCGATCTCGCCAACATCCGGCCGCTCGGGCGCGAGATGTGGGCCGGGGCGGTGGACAATCTCGGCGGCGACGTGCTTGCCTGGACTTTGAGCACCATGAAGCGCGGCGGCACCGTCGCCAGCATCGGGCTGGCTGCGAGCATGTCGCTTGGCACCACGGTGGCGCCGTTCATCCTCCGCGGCGTCAGCCTGCTCGGCATCGATTCGGGCTACGTCGGCGAGCCTTACCGCAGCGGCGTGTGGCGGCGGCTGAGTCTCGATCTGCGGCCGCGTCACCTCGAAGCGATGACGCGGGAGATCGCCTTCGCCGAACTGCCGGGCGTGTTCGAATCGTTCATCCAGGGTCGGGCGCACGGCAGGGTGGTGGTCCGGATCGCAGGGGACGGCTGACGGCGATGACGGCGACCAGCGATCCCGAGGTGCCGGGGCTGCCACGCATCCTGATCGTCGACGATTCGCGGATCGTCCGGGCGACGATCATCAAGCGCATCCGCGACCGCTTCAGCGTCCGCGAGGAAGCGGACGGCGAGGCCGGCTGGGAGGCGCTGCTCGTCGATCCGACGATCCAGCTGGTCGTCACCGACCACAGCATGCCGCGGCTCGATGGCTTTGGCCTCATCGAGCGCATCCGCGCATCGCGCGTCGCCCGGATCCGCGAGATGCCGGTGATCATGATCTCCGGCGACGAAGACGAGGAATCGCGCCAGCGCGCCAAGGACATCGGCGCGACCGACTTCATCACCAAGGGCATCGGTACGGCAGAACTGCTCGCCCGGCTCGATGCGCTGGTCAATCTCGGCCGTACCCAGGGGGAACTGCAGGCGGCGCGGGCGGACGCGCCGCACGACCCGCTGACGGGCATCCTGACCACGCCGGCGCTCATCGAGCGTTCCGTCCAGGTGTTCTCCTTCGCGCACCGGCACCACGGTCCGATCGCGGTGCTCCTGATCGGCCTCGACGGCCTCGACGCCATCATCGCCCGGGCCGGCCCCGGCGCCGTCGGTGCGGGTCTGCGACACGTCGCGAACCTGCTTCTCGGCCACGTGCGCAGGGAGGATCTCCTCGGCCGCTGGTACGGCGATCGGCTCGCGCTGGTTGCGCCAGGCATCGACGGAATCCATGCAATACAGTTTGCCGAACGGCTGAGAGCCGCGCTTGCCGGTTCGGCTTTCGCCCATGCCGGGGAGCAATTCCGGCCGACCGTCACCGTCGGCCTTGCCGCCAGCCCCGACGAAGGGCAGACGCTGGACGATCTTGCCGCCAATGCCGGGCGGCGGCTCGATCGCGGCCAGGCGGAAGGCGGCAACCGGGTGGTCGGTGGCCGGTATCCGGAACCGAGCGCGGGCACGATGAGCGTCGACGAGGCGCTGGCGGCCCTGGCGGCCGGCCGGGTCGCCGACGTCAAGGCGCGCCTGCCGGCGCTGGGGCAGCGGCTGATGCCGCTCCTTGGCCTGCTGGCGGCAGAGTTCCGCTTCGAACTGCCGGTATCGGAGATCCTGCGCCGCGCGGCGCAGGATTCCGCCGGCACGGGCGAGGGTTCCACGATTTCAACAACATGAACGAGGATGGGGGTGTGGATATGGGCAAGTATCAGGAATTTCACCGTCGGTCGATCGCGGAGCGCGACGCCTTCTGGGCCGAGCAGGCGCAACTCGTGGATTGGCACAAGCCGCCGCAGCGGATCTGTGACTACAGCCGGCCGCCGTTCGTCAAGTGGTTCGTCGGCGGCGAGACCAACCTGTGCCACAACGCGATCGACCGCCACGCCGCGAAGCGTCCGAACGATCGCGCGCTGATCTATGTCTCGACCGAGACCAACGAGGAGAGGGTCTATACCTTCGCCGAGCTGAAGGCCGAGGTGATGCGCATGGCCGCGATCTACCGGAGCCTCGGCGTGCAGAAGGGCGACCGCGTGCTGATCTACATGCCGATGATTCCCGAGGCCGCCTTCGCCATGCTCGCCTGCGCGCGCATCGGCGCGATCCATTCGGTGGTCTTCGGCGGCTTTGCCTCAGGCTCGCTGGCCACGCGCATCGACGATGCGAAGCCGAAGCTGATCGTCTCCTCGGATGCGGGCATGCGCGGTGGCAAGGCTGTGCCCTACAAGCACCTGCTCGACGAAGCGATCCGCCTGGCACAGTTCCCGCCCGAGAAGGTGCTGATGGTCGACCGCGGCATCGACAAGGGCTTCAACCGTGTCGAGGGGCGTGATGTCGACTACGCCAGCTTGCGCGCCCAGCACATGGAGGCCGAGGTGCCCTGCGTCTGGCTCGAATCGACGGAGCCTTCGTACATCCTCTACACCTCCGGCACCACGGGCAAGCCCAAGGGCGTGCAGCGCGATACCGGCGGTTACGCCGTGGCGCTCGCCGCCTCGATGAAATACATCTACACGGGCTTCGAGGGCGAGACCTACTTTGCGACCTCGGACATCGGCTGGGTCGTGGGCCACAGCTACATCATCTACGGGCCGCTGATCGCCGGCATGGCCACGGTCATGTACGAGGGTACGCCGATCCGTCCGGATGCCGGCATCTGGTGGAGCATCGTCGAAAAGTACCGGGTGAACGTGATGTTCTCGGCGCCGACGGCGATCCGCGTGCTCAAGAAGCAGGATCCGGCCTATCTGCACAAGTACGATCTCTCCAGCCTCAAGCACCTGTTCCTCGCCGGCGAGCCGCTCGACCAGCCGACTCACGAGTGGATCATGGGCGAGCTCAAGCTGCCGGTGATCGACAACTACTGGCAGACCGAAACCGGCTGGCCGATGCTCTCCTCGGTGCCCGGCGTGGAGAAGACGCCGATCAAGTACGGCACGCCGAGCTTCCCGGTGTTCGGCTACGACCTCAAGATCTTCCGCGAGGACGGCACGGAATGCGGGCCCAACGAAAAGGGCATCGTCGGCGTGCTGCCGCCCTTGCCGCCCGGGTGCCTGTCTACCGTCTGGGGCGACGATGAGCGCTTCGTCAAGACCTACTTCAGCCTGTTCAAGGAGCCGCTCGTCTATAGCTCCTTCGACTGGGGCATCCGAGACGAGGAGGGCTACCACTTCATCCTCGGCCGCACGGACGACGTCATCAACGTCGCCGGCCACCGGCTCGGCACACGCGAGATCGAGGAGGCGGTGCAGGCGCACAGCGCCATCGCCGAAGTGGCGGTGGTCGGCGTGAATGATCAGCTCAAGGGTCAGGAACCGGTGGCCTTCGCGGTGGTCAAGGACCCGGCGAAGATCGCCACGCCCGAGCTGCGGGCGGCGCTGGAGGCCGAGGTGAAGAAGACCGTCGATGGCATCCTCGGCGCCATTGCCCGGCCGAAGCATGTGCACTTCGTCACCGGCCTG
>CAZGYD010000162.1:0-1191 GCA_964530115.1 uncultured Rhodocyclaceae bacterium | reverse complement strand
GTGGGCCGTGCGCTGCCCAAGCAAGACGAACACCGCTGGGTTGAGGACGAAACTCGCTTCCGCGAAGCCCTGACCGCCGCCGGGTATGAGGTCGAAAGCCTGGTTAGTCAGGGTTCTTCGGCCACTGAAAAAGCAAATGTCGACGCCCTCTTCACCAAGGGCGTCCAGGTTCTTATCATCTGCCCGCATGATGGCTCTGCCGCGGCGGCCGCCGCTGAAGCCGCCAAGGCCGCCGGCGTTAAGGTCATTTCGTATGACCGGCTCATCCGCGACACCGACGCTGTGGATTACTATGTGACCTTCGATAGTGTGGCGGTTGGCGAAGCCCAGGCGCAGTACCTGGTTGATAAAGCCACCGGCACGGGCAACCCGCTCTACCTGTATGCTGGCGCTTCGTCGGATAACAACGCCTTCTTGTTCTTTGAAGGCGCGTGGAACGTGCTCCAGCCCAAGATTGCGGATGGCACTTTCGTCATCAAGAACTCCAGCGAAGCCGAGGCTCTTTCTGGCAAGGCGACCCTGACCCGCGACGAGATGGGTAAAATCATTGGTCAGATTACCACCAACTGGGACTTCAACACCGCCAAGAACCTGGCTGAAGCCAACCTGACCGTTGCGACTGCCGCCGATAAGGGCAATGTTTTCATCCTGGCCCCCAACGATGGCACCGCCCGCGCGATTGCTGATACTTTTGCCGCCGACAAGGACGTGACCTCGTACGTGGTGACTGGTCAGGACGCCGAGAAGGCTTCCATCCAGTACATCATTGACGGCAAGCAGTCCATGACCGTGCTCAAGGATGTTCGCACTCTGGTTGCTGACGCCATCAGCACTGCGATTGCCTATCTGCAAGGCCAGACTCCGCCCCAGACCAATACCTACAACAACGGCAAAATTGACGTGCCCGCCAAACCCTCTGTGGTTGTGACCGTTGATAAAGCCAATGTTGTTCAGGCGGTCATCGAATCTGGTTACTGGCCCGCCAGTGACTTCACCGGCCTGCCCTAACCCATTGTGAATTTGTAACAAACAGGAATAGTGATGGAATGCTTCCATCACTATTCCTGTATAATTCAAGAAAAATAGTGCTTGTTTTAGCCGGAGCCGCCTATGGACACACCTTTGCTGGAAATGAAGAACATCACCAAAGAATTTCCTGGCGTGAAAGCGCTCAACAATGTCAGTTTTCGT
>CAZGYD010000161.1:0-1079 GCA_964530115.1 uncultured Rhodocyclaceae bacterium | reverse complement strand
TAGGCTCGATGAAGATGGATCGCAGGTGCGCGTACATGGTATAGAACTCGCGACGGGTAGGGGAAAGCAAACACCAGACTGAAACATGCCGGAGATACGACGCCTCGCGGGCTTAGTGTATCAACCCGCTATGGGCTTAGTGCGCGACAGTCTTCAAGCTCTCCGACTTGTCGACCGGGTCGACATGCTTGCGCTTGAAGCAGGTCCACTTCTTGGGCTTCTTGTGGTAGATCGAGTTCCCGAAGCAGTGCCAGTTCTGCTCGTCGACCAAGTTCTTGTCGGTGCGATCGTAGAAGCCGGGGTAGCGGCTCTCTTCGCGGAACTGGATGTGCTTCATGTGCGCTTCGGCCGTCAGGATGCGGTGGTAGTTCTCCCAGGCGCGCAGCAGCTCGTGGAGATCCTTCGCGCGCATCTTCTGCGAGTCTTCCTTGAGCATCTCGAGCTTTTCTTCCGCCACGGCGAGCATCTTGTCGTTGGTGTTGTAGTAGGTGGCAACACCGGCGACGTACTCGTCCATGATCTTCTGCAGACGGAACTGCAGCATCTTCGGCGTGATGTAGTTCGGGTTCACGTCGATGGCGGTCGTGTAGTCCTTGTGCTCGAGGAAGTTCCTCACCGGCTTCCAGATCGCGGCCGCGATGTCGTCGATCGACTCGTCGAACTCCGGCTTGTAGTCGGCGTTGTCGAGCGCGTACTTGACCATCGCCTTGGCGGCGATGCGGCCTTCGGCGTGCGAGCCGGAGGAGAACTTGTGGCCCGAGGCGCCCACGCCGTCACCAGCCGTGAACAGGCCCTTGACGGTGGTCATGCCGCGATAGCCCCAGTTCCAGCCGCGCGGCAGGTGCTCGGGCACGCCCGGCCGTTCCCCGTCCGCCGCGGTCGGCGCACCGACGTCGGTCGGGCCGGACACCCCGATGCCGCAGCAGCCGGAGTGCGAGCCGAGGAGATACGGCTCGGGCGGCGTCAGCCCTGACATCTTATTCCCGGGGTCGGTGGTCTCGCCAACCCAGATACCGCCCTGACCCTTTCTCTTCTCCACCTCTTACGGTGCCGACTGCCCCCACCCTTTAGATTGAGAT
>CAZGYD010000160.1:0-2276 GCA_964530115.1 uncultured Rhodocyclaceae bacterium | reverse complement strand
ACGTCGTCATCCATACCGGCGAACTGGACTCGCTCAAGCGCTTCAAGGACGACGTCCGCGAGGTCAAGGAAGGCTTCGAGTGCGGCCTCAGCCTGAAGAACTTCAACGACATCAAGGAAGGCGACCAGCTCGAGGTGTTCGAGATCCAGGAAGTGGCGCGGACGCTGTAGGCGATGCCGAAGGAATATTCTCGGGCCAGCCGGGTCTCCGAGCAGATCCATCGCGAGCTCTCCGACCTCATCCGTTCGGAGATCAAGGATCCGCGCCTGCGGTCGGTGATCAGCCTGGTGACGATCACCGACGTCGAGGTGACGCCCGACTATGCACACGCCAAGGTGTTTTACACCTCCCTGGCGGGCGAGGGTCAGCGGCCGCTGATCGAGGAGGGACTGAAGCGCTCGGCCGGATTCCTGAGGCGCGAACTGGGGCGCCGTGTCCGCATCCACCACATTCCCGAACTGCATTTCGTGTACGACGCCTCGATCGAGCGGGGCGTGCGCCTTTCCCATCTGATCGACGAGGCCGTTGGCCCGGACAAGCAGGGTGAATAAGCCGGCGCGTGCGACGCGACGGGTGGTCGACGGCGTACTGCTGTTCGACAAGCCGGCGGGAATGACTTCCAACGCTGCCCTGCAGACGGTCCGGCGCCTGTACGGCGCCGCGAAGGCGGGCCATACCGGAACGCTCGATCCGCTGGCGACGGGGCTGTTGCCGCTGTGTTTCGGCGAGGCGACCAAGTTCGCCGGGGAACTGCTCGACGCCGACAAGTCCTATCGCGCGACGATCAGACTGGGCATCGTCACCGATACCGCCGATGCCGAAGGCCGGGTGCTGGCGGTGCGTCCCGTCGCCGTCACCCCGGATCGCTGGCGTGTTACGACGGCTGAGTTTCAGGGAGAACTCGAGCAGTTGCCGCCGATGCATTCCGCGCTCAAGCACGAAGGGAGACCGTTGTACGAATACGCGCGGGCCGGCGTCGAGATCGCGCGGGCGACCCGGCGGATCCGCATCCACCGGCTGGAGACTCTCAGCCTCTCCGCCGAGGAGGCCGTCATCGACGTCGATTGCAGCAAGGGAACGTATATCCGCGCCCTGGCGCGGGACATTGGCGAGCGGCTCGGTTGCGGCGCACATCTCGTCGCGCTGCGGCGCACCCGGATCGGCGCCCTCGATGTCGGCGGCGCGCTGACGCTGGAAGCACTCGAAACGATGTCCGCCGTGGAGCGCGATGCCTGCCTGCTGCCGGTCGATGCCCTGCTGGCGGACGTTCCCGTCGCCCGGCTCGACGAGCGCGACGGCCGTCGTCTGGGACACGGGCTCGGCGTTCCCTGGAACGGCCGCGCCGGCCAGCGCTACCGGCTCTATGCCGCGGACGGCCGCTTTCTCGGCGTCGGCGAACTCGGCCGCGATGGCGTGCTCCGGCCCAGGCGCATGATGTCCGCGGTGCGGCCGGACGATCACCGGCTCCGTTGAATCGGGCCGGCGTCATGGCTACAATACGGCCCTTCGCCCGTGTCGGGCGGAGCAGGGCGCACCGCTCTATCAAACCGGGGCCGCGTCCTCGCCATCACGTGTTTGAGGAATAAGACCATGGCCATCACGACGTCCCAGAAGGCGCAGATCGTCGCCGACTTTCAACGCAGCAAGGGCGACACCGGCTCGCCCGAAGTGCAGATCGCGCTGCTCACGGCGCGCATCAACGACCTCACCGGTCATTTCAAGGAACATGTCAAGGATCACCACTCGCGTCGGGGCCTCCTCAAGATGGTGAGCCAGCGGCGCAAGCTGCTCGATTACCTCAAGCGTACCAACGCCGATGCCTATCGGGTGCTGATCGAGCGGCTCGGGCTGCGCAAGTAACAGGATGCCGGCTGTCCCCGACTTGCCTGCCAGCGAACGCTGAAATCCCGGCGCGGCCGTGATGGTCGCGCCGGTTTCGTTTTTTCGGAAAGGAAACGATGTGCTGACACCGATCAAGAAAACCTTCACCTACGGCGCGCATACGGTCACGCTGGAGACGGGCGAGATCGCCCGCCAGGCCACCGGCGCCGTCGTGGTGAACATGGACGACACCGTGGTCCTCGCCACGGTCGTGGCGAAGGAAGAGGTGAAGGCCGGCACGGACTTCTTCCCCCTGACCGTCGATTATGTCGAGACAGTCTACGCTGCCGGCCGCATTCCGGGCGGTTTCTTCAAGCGCGAAGGCCGACCGTCGGAAAAGGAGACCCTGACCTCGCGCCTGATCGACCGGCCGCTCCGGCCGCTCTTCCCGGACG
>CAZGYD010000159.1:0-1026 GCA_964530115.1 uncultured Rhodocyclaceae bacterium | reverse complement strand
CATGGCAAAAGAGAAATTCGACCGCAGCAAACCGCACGTCAACATTGGGACGATTGGTCACATTGACCACGGGAAGACGACGTTGACGGCGGCGATCACGAAGGTGCTCTCGAAGCACGATCCGAAGAACAGCTTCCGGAGTTTCGATTCGATTGACAACGCGCCGGAAGAGAAGGCGCGCGGGATCACAATCGCGATCGCGCACGTGGAGTATCAGACGCCGAACCGGCACTACGCGCACGTGGACTGCCCTGGGAACGCGGACTACATCAAGAACCTGATCACGGGCGCGGCGCAGATGGATGGGGCGATTCTGGTGGTGGCGGCGACGGACGGGCCGATGCCGCAGACGCGGGAGCACATTCTGCTGGCGCGGCAGGTGGGGGTGCCCTACATCATCGTCTTCATGAACAAGTGCGACATGGTGGACGATGCCGAACTGCTCGAGCTGGTCGAGATGGAAGTTCGGGAGCTGCTGTCGAAGTACGATTTTCCGGGCGACGAGATTCCGATCATCAAGGGATCGGCGCTGAAGGCCATGGAAGGGGACAAGGGCGAGCTGGGTGAAGGCGCGATCATGAAGCTGGCCGAAGCCCTGGACACCTACATTCCGACGCCGGAGCGGGCGATCGACAAGCCGTTCCTGATGCCGATCGAAGACGTCTTCTCGATTTCCGGGCGTGGTACCGTGGTGACGGGGCGGGTCGAACGTGGTGTGATCAAGGTGGGTGACGAAATCGAGATCGTGGGCATTCGGCCGACGGCCAAGACCACCTGCACCGGGGTGGAGATGTTCCGGAAGCTGCTGGACCAGGGGCAGGCGGGTGACAACGTCGGTGTGCTCCTGCGGGGCACGAAGCGTGAAGAAGTCGAGCGGGGCCAAGTGCTGGCCAAGCCGGGCTCGATCACGCCGCACACGCACTTTACGGCGGAAGTGTATGTCCTGAGCAAGGATGAAGGGGGGCGCCACACGCCGTTCTTCAACGGCTACCGTCCGCAGTTCTACTTCCGGACGACGGACGTGAC
>CAZGYD010000158.1:0-1832 GCA_964530115.1 uncultured Rhodocyclaceae bacterium | reverse complement strand
TCAAGGGCATGTTCGTGCCGGGCACGCTGTTCGAGGAGTTCGGCTTCAACTACATCGGCCCGATCGACGGCCACGAGCTCGAATCGCTGATCCCTACGCTCGAACACCTGCGCCGACTGAACGGTCCCCAGTTCCTCCACGTGGTCACGCGCCAGGGCCAAGGCTACAAGCTCGCCGAATCGGACCCCGTCCTCTACCCCGGCGTCTCCACCTTCGACTCCGCCAACGGCATCCAGTCCGGCAAGGGCGGCGGCAAGCTCACCTACACCCAGGTCTTTGGCGACTGGCTCGGCGATATGGCCCGGGAAGACCCGCGGCTCATCGGCATCACCCCGGCGATGCGCGAGGGCTCGGGCCTCGTGCGCTTCGCCGAGGAGTTCCCGGACCGCTACCACGACGTCGGCATCGCCGAACAGCACGCCCTCACTTTCGCCGCCGGGCTCGCCTGCGAGGGCCTGAAGCCGGTGGTGGCGATCTATTCGACCTTCCTGCAACGCGCCTACGACCAGCTCGTGCACGACATCGCGCTGCAGAACCTGCCCGTGATGCTGGCCATCGACCGCGGCGGCATCGTCGGCGCCGACGGCGCCACGCATCAGGGCGCCTTCGACCTTTCTTACCTGACCTGCATCCCCAACATGGTCGTCATGGCGCCCGCGGACGCCGACGAATGCCGGCGCATGCTGACCACCGCGTTCCGCCTCGACTGCCCGACCGCCGTGCGCTACCCGCGCGGCAACGCCGCTGGCGTGTTACCACGGCTGAGTTTGGAGACGCTACCCGTCGGCCAGGGCGAGATCCGCCGCGAGGGCCGCCGCATCGCCCTCCTTTCCTTTGGCACCCTGCTCTCGGCCGCGCTGGCAGCCGGCGAGGCGCTCGATGCGACGGTGGCCAACATGCGCTTCGTCAAGCCGCTCGACCATGATCTGATCCGGGAGTTGGCAACGAGTCACGATGCGCTCGTCACCATCGAGGAGAACGCCGTCATCGGCGGCGCCGGTTCCGAGGTCGCGCGCTCGCTGGAAACCCAAGGGCTGCGGACGCCGCTCCTTCGCCTCGGCCTGCCCGATCATTTCATCGAGCACGGCGATCAGGCACAGATGCTCGCCGAACTCGGCCTCGACGCCCCGGGTATCATTCGACGGGTGCGGGAATTTATTAGTTGAGTAAAACAATCGGAAATGGTATTCTGGGGTCATTGCCAACGATGACGTGGCTTAAAGCCGCGCGCACCCTCGACCCCGGAGAGACCCGCCGATGAATAGCAGAGACCCCATGAGCATTCCTGACGTCCAGGGCAGTGCAGACAGCCGGCAACTGCCGATCAACAAGGTCGGCATCAAGTCCGTCCGCCATCCGGTCCGCGTCCTCGACAAGAGTGGCGGCGTCCAGCACACCATCGCGACGTTCAACATGTACGTCGGCCTCTGTCTCTTATACACAATCTCCGAGCCCACGAGACCGTACTAGATCTCGTATGCCGTCTTCTGCTTGAAAAAAAAAAAATATAACGCGATGCGGCCGGTGAAAACATTTTCGCTGGACTAGTAACCGTGTGTCTAGTCGGTCTCGAGCGACGGCCTGACCGACGGTAAGATAACGGCACAATTAAAATCCGCGGCCCCCGATTTCAAAATGAAGTGGCCCCCGAAGAGATTTCCGACATGATCCTGAAAAATCTGGTGGAAGAAGCCAGCCGCTAACTGGGCGAACCCGGCACCGGAGCCGTGATCACCGGCCCTGCCTACTTCAAGGACTCGCAACGGCAGGCGACGCCGGATGCGGGCCGGATTGCAGGGCTGGGGGTCAAACGCATTCTCAACGAACCGACG
>CAZGYD010000157.1:0-1093 GCA_964530115.1 uncultured Rhodocyclaceae bacterium | reverse complement strand
CGAGCTTCTCGCGCCAGCCGGGGTAGAGCTTGTCGGCGTCGTGCGGGAAGGATTCGAAGGCGCGGGCGAACTCCTTGTGCTCCTTGGCCCACTCGATCGGGTCGGCCTTGGCCTTCCAGCACTCGTAGGCCTGGCGCAGCGACTTGGCGCCCGCCGCCGGCGAATCGATGTGGCCGTAGGAACCGCCGCCCGCCGTGTTGATGACGTTGCCGTGGCCGAGGTTCTCGAAGAAGCCGGGCAGCCGCAGGGCGTTCATGCCCCCGGAGATGATCGGCGTCGTCGCCTTCATGCCGTACCACTTCTGATAGTAGGCCGGGCCCTGGAACTCGTCGCGCTCGATGATGTAGGCGATGTTGCGGTCGTCCTTGTCGCCTTCCATCTTGCCGTAACCCATGGTGCCGACGTGGATGCCCGAGGCGCCCTGCAGGCGGCTCATCTTCGCCAGCACATAGGCGGTGTAGCCGCGCTTCGACTGCGGGCTGGTGACGGCGCCGTGGCCGGCACGGTGGTAGTGCAGGAACTGGTTCGGGAACCAGCGGCGCGCCGTGGTCACCATGCCGGGGCCGCCGACGTAGCCGTCGACGAGGAAGGCGACCTTGTCGGCGTCGGGACCGAAGGCTTCGAGGATGTATTCGCCGCGGGCGATCATCTCGCTGTGGTCGTCGGCGGTGATGTTGGCGGAGAAGATCTTGGCTTCGCCGGTCTCGTCCATCGCGCGCTTCATCGCGTCATAGACGAGCGGGATGACCTTCTTCATCGGGCAGAAGACCTGGTTGCCCTGCGGCTCGTCGTTCTTGATGAAGTCGCCGCCGAGCCAGAACTGGTAGGCCGCCTTGGCGAAGGGCTCGGGACGCAGGCCGAGCTTGGGCTTGATGATGGTGCCGGCGGTGTAGCCGCGGTCCTTGACCGGACGGCCGAGCACGCGCCAGAGATGCGCGGTGTTCTTCGACGGGCCGTCCAAGAGTTCGATCGCGGGCCTGTGCCTTTTGAAGTCCTACATCCTCGCGCTGTCTCCTATACAACACTGCCGCTGTCCACAATCCACTCTGTGTCGTGCGATGCTGGATAGGCTAAGTATAGACAAAACAAAGAT
>CAZGYD010000156.1:0-20959 GCA_964530115.1 uncultured Rhodocyclaceae bacterium | reverse complement strand
TGACCGTTACCTATCCATCTGATCCACAACACGTTTGTCTAATGGTATCCATTAGAACCGACCTCGCCCCAGCGCCGAGGCGAAGGCTCACAGCTTGCCTCAAATTCACGAAAAATGGCTAATGGACAATCTGGGTTCAATCCCTTTCCCGGTTCGGCGTTTCGGCGCTCCCGCCCGGAGCGCGTGCGCCGCTTCCAGGAGATCCTGCTTTCCGCGGGTGTCATCGCCACGGTCCGCAAGACGCGAGGCGACGACATCGATGCGGCCTGCGGACAATTGGCCGGCCAAGTCAGGGACAAGTCGCGCAGGACGATCGCGCTGGCGAAGCCGCCGCTGGCATCAGGAATCGTGGAGGCGACGGCATGAAACGGGGATGGGCTCCGGTGGCCGTGGCGGTCGCTCTCGTCGGCTGTGCGGGCGTGCCAGGCGAGAAGGTCGAATCGACGCAGACGCCGGTATCGCAGCAGTCGGCGGTGGGGGAGGCGAGGAAGCGCGCGAAGGCCCACGCGGACCTTGGCATGGTCTATTTGCGTGAAGGCCGCCTCAACGTCGCGCTGGACGAGGCGCGAATCGCCATCGAGTCCGATCCGTCGTATGCGCTTGGTCACAATCTGCTGGGGCTCGTGCGCATGTATCTAAAAGAGAACCCTGCAGCCGAAGAAAGTTTCACGACCGCATTGCGTCTCGCGCCCAACGACCCGGAAGTCAACAACAATTTCGGTTGGTTCCTCTGCCAGACTGGTCGCGAGGACCGCTCGTTCCCTTATTTCGAAAGGGCCAGCCAGAGTCCGCTTTATGCGACGCCTACCCTGCCGTTGACCAATGCGGGCATGTGCGCCTTGGCGGGAGGCGACCGACAGCGTGCGGAAGACTATTTCCTCAGGGCGCTACGTGCAGATCCGGCCAACATCGAGGCCCAGTTCATGCTCGCGAATCTCTGCTACAGGTCGGGCCGGCTCACCGAAGCGCGCATGCGTCTCGCGGAGGTGCACCGGCTGGCCGAGCCGACGGCACAGACCATCTGGCTGGGCCTCAGGATCGAGCGCGGGCTCGGTGACCGGGAGGCGGAAGCCCGTTACGCCTCGCAACTGCGGCGCAAGTTCCCGGACAGCGTCGAGTACCAGCTGCTGATGCAAGGCAAATTCGACCAGTGATCGACCCACAGGCAATCCACGTTGAGGAAGACGCGTCGTCGTCTCGGGAGCGTCCGGCCGCCAAGCTCGGTTTGCTGTTGCGCAAGGCGCGTGAGGCGAGGGGGCTTTCCATCGACGATGTCGTTCAGACACTAAAGTTCAGCAAACGCCAAGTCGAAGCGCTTGAAGCCAGTGACCTGGCCTCGCTGCCCGGCAACGTGTTCGTGCGCGGCTTCATTCGCAGTTACGCGCGTTACCTCAAGATCGATCCGGAACCGCTGCTCGAACTGCTGGCGGATGAAGTGCCGCTCGTGCAACCCGACGTGCGGCCGCCCGAAAACATGGGAAGAGCCGGTCCGACGCGCGGCATCCGCCGGATTCCGCCGCTTGTCGGGATCTCTGTCGTCCTGCTGCTGGTTGCGGCGGGAATGATCGCCTGGCACCTGGCCGGGCCTCAGACCCGTACGACCGTTCCTTCCGTCTCCGGTAACGGGGCATCGCCGGTCGAAGAACGACCGGTCGTGCCTGGGCCGCAAGTGGCAGGCGTGCCAGCCCGCGAAGACGCCGGGCCGACTGTAACCGCTTCGCAGGCTGACGCGCCGGCCGATCAGAAAACCGTCGTCTTGGCGTTCCGCGGCAAGTGTTGGGTCGAGGTGCGCGACGCCAGTCGGCAGGTCATTCTCACCGGCCAGTTCGAGGAAGGCGCGCAACAGAGCGTTTCCGGAACTCCACCTTTCCAGCTCGTCCTTGGCAGTGCAGCCCATGTCGATCTCATCTACGAGGGGCGACCGGTGGATCTCAAGCCGCACACCCGTGCGGAAGTGGCCCGCCTGACGCTCGAGTGATGCCAATGCCTGCCGTCACCCGCCGGATGACCCGCCGCGTGATGGTGGGTGGAGTCGCCATCGGCGGCGGTGCCCCGGTGGTCATCCAGTCGATGACCAACACCGATACTGCCGACGTTCTCGCGACGGCGATGCAGGTGGCGGAACTGGCAAGGGCCGGCTCGGAAATCGTGCGCCTGACGGTGAATACCCGGGAAGCAGCAGCTGCCGTGCCGGAGATCCGCGAACGTCTCCTGGCGATGAATGTCGACGTGCCGCTGGTCGGCGATTTCCATTTCAATGGCCACAAACTGCTCGCCGAGGTGCCGGAATGCGCCGAAGCACTCGCCAAGTTGCGCATCAATCCGGGCAATGTCGGCAAGGGCGCGAAACGTGACGAGCAGTTCGCACAACTCATCGAAGTCGCCTGCCGGCATGGCAAGCCGGTCAGGATCGGCGTTAATTGGGGCAGCCTCGATCCACAGGTGCTCGCCCGGATCATGGACGACAACGCCAGGCGCGCCGTGCCCCGCGATGCAACGGGCATCATGCGCGAGGCGATGGTCGCTTCCGCCTTGGAATCGGCAGCCAAGGCCGAGGAAATCGGCCTTCCCGGCGATAGGATCATCCTCTCGTGCAAGGTTTCCGGTGTGCAGGATCTGATCGCCATCTACCGCGAGCTGGCGGCGCGCTGCGACTACCCGCTCCATCTTGGCCTCACGGAAGCGGGAATGGGCAGCAAGGGCATCGTCGCCTCGACGGCTGCGCTCGCCGTGCTGCTTCAGGAGGGCATTGGCGACACGATACGCGTCTCGCTCACGCCGGAACCGGGTGGGCCGCGCACGACGGAGGTGGTGGTTGCCCAGGAGATCCTGCAGACCATGGGCCTGAGGGCATTTACGCCCATGGTCGCCGCCTGTCCCGGCTGCGGCAGGACGACCAGCACGGTGTTCCAGGAGCTGGCCCGCGAGATTCAGGATTACGTCCGAGAGCGCATGCCCGTATGGCGGCTGGATCGCCCCGGTGTCGAGAGCATGACCCTCGCGGTGATGGGCTGCGTGGTCAACGGTCCGGGGGAGAGCAAGCACGCGAACATCGGCATCTCGCTGCCTGGCACCGGCGAAGAGCCGGTGGCGCCCGTCTATGAAGACGGTCGCCGGACGGTCACCCTGCGCGGACAGGACGCCCGGGACATCGCCGCGGAATTCAAGCAGATCATCGAAAACTACGTTTCGCGCAAGTACGCGCCGCGCAGCTGACGCATGAACACATTGCAGGCCATCCGCGGGATGAACGACATCCTGCCTGACGAAGCCGAACTCTGGGAGCAGTTCGAGGACTTGGTGCGCGACTGGCTGCATGCCTACGGCTACCGGCCGATCCGTATGCCGCTGGTGGAACCGACACCGCTCTTCGCGCGGGCCATCGGCGAGGTCACCGACATCGTCGAAAAGGAAATGTATTCGTTTACCGACAGCCTGAACGGGGAGCAGCTGACCTTGCGCCCCGAGGGCACGGCGTCTTGCGCGCGCGCGGTGTTGCAGCACAACCTGCTCTACGATGGCCCCAAGAAGCTCTGGTACATGGGGCCCATGTTCCGTCACGAGCGGCCTCAGAAGGGTCGCTACCGCCAGTTTCATCAGGTCGGTGTCGAGGCGCTGGGTTTTCCCGGCCCCGACGTGGATGCCGAACAGATTCTCATGGGCGCCCGCCTCTGGGCCGATCTCGGCGTGAGCGGCATTACGCTGGAGATCAACTCGCTCGGCCAGCCCGGCGAACGGGCACGACATCGTGCGGATCTGGTCGCCTACCTCGAAGCACACCGGGACCAGCTCGATGCCGACGGGCTGCGCCGTCTGCACACCAACCCGTTGCGCATCCTCGATACCAAGAATCCGGCCATGCAGGCGCTGGTGAATGGCGCTCCCCGGCTGATCGACTACCTCGGCGAGGAATCACTGAGGCATTTCGACGGCCTCCAGCGGCTGCTCAAGGACGCTGGCGTGCCTTACCGCATCAATCCTCGCCTCGTCCGCGGGCTGGACTACTACAATCTCACCGTCTTCGAATGGGTGACGGACCGCCTGGGTGCGCAGGGAACCGTGTGCGCCGGCGGACGTTATGACGGCCTGCTGGCACAGCTCGGTGGCAAGGCTGCGCCTGCATGCGGGTTCGCGATGGGCGTCGAGCGTCTGCTGGCGTTGTGGACCGACGAGGGGCATCGCCACGAACGGCCCGTGCCCGATGTCTACGTCGTGCACCAGGGCGAGGCCGCCGGGCGTCACGCCTTCAGGGTCGCTGAGCATCTGCGGGATGTGGGCGTCGTCGCCCATCTGCATTGCGGCGGAGGCAGCTTCAAGTCGCAGATGAAGCGCGCGGATGCCTCGGGTGCCACCCTCGCGGTAATCATCGGCGACGACGAGGCGCTGGCCAACCAGGCGACGGTGAAGCCGCTGCGCAGGGAGGCAGGACAGAAGACGGTGGCATTCGAACAACTCGCCGAAACGGTCGGCGAGTGGCTATTGGACGATGACAGCGAGTGACAGGGATCCCCATGGCAGCCTACGACCTGCAAGAACAAGAACAGATCGATGAACTGAAGACCTGGTGGAAAATGTACGGCGACCGGGTGACGGCCGTCGTCACGGTCATCGCGCTCGCGGTGCTGGCCTGGCAGGGCTGGAACTGGTGGCAACGCAACCAGACGGCCCAGGCGGCGGCGATCTACGGCGGCGTGCAGGCGGCCGCGGCCCAGAACGATATCAAGCGTGCCCGGGAGCTCGCGGGGCAACTGATCGATCAGTATCCCGGCACCGCCTACGCCGGTCTGGCCGCATTGCTTTCGGCACGGATGCAGGTAGAAGGCGGCGATGCCAAGTCCGCCCAGGCACAGTACGGGTGGGCCGCCGAACACGCCAAGGATACCGCCGTGCGGGACTTGGCCAGGCTGCGCGCCGCCGCCTTGCTGTTCGACGAGAAACAGCACGATGCGGCGCTCGCCCGCCTCGCGGCTGAACCGTCCCCCGCGTTCGCGCCCCGTTTCAATGAACTCCGTGGCGACATCCTCGCCGACCAGGGCAAGATCTCAGAAGCGCGGGCCGCCTATCAGGCTGCGCTGATCAAGCTCGACGGGCTGGCCGCCGATGGCGGCGCCGGTGCGCGAACGCATGCCGCCTACCGGGAGGTCCTGGTGGCCAAGCTGGACGGCACGAGCAAATGAGACGCTGGCTTTTACGTGTATTTGCTGCCGTGTTGGCCGGCGCGATCGCCGGCTGTTCCGGTACTCCGGAGAAAAAGGCCGCCGAACTGGTGCCGTTCCACCCAACCGCGAAGATCGCGGTGCTTTGGCAGGCACAGGTCGGTGATGCCGGGGACTATGTGTTTTCCCCGGCGGCTGTTGGTGATACGGTCTTTGCGGCCGCTCATGATGGCACCCTGGCGCGCTTCGACGGCGGCCGCCAGACCTGGCGGATATCGGCAGGGGAGAAACTTTCCGGCGGCATCGGCGCGGACTCCCGTATCGTCGCCGTCGGCACGGTCAAGGGCGATGTACTGGCCTTCGACGCGGAAACGGGGCGTCCGCTCTGGAAAGCGCGTATCGGCTCGGAGGTGCTAGCCGCGCCTGCGGTGAGCGAGAGTCTCGTGGTGGTGCGCACCGGTGATGCCCGCATCGTTGCTTTCGACGCCCGTGAGGGCAAGCGTCGCTGGGTCTTCCAGCGGCCCTTGCCGCCGCTGACCTTGCGTTCGAACGTCGGTGTTTTGCTTTCCGAACGCGTGGTCGTCGCCGGCCTGCCTGGTGGCAAGCTGGTGGCGATCGATGTCCGGAACGGCCTGCCGCTCTGGGAGGTCACGGTGGCGCAGCCGAAAGGCGCGACGGAACTCGAGCGGATCGCGGACATCGCCAGCCCGCCGGTCGTCGATGGCAAGGAGATCTGCGCGGCGGCGTACCAGGGCCGTGTCGCCTGTTTCGACATCGCCACTGGCAATCAGCTTTGGGCACGAGACGTATCCAGCAGTGCCGGCATCGACATCGACAAGAGCCGCGTCTTCGTCAGCGACGATCAGGGCACCGTCCATGCATTCTCGCGACAGGGAGGCGCCAGCCTCTGGAAGCAGGACAAACTGCACCTGCGTCGCCTGTCGCGCCCGATCGCCCTGGGCCGGCGTGTTGCGGTGGCTGACTTTGAGGGCGTCGTCCATCTCCTGAATGCCGACGATGGCTCGTTCGCCGCCCGTGTGCCGACCGATGGAAGCGCGGTCCGCGCCGATCCCCAGGAACTGGAGGGCGGCTTCCTCGTGCAGACGAAGAAGGGCGGCCTTTACGCGCTGGGCGTGCAGTGAAGCCGACCCTGGTTCTGGTGGGCCGACCCAACGTCGGCAAGAGTACGCTGTTCAATCGCCTGACGAAGACGCGCGATGCTCTGGTCGCCGATCTGCCTGGGCTGACGCGTGATCGCCACTATGGCCACGGCCGGCTCGGCAGCAAGCCCTTTCTCGTCGTCGACACCGGCGGCTTCGAGCCGCAGGCGAAGAACGGCATCGAACGTGAGATGGCCCGCCAGGCCGAGGCGGCCATCGCCGAAGCCGATGTCGTCCTGTTCATGGTCGATGCGCGGGCCGGCCTGACGCCGCAGGATCACGTGATCGCCGATCTGCTCAGGCGCACCGACCGGCGCGTCTTCCTCGTCGTGAACAAGGCCGAGGGCATGGACCGCGCCGTGGTCGGCGCCGAATTCCATGAACTGGGGCTCGGTGATCCGTGCGTCATCTCGGGGGCTCACGGCGACGGTGTCCGTGAACTACTCGATCTCGCACTGGCGCCCTTCGATGTCGAAAACGAGGTGCCGGAGGCTGATCGCGGCCCGCGCGTGGCCATCGTGGGGCGACCGAACGTCGGCAAGAGCACGCTCGTCAATGCGCTGCTCGGCGAAGAGCGGATGATCGCGTTCGACATGCCCGGAACGACACGCGACGCCATCGAGGTGCCCTTCGAGCGGGGCGGGCGCCGGTACACGCTGATCGACACCGCGGGCCTGCGCCGCAAGGGCCGCGTCTTCGAGGCGATCGAAAAGTTCTCGGTGATCAAGACGCTGCAGGCCATCGAACAGGCGAACGTCGCCGTGCTCATGCTCGATGCCAGTCAGGACATCTCGGACCAGGACGCCCATATCGCCGGCTTTTGCATCGAGGCCGGTCGTGCGCTGGTCATCGCCGTAAACAAATGGGATACGGCCGACTCCTATCGACGTGAGCGAGTCAAGCAGGACATCGCCCGCAAGCTCGATTTCCTCGGCTTCGCCATGGTGCATTACATCTCGGCGCTCGATGGCAGTGGCATCGCCGGTCTGCTTGCGTCGGTGGACAAGGCTTACGCGGCGGCCATGGCCAAACTGCCGACCCCGCAGCTCACCCGCGTCCTTCAGGCCGCCGTCCAGAGACAGCAGCCGCCACGGCGCGGCAACGTCCGCCCCAAGCTCCGTTATGCGCATCAGGGTGGCCAGAATCCGCCGCTCATCGTCATCCACGGCAATGCGCTCGACGCCATTCCTGCTGCTTACACGCGCTACCTCGAAAAGTGCTTCATCGAAGCCTTTCGCCTCAGAGGCACGCCAATGCGCATCCAGTACAAAAGTTCCCGCAACCCCTACGCCGAGCGGGCCTGAGCGGCTGGCACGGCGGGGAAAAATGGATTACATTCACGTTTCGATAACCAGAGCCGAGGGGCCGCCATGAGCAACAAAGGGCAGATGCTACAAGACCCGTTTCTGAACACGCTGCGCCGGGAGCACGTGCCGGTGTCGATCTACCTGGTCAACGGCATCAAGCTGCAGGGCCAGGTCGAGTCGTTCGATCAGTACGTGGTGCTGCTCAAGAACACCGTTACCCAGATGGTGTACAAGCACGCGATTTCCACCGTCGTACCGGCGCGGCCGGTCAATTTCTCCCAGGACACCGGCGGCGAGTGATCAGCGTTCGTCCGGTGAGTCGGGCGCATGTTTGAGCGCCCTTCGGCCGGTGAGAAAGCCGTTCTCGTCCAGCTGGATTTCGGCGAGGGCGACTTCGCCGAGCGGCTCGAAGAATTCCGACTCCTCGTCACCAGCGCCGGTGCCCGGCCGCTGACGGTCGTCTCCGGCCGCCGGGTTGCGCCCGATCCCGCGACCTTCGCCGGCAAGGGCAAGGTTGCCGAGATCGCCGAAGCGGCCCGGCTCCACGACGCGGATCTGGTGATCTTCAACCACGAACTCGCCCCCGGCCAGCAGCGCAACCTGGAGCGCGAACTCGGCCGGCGTGTGGTGGATCGCAGCAGTCTCATTCTCGATATCTTCGCCTTGCGGGCACGCAGCCATGAAGGCAAGCTCCAGGTCGAACTCGCTCAGCTTCAGCATCTCGCGACACGATTGGTGCGCGGCTGGACGCACTTGGAGCGACAGAAGGGCGGCATCGGCCTGCGGGGGCCTGGAGAGAAGCAGCTGGAGACAGACCGGCGGCTGCTCGGCAAGCGTGTCGCGATCCTCAAGGACCGCCTCAAGCAGCTGGAGCGACAGCGCCGGGTGCGCCGGCGCGCGCGAACCCGGGGCGACGTCCTCGCCGTCTCGCTGGTCGGCTACACCAACGCGGGCAAGAGCACGCTCTTCAATGCGCTGACCAAGGCGGGTACCTACGCGGCCGACCAATTGTTCGCGACCCTGGACACCACCTCGCGAAGACTGTTCGTCGAGGGGGCCGGACAAATCGTCGTCTCCGACACGGTCGGTTTCATCCGGGACTTGCCTCACGCGCTGGTCGCCGCTTTCCACGCTACGCTCGAGGAGACGGCCCAGGCCGATGTGCTCCTCCATGTCGTCGATTCGGCGAGCCCGGACCGGGACCAGCAGATGTCGGCCGTCACCGCAGTCCTCGATGAAATCGGCGCGGCGGAGGTGCCGCAAATCATCGTATGGAACAAGATCGATCTGACCGGCGTGGCCCCCGGAATCGAAAGGGACGACTGTGGTAATATCGCGCGCGTCCGCGTGAGCGCGCGCAGCGGCGCCGGCCTCGATCTTCTTCGGGAGGCGCTGGCCGAAGTGGCCCGCGATCACGCCGAACGGGCGCGTGCGGCAATGGCGCCCGAGCCGGTTCCGGCCGGTTGAACAAACTAACGTCGATCTCCGGAATCCATCGATTCCCCCCGACACATGAACATGATTGCGGGCATCCTGATGTCACTCAACGATCACGGCTGGGGCAACAACCCCGGTGGCAACAAGGGCGGCAACAACCAGGGGCCACCCGATCTCGAAGAGCTTTGGCGCGACTTCAACCGGCGGCTCGGTGGCCTCTTGGGCGGCAGGCGCGGGGGCGGCTCGGACGGTGATGGCGGCGGCGGGTCGCGCCTGCCGTCGCTGTCGCCACGGCAGTTCGGCGGCGGCATCGGCTTGCTGGTCGCGCTGGTGCTGGTGATCTGGTTGGCGAGCGGCTTCTACATCGTCGATGCGAGCCAGCGCGGTGTCGTGCTCCAGTTCGGCAGCTACAAGGAAACCACGGATCCGGGACTTCGCTGGCGCCTGCCCTGGCCGATCCAGAGCCACGAGATCGTGAATCTCACCGGCGTGCGCACGGTCGAGGTCGGTTATCGCGGCTCCGAGAAGAACAAGGTCCTCAAGGAGGCGCTGATGCTGACCGACGACGAGAACATCGTCAGCGTGCAGTTCGCCGTCCAGTATCTCCTCAAGGACGTCCAGGCCTACCTGTTCAAGAACCGCCATCCTGACGATGCCGTCATCCAGGCGGCTGAAACGGCGATCCGCGAGATCGTCGGCAAGAGCAAGATGGACTTCGTTCTCTACGAGGGCCGGGACGTCATCGCCGCGAGCACGCAGAAGCTGATCCAGGAAATCCTCGACCGCTACGATACCGGCATCCAGATCCGCTCGGTGACGATGCAGAGCACCCAGCCGCCGGAGCAGGTGCAGGCCGCCTTCGACGACGCGGTCAAGGCCGGGCAGGACAAGGAACGGCAGAAGAACGAGGGCCAGGCGTATGCCAACGACGTGATCCCGCGGGCGAAGGGTACTGCATCGCGTCTCCAGCAGGAAGCGGAGGGCTACCGGGCCCGGATGATCGCCGTGGCCGAGGGCGATGCCGCGCGCTTCAGGCAGATCCTCGGCGAATACAACAAGGCGCCGGAGGTCACGCGCCAGCGCCTCTACCTGGAAACGCTGCAGCAGATCTATGCCAACACCAGCAAGGTCATGATCGATGCCAAGGGGGCCGGCAATCTGCTCTATCTGCCGCTCGACAAACTGATGCAGGCCGCGGGTGCGGCTCCGGCCGCGGCGCCATCCGAACCGGCCGCCGGCACGCCCGCGACCCAAGCACCTCCTCCGCTGGCCGGCGACGTGCCGCCGCAACTGGAAAGGGCGCCGATGGTCGAGCGCAGCAGCCGCGGCTCGTTGTCGCGTGAGCGGGGAGAGCGGTGACATGACGCAGAACAAGCCTTTCATCGCCGCTTTTGCGCTCGGCGTGCTCGGACTGGCGGCATTGAGCCTGTTTACGGTCGACCAGCGGCAGTATGCGATCGTCTTCCAGCTCGGTGAGATCAAGGACGTCATCAAGGAGCCGGGCCTCAATTTCAAATGGCCGCTGATCCAGAACGTCCGCTTCTTCGACCGCCGGATTCTCACGCTCGATTCGGCGGAACCCGAGCGTTTTCTCACCGCCGAGAAGAAGCCCGTGCTCGTCGATTCCTTCGTCAAGTGGCGCATCGACGACGTGCGCAAGTATTACATCTCGGTCGGCGGGGACGAGACGGTTGCTCGGACGCGGCTTGCCCAGGTGGTCAATTCCGGCCTGCGCGAGGAATTCGGCAAACGCACGGTGCACGACGTCGTTTCCGGCGAGCGGGACAAGATCATGGCGGAAGTGCAGAAGAAGGCCGATGCCGACATCCGCGCCATCGGCGTCGAGATCATCGACGTCCGCCTGAAGCGCGTCGATCTGCCCGCCGAAGTTTCCGAGGCGGTCTATCGGCGGATGGAAACGGAGCGCAAGCGCGTCGCCAACGAACTGCGTTCGCAGGGGGCGGCGGAAGCCGAGAAGATCAAGGCCGATGCCGACCGCCAGCGTGAGGTCATCATCGCCGAGGCGTATCGCGAGGCACAAAAGGTCAAGGGCGAGGGCGATGCGAAGGCCGCCGCGATCTACGGCCAGGCCTTCGGCCAGAACCCGGAGTTCTATGCCTTTTACCGCAGCCTCGAGGCCTATCGCGCCTCGTTCCGCAACAAGAGCGACCTGCTCGTGGTCGAGCCGAATTCGGACTTCTTCAAGTACCTGAAGAACGCCGGTCGCGGCGGCGAAGCGAAAGCGAAGTGAGGCGGGCGGCCGATGGCTACGTCGCTGCTGCTCGCCTTCGGCCTGATGCTGGTGATCGAGGGCGTGCTGCCCTTCGCGGCGCCGCGGGTCTGGCGTGAGACGTTCCGCCGCGCCACGGAAATGCGCGACGGCCAGATCCGCTTCGTCGGTCTGGCTTCGATGTTGATCGGCCTGGTTCTCCTCGCGATCTTTTCCTGATGCGCAACTGGCTGCTGCCCGAAGGCATCGAGGATCTGCTGCCCGAGGAGGCGCGAGCGGTCGAGCTGCTCCGCCGGCGGCTCCTCGACGAGTTCGCCGCCCAGGGTTACCAGCTCGTCGCGCCGCCTTTGCTCGAATACGTCGAATCGCTGCTCACGGGCAGCGGCCGTGATCTCGATCCCCGGACTTTCAAGCTCGTCGATCAGCTCTCCGGCCGGACGATGGGCGTTCGTGCCGACACGACGCCCCAGGTCGCGCGCATCGATGCCCATCTGCTCAACCGCCGCGGCGTGACGCGGCTGTGCTATTGCGGCAGCGTCCTCCATGCCCTGCCGGCGGGCCTGCTCGCCTCGCGCGAACCCGTGCAGATCGGCGCCGAACTCTATGGCCATGCCGGCCCCGAGGCCGACAGCGAGATCGTCCGCCTGCTTGCCCGTGCGCTTGAGCTTGCGGAAATCAGGACCACGCGCATCGATCTCGGCCACGTCGGCATCTTCCGCGCCCTGGCAGAGGCGGCGGCCCTGTCCGCGGAGCGGGGCGAGGAGGTTTTTGCCGCCCTCCAGGCCAAGGACGTGCCGACGCTGAGTGTCCTCGTGCGCGGCTTGCCCGAGGCCGCCGCCGCCGCGCTGCTCGCACTGCCGGAGCTCTTCGGTGGCGTGGAGGTGCTCGACGAGGCCGAACGGCGGCTGCCGGCGATGCCGGCGATCGGCGCCGCGCTGGCGACCCTGCGCCGGCTGGCCGTCGACCTTGCCGATCTGCCGATCGGCTTCGATCTCGCGGATCTGCGCGGCTATCACTATCACAACGGCGTCGTCTTCGCGGCCTATTGCAACGGTTCGCCCGGTGCGGTGGCGCTCGGCGGCCGCTATGACGGCGTCGGCGAAGCCTTTGGCCGGGCCCGTGCGGCGACCGGCTTTTCCATGGACCTGCGCGAACTGGCGAAATTGTCGCCGCAGCCGGCGCCTTCGGGCGCCATCCTCGCCCCCTGGCCCGAGGACGAGGAATTGCACGCAGAAATCGGGCGCCTGCGCTCGCGGGGGGAGACCGTGATGCTGGCGCTGCCGGGCCATGAAGGCACCTGGCGGGAGGCGGGCTGCGACCGGAAACTCGTCCGGCGCGGCACCGGTTGGATCATCGAACCTTTGAAGGAAGAATGACATGGCCAAGAACGTCGTAGTCGTCGGCACGCAATGGGGCGACGAAGGCAAAGGCAAGATCGTCGACTGGCTGACCGACCACGCGCAGGCGGTCGTCCGCTACCAGGGCGGCCACAATGCCGGCCATACGCTGGTCATCGGCGGCAAGAAGACCGTTCTCCACCTCGTGCCCTCGGGCATCCTGCGCGAAGGGGTGACCTGCTACATCGGCAACGGCGTCGTGCTCTCGCCCGATGCGCTGGTGCATGAGCTCGACGAGCTCAAGGCCGCCGGCGTCGACGCCGACGCCCGGCTGCGCATCTCGGAAGCCTGTCCGCTGATCCTGCCCTACCACCAGGCGCTCGACATCGCGCGCGAAGCGGCCAAGGGCGCCAAGAAGATCGGCACCACAGGCCGCGGCATCGGCCCCGCTTACGAAGACAAGGTCGCGCGCCGTGCGCTCAAGGTTCAGGATCTGCTGCGGCCCAAGCGGTTCGCAGAGAAGCTCTCCGAGGTGCTCGACTATCACAACTTCGTGCTGAAGAACTATCTCGGCGCCGAGGCCGTCGATTTCCAGAAGGTGTTCGACGGCGCGATGGCGCTCGCGCCGCGGCTTTCGAAGATGATCGCCGACGTGCCGCGCTCGCTCTACGAGGCGCACAAGAGCGGCGCCAACATCCTCTTCGAGGGCGCGCAGGGCACGCTGCTCGACATCGACCACGGCACCTATCCGTACGTCACCTCGTCGAACTGCGTCGCCGGTGGCGCCTCGACCGGCGCCGGCATCGGCCCCGGCATGCTGCACTACGTGCTTGGCATCACCAAGGCGTACACGACGCGCGTCGGCAGCGGGCCTTTCCCCACCGAGCTCTACGACGCGGCCGAGAAGCAGGACCCGGTCGGCAAGCACATGGCCACCCGCGGCCACGAGTTCGGCGCCACCACGGGTCGCGCCCGCCGCTGCGGCTGGTTCGACGCGGCGGCGCTCAAGCGCGCGATCCAGATCAACGGCGTCTCCGGCCTCTGCGTCATGAAGCTCGACGTGCTCGACGGCCTCGAGGAGATGAAGATCTGCACCGGCTACAAGCTCGACGGCCAGTTCACCGACATCCTGCCGGTCGGCGCCGACGATCTCGAGCGCTGCGAGCCGGTCTACGAGTCGATGCCCGGCTGGACGGAGAGCACCGTCGGCGTGAAGCGCTTCGAGGCCCTGCCCAAGGCCGCACAGGACTACATCAAGCGCATGGAGGCGCTTTGCGGCGTGCCGGTCGACATGATCTCCACGGGCCCGGACCGCGAAGAGACCATCGTCCTGCGCCACCCGTTCAAATAGTACCGTCGTCGCTCTGCCGGGCAGACGGCCGGCGGCGGGCCATCGGCTGGCGTGTTACCACGGCTGAGTCTGGGGGGCCGCACTGTCGCGGGGTGACGGGCTGACCGCAAGCAGTTCCGCTTCGTACAGGTTGGCCTTCACGGCTTCGTCATCCGGAGCGAGCGCCTGCGCTTCGCGCAGCACGGCGCGGGCTTCGTGCCAGCGCCGCGCCTCGAGATACGCCACACCGAGGTTGTTGAGCACCCGGACCTTCTGCGGCGCACTGCGCCGCGCCGCCTCCCAGAGCGCGACCTCGCTGCGATAGTCGGCGCTGCGCACGGCCGTCACGAGGGCGAGCGCGGCGACGGCTGCGGCCACCGTCCATGACGCCATGCGCGACCGCCGCGTCGCGACCTCCGCCGCGAACACCAGCGCGGCCGCCCAGAGGGCGGGATAGAAGTGCCGCTCGGCGAGCGCGTCGTGGCGCACCGGTACGAGATACAAAGGCACGAGCCAAAGCGCGATCCACCCCCAGGCGAACAGCCGCCAGGGCCGGGTTTGCCGGGTTCGCCAGGCAAGCACACCCAGCGCGAGGGCGATCGCCGTGGTGGCGAAACGCGACGCGGGCGAGAGCAGTCCCCAGAAAGCCGGATCGGGATCGATCGCCGGATAGCGCAGGAGCAGCAGGCCTTCGGCGAAGTAGCGCAGCGCCGGCGCGAGCGACGGTGCCGCCCATCCGGCGGACGCCAGCTGCAAGGAAGTCTCCAGCAGCCAGCCGTAGCGCGGATGGAGCGAAAGCCAGACGAGCGCGAGCGCCGCGAACGTCCCGGCGAAGGCGACGAGGCCGCCAATCGTCGCAAGGCGGCGCAGGCTGAAGGCGGACGTTTCGTCACGATCCGCGCGCGCCCATTCCCACAACAGCCATGCCAGGGGAATGACCGCCATCGTCTCGCGTGCCAGCACCGCGGCGATGGCCGTGGCGAAAGCCGCCGCGAGCCACGGCCGGCTGCCACCCGTTCGGCCCTCGATCCATGCGAGCGTCGCCGCGAACGCGAAGAGCGTGCCGAGCAGCATGGACCGTGCCGCGAGATAGCTGACCGCCTCGGTGGCGAGCGGATGCAGGGCGAAGACGAATGCGGCGAGCGCGGCCGCCCGGCGCGCCGTGCCGGCATCGAGCGCGGGTGAGATGCCCTGTAGTACTCGGATGCCGAGTCGCCACGCAAGCAGGACGACCAGCAGATGGAGGCCCAGGCTCACGAGGCGGTGGCGCCGGGCAAGTCGTTCCGGCGGCAAATCGGGCGAGGCCGCGAGCGCGAACGAGAGCTTGGCGAGCGGCCGTACATGCCGCCCGACGTTGTCGGCCCAGGCGCGGACGTCGCGCGCGCCGGGATCGACGGCGACCGTGAGGTGGTCGTCGAAGTGCCAGGGGCCGGACAGGGCCGGCGCGTGCGCGACGGCGACGACGAGGGCGATGGCGATCGGCGCGGCGAGAGCACCGACGCGCATGACGGTCGTCAGTCCGGGATGCCGACGGCCGCCTGGCTGCGCACCACGGGCATTCCCGAAAGCCGGCCGAACGCCTCGTCGAAGGCCGCCACGGCGAAGGGCCAGCGGTCGTGAGCGCCCAGCGCGACGACGATCACTTCGTCGTGGCCGCGGCGCGCCGCCGCGATCAGGCAGGGCCCGGCCTGCCGCGTGTAGCCGGTCTTGATGCCGATGATGCCGTCGTAGCGGTCGATCAGCGCGTTGGTCGAGGGCGCGGCGAGGATGCGTCCCGAGGCCGTCTCGATGCGGACGTGCGATCTGCCGACGATCGCGGTGAGCCGGGGCTCGGCGAGCACCGCGCGCGCGAGCTTGAGCAGGTCGCGCGCGCTCGTGTGCTGGCCCGGGCGGTCGAAGCCGCAGGGATCGGCGAAATGCGTGTCGCGCATGCCGAGCCGGGTGGCCAGCCGGTTCATGCGCTCCACGAGCCGTTGCGGACGGCCGCCGGTGGCCTGTTCGGCGACTGCGAGGCAGGCATCGTTGGCGGAGGCGACCAGCATCGCGGCGACGAGATCCCGGTAACGCACACGCTCGCCGGCACGCAAGCCGATGCGGCTGCCCACGGCGTTCGCCGCACGCCGGGAGACCGTCACCCACGTCCCGTCGTCGGCATCGCCGGCCGCAAGCGCGGCAGCGAGCTTGGCGAGGCTCGCGGGCGAATGCGGCCGGTCGTCGGCGAAGCGATCGAGGATGCCGCTGCCCGTTGCGACGACATACGCGGCCGGCCGGGCCGTCTCGTCGGAAATCCACGGGGTCGCCGCGGCCGCTGCCGGCAGCAGCAACGCGAGGCAAAGCAGCCGTGTCACCACGAGCACTTGCGGTCGTAGTTGGTGTAGTCCGGCTGGGGACAGGGTTTGATCGTGTAGCTGCGGCGGTTGCCGGAAGAGCGCTCGAAGACGAAGGGAGACTCGCAGCGCTCGGCGAGTTCCTCCAGCCGGTCGCGCGTGTAGTCGACTTCAAGCATGTAACCGGTCCGCTCCTCGAGCATGTAATCGACGAGCGACTGGGCGGCCATCCGGTTGATCACGGCAGCGAGGTACTTGAACGGATTCGCGGTGGTCCGCCAGGGCGCGTCCGGGCGGTTGTGCGCTTCGCAGGCCATCTTGTGCCAGGACTCGTGATGGGCGATCACGCCGCGCAGGCATTCGGTCGTCGCATCGACAGTCACGTTGCAGTTTCGGTCGGTCCTGCCACCGGCCGAACGCGAGGCCGGACTCTCCTGACGCGTGATGTTGACGACCTCATCGACGCACTTGGCGACGTTCTCCTTCTCGTCCAGTGCCGAGATTGGTTCGCCGCTCTTGGCCTCGCGCATCTTGGTCTGGTTGATCAGGCGGTTCCACTCGTTGATCGCATGTTTCGCGGAGCAGTGGCGAACGTAGAGGTCGCGCAGGTCGGAACACTTGCAGCCACCCTGCTGGGCCGCGGCCGAAGCGGCGAGGAACAGGGCCACGGGGATCGGCAGGGCGCGAATGGCAAACCGGTATCTCATGCTCATTTCCCGAAAAGACCGCGCAGCCCCTTGATCGCGCGGCCGACTTCGTCGACGACCTGGCTGCCGGTCTGGGCTGGTCCGGACGGCGTCGCGGGGGCGGCTGCCGAAGCGGGTTGCGATTCGCGGGGTTGTGCGGTAGTGGCGGGCGCGACGGGCTCAACCGCGCCGACGGAGCTCCGGGGGGCATCGAGGCGCCTGCCGTTCATCGCGTAGCGCTGTTTTTCCTCGCTGCCGTCGGGCCTGACCAGCGTCGCCTCGCCGACGGGCTCGCCGTTGCGGAACTGGGCGAAGAGTTGCGAGCCGTCGGCGAATGTCTTGACGCCGCGGCCGTAGAGATTCGGGCCGTGATCGAACATGCCTTCGAGCACCTCGCCGTTCTTCAGTTCCAGGCGGCCGGGCCCGTTGGGGATGCCGTTGAAGAAGATGCCGTCGAATTTGCGTCCGTCGGCCCAGACGAACTTGCCGCGGCCCGAAAGCCGACCGTCGACGAAATCACCCTCGGCGACATCGCCCTTGGCATAACTGATTTTTCCCGGCCCCCAGAGCCGGCCGCGGCGAAATTCGCCTTCCTCGGTACGGTAGTTGGGGATGATGATCCTGCCTTTGCCGTGAAGAAGGCCGTCCCTGAAACTGCCTTCCTGACGGACGCAACTGCTGGTGACCATCACGCCTTCGCCGTTTTTCGGCGGGGCCTTGTATTCGCAGTTCGTCTGCGCGAATGCACTGGATGCCACGAAGGTGACCGTGACTGCGAAGGCCCGATAGGCAAAGCGATGCATGGCGGGTCTCCGTTCAGCGCCCGAAGATGCCCTTGATGACGTTGAGCGGGTTCACCGTGCCGAATCCGGCGCCGTCGTCCTTGGGCGGCGGCGCTTCGCGTTCCGCCGAAGGTTCGCGCCTTCCGCCTCCGCCGCCGGCTTCCTGGCCGAGCATGGCCATGCCGGAGGACTTGATGCGCACGCGCACGGCCCAGTCCGGGGCCCAGGGCGTCTTCGGATCGGCCGGCCGCGGCGGGTGAGCGAGGTTGAGTTCCGGCCCGTAGGCGATCATGCGCACGATCGCGCCTTCGGCGCCGGCAAAGATGCCCTTGGGCACGGCGCAGCGGTCGGCCGTCGGCGGCAGCACGACCTTTTCCTGGATGAGCTTCTTCACCTGGGCCGGCGGCAGGTAATCGAGCAGGCCCCAGCCGGGATCGGGCTGGTCGCTGGAACTCCAGAAGATCATCTCCTGCTCGCCGCGGGCGCCCATCGCGCTGAGGAAGTAGCCTTGGGCGGTCGGCAGGCGCTGCCAGGTGACCGGTACCGAGGCGTTCGGGTCGCCGGCCGCGTTCATCACCAGCTTGGGCATGAAGTCGTACTGGTCCTTCAGCGCGAAGCGCAGGCCCTCGGGCACGCCTTCGCCGCTGACCGCGTGCTCGCCTTCGAGTTTCGCCTGGGACGGGACACGCTGGCGGTCCCGCTCGTTGGGCCAGACCGAGCGGCCCGGGACGGCCTTGGCGCCGCGGTCGCGGGCGAAGCGGCCGGTCATGAAGCGCGCCCATTCCTCGGGCCCGGACTTGGCGAAATCGATGACGCGCGGCTGGCCGGGCCGCACCGTCTCGCTGCAGCCCCAGTAGAAGAGCAGCTTGCCCTTGGGCTTTTCCGGTTCCTCCTCGTCGGAGGGGCCGCCCTTTTCCGGCTTGCCGGGCGTCGGCGGTTTGACGGGGATGAGCGGCAGGGTCTCGCCCATGGCCATGCCCGGCGGGATGGCGTGCGTGCCCTCGGTGCCGGAAGGCTTGTTGCGCGTGTAAAGCGCCGTGTCGAGATACTTGCCCGGCATGCCCAGGCCGAACTTGGTGGTGCCGAAGACATTGCCGAGCAGGCCGCCGAGGAAGCCGCCGGCGCCGGAGTCCATTTCCTCCATGCCGGGGATCGACATGCTCGACGTGGCGACGTCCATCCAGAACTGGGCGATGGGTGGTTTGACCTGATGCTGGGCGCTGGCGGCGAAGGGAAGCAGGCAGAAGGCCGCGAGCGTCGTCCGGGCGCGTGTCATCATGGCATTCCCTCCTTTCGTCACCCCGATCCGCAGCACTGTAGACGCCGGCCATGCCGGTTGCAAGCTGCGCCGCGGCATCGGCTGGCGTGTTACGGCGGCTGAGTTTGGGGCGATGCCGTCAGTCGAGCACGTGCGAGACGAGGCCGTCGGCGAGCTTGGGCTCGAACCAGGTCGATTTCGGCGGCATGATCTGGCCCGCGTCGGCCACCGCCATCAGGTCGGCGAGACTGGTCGGATAGAGGGCGAAGGCGGCGGCCATCTCGCCGCTGTCGACGCGCTTTTCCAGCTCCGCGAGGCCGCGGATGCCGCCGACGAAGTCGATGCGCTGGTCGCGGCGCAGATCGGTGATGCCGAGGATGGGCCCGAGCACGTGTTCCGAGAGCAGGCTGACATCGAGATTGGCCACCGGATCCTTCGAGAAGAGCCTCGGGTCGATGTTGAGCCGGTACCAGCGGCCGCGGCCCAGGTACAGCCCGACTTCGCCGTGGCACGATGGCTTGACCGCGCCGCAGGCCGGTGCGATCGCGTAGCAGCGGCCGAGGCGGGCGAGGAACTCGTCGGCGGAGAGGCCGTTGAGGTCGCGGACGACGCGGTTGTAGTCGAGGATCCGCATTTGATGGTGCGGAAAGGCGACCGCGAGGAACCAGTCGCTCTCCTGTTCGACGCCGGGCCTGCGCCTCGCGGCGGCCACGCGTGAGGCGGCGGCCGAACGGTGGTGGCCGTCGGCGATGTAGAGCGCCGGCATCGCTTCGAAAGCGGTCGTGATCGCGGCGATCGTCGATTCGTCGTCGATGACCCAGATCGTGTGGCGAATGCCGTCGTCGGCGGTGACCCGTGCCACGGGCTCGCCCTGCGTGGCCTTCGCGACCAGCGCATCGGCCGCCGGGGAGGGCGGCCAGGCGAGCAGCACCGGCCCGGTCTGGGCATTGAGCGCCTCGATCTGGCGCACGCGGTCGTCTTCCTTGTCCGGGCGCGTGAATTCGTGCTTCTTGATGCGCCCGCTGTCATAGGCGGCGACCGAGGCCGCGGCAACGAGGCCGGTCTGGGCGTGCGTGCCCATCTCCAGCCGGTAGGCGTAATAACGGGGCGTTTCGTCCCGGCGCAGGATGCCGGCGTCGAGCATCCTCTTCAGGTTCTCCGCGGCCTTGGCATAGACCTCGGGCGCATAGGGGTCGGTCCCCGGCGGCAGGTCGATTTCAGGCTTCGAAATATGCAGGAAGGACCATGGGCGGCCGGTGGCGCGCGCGCGCGCCTCTTCGGTCGAGAGCACGTCGTAGGGCGGGGCGGCGACGTCGGCGGCGTGTTCGGCGACCGGCCGCAGGCCGCGGAAGGGTTTGATGAGCGCCATGGGAACGATCAGACGTTTCGTTTCTGGAGCAGGTCGCCGAGATCGGCGCGCGCACTGCGGATCATCTTTTCCGTGGTCGGCCAGTCGACACAGGGATCGGTGATCGAGCAGCCGTAGCGCAGCTTCGACAGATCGTCGGGGATCGGCTGGTTGCCGGCCTCGATGAAGCTTTCGATCATCAGGCCGACGATCGAGCGGTTGCCGACACGGATCTGGTTTATGCAGTCGTGCATGACCAGCGGCTGGAGCTCCGGCTTCTTGTAGCTGTTGGCGTGCGAGCAGTCGATGACGATGTTCTGCGGCAGACCAGCCTTGGTCAGCGCCTGTTCGGCCATGGCGACGCTGACCGTGTCGTAGTTCGGCCGGTCGCCGCCGCCGCGCAGGACGAGGTGGCCGTAGCGGTTGCCGCGCGTGCGGATCACCGAGCTGCGACCGTCGGCATTGATGCCGAGGAAACTGTGCGGCCGCGAGGCGGAGACGATGGCGTTGATGGCGGTCTCCACCGAGCCATCGGTGCCGTTCTTGAAGCCGACCGGGGTCGACAGGCCCGAGGCCATCTCGCGGTGCGTCTGCGATTCCG
>CAZGYD010000155.1:0-27280 GCA_964530115.1 uncultured Rhodocyclaceae bacterium | reverse complement strand
ACGAGGCCGCCGCCGCCGCCAAGGACTGGGAACAGGCCAACCTCTGGGCCGAACAGGTCTGGCAGTACCAGGTCAAGGCCGCCGACTTGGGCCTCCGCGCCAAAACCTACCTCGAACAAAACGGCGCCAAGAAGATCAAGTGAGAAGCGATTAAGTTGATCTGGTTCAAGGTTGTAGAAGGGGTACGCCAATAGCATCGGCGTACCCCGCCAACCCAATACAGCGAAAGGAATACCCATGAAGAAAATATTGTTGATCGCCGCAGCCGCAGTGCTTTCGGCGCCGGCCTTCGCCCTCGACGGCGCCAAGCTCTATCAGGAGAAGACCTGCTGGTCGTGCCATGGCAAGGATGCCAAAAAGCCGTTGATGCCCAGCTATCCGAAACTCGCCGGACAGAATGCGGCCTATGCCGAACAGCAGATGAAGGACATCAAGAGCGGCGCCCGCGCGAACGGCCAGTCCGCGGCGATGAAAGGCGTCATGGGTCTGGTCAGCGACGAGGAAATCAAGGCGATCGCCGAATACCTGAGCAAGCTGAAGTGACCGTCCTGTCTGCTTGAGCAACATCAATGAATACTGATATTCATTTCTGTAGTGTTGATTTAACCCCAAACTGAAGAGGAAACCGAAATGAGCAAGTCTCTTGCACTCGCCGTCGCTGCACTCCTGCCCGCCATCGCCCTCGCCGGACCGCCCGCGCCGAAGGCCGCCGGCATCGAGTCGAAGGATTACCAGTGGGCGAAGATGGAGGGCGAATTCAAGGAAGCCCTGGCCAAGAAGGGTGATGTCAAACGCGGCAAGGAGACCTACGAGATCTGCGGCGCCTGCCACCTGCCCTCGGGCGCGGGGCGCTCGGACGGTACCTTCCCGCAGCTCGCCGGCCAGCACACCACAGTGCTGATCAAGCAGATGGCCGACATCCGCATGGGCCTGCGCGACAACCCGACGATGTACCCCTTTGCCAAGGAAATGACCGACCCGCAGGACCTGGCCGACACCGCGGCCTACATCCAGAGCCTGTGCATCCCGACCGACCATGGCAAGTACGAAGGGCCGGACGCTGCCCAGCAGATCGCCAAGGGCAAGGAACTCTACGAGAAGCAGTGCCTCGAATGCCACGGCAAGAACGGCGAGGGCAACGCCGAAAAGTTCTACCCGGTCATCGCCGGTCAGCATTACAAGTACCTGTTGCGCCAGATGACCGAGATCCGCGACGGCCATCGCCGCAACGCCAACCCGGATATGGTCAAGGTGATCAAGCCCTACACCAACGACCAGCTGGTGGCGATTTCCGCCTACCAGGCCAGCTTGTCGATGCCCGGCGCCATGTGCAAGACCGGCGGCGCTGCTGCCAAAGGTGTCAAGAAGAAGTAACCGCAGCCGGTCGTCTGGAGATCGCCCTTGGGGGAGGGGCGATCGCGTGACAACTGACAATACCCCGCCGCGTTCCGCCGCGGCGGCACCCTCGATCCTCAGAGAACCGCCATGCAAGCCAGCAACAAGACCGTCACCGGCCTGACGCTCATCGCCCTGATTGCGATGATCGCGGCCTATTTCTCCCCCATCTGGTGGGTATCCCTGACCGCGCCGAACTATCCGAAGGACGCCTTCCCGGATGGCATCCGCATCCACTTCCATTTCGACGGCGTCTATAACGGCTGCAAGGCCGCCCGCGCCGGCAGCCGGCAGGCAGCCGAAATCATCGAGAAGGATCTCGACCACACGGTCGAACGCTACAACCCGGTGCTCGACGCGCACAAAAAGGACTTCAACAAGGGCGCCGAGGGTCTCGACTGCGTCCACGAGATGAACACCATCAACCATTACGTCGGCATGTTCCCGATCGCCACCGGTGCGCCGGTGGAGAAGCCGCTGTCCAAGTTTTTCTTTGGCTTCTTCGCGGTGATGTTGCTCGGCTTCATGTGCACCAACCTGAAGCGCCGGCTGCTCATCCTCTCCATCGGCTTCGCCGCCGTCGCCGCATGGACCATCGTCGACCAGTACGTGCTCGGCAAGCTCGCCACGCATGTCAAGGAATACATGGACGAGACCGGCACCTTCTTCAACGAACCCGAGAAGATCAAGGTCTGGGGCGACAATGTCACGAAGATCACGCATATCGTCATCGCGGGGCTGATCGCCGCGATGGTCATCGTCGTCATCGGCGTCTGGAAGATCCGCGGCTTCGAGCTCCTGCTCGCTTTCGTACCGGCACTGCTGCCGGTGTTCTTTGTCATCGAATACGCAGCCTGGCTGTGGTTCTTCGGCCACAACCTGCATCCTTGGGGTGCCTTCACGGTCAAGCCGTTCATGCCCACCGTCTTCGGCGAGGGCAAGGTGGCGCAGTTCTCGACGTTTTCCTACCCTTACTGGGGTTATGGACTGTTGCTGATCGTCTTCGCCTGCCTGATGGTGGCCTTGCTGCTTCGCCGCAAGCAGCTGCGCGAGCGGGCCGGGAACTGATGTCATGCGCCGATGGCGCAGATTGTTACCGGCCCTCTGTCTCGGCGCGTTCTCCTTCCTGGTGACCGCCCAGACACAGGAAGAAATCGGCTGGCGCGGCGTCGATGAACCGAGTAGTGCCGGCGGCAACAGTGCCGAGCCGGTGCTGCCGGCTGGCATGGAAGCCCCGAGGGTCGATGTGGATCGGCCCAAGCCGACCTACCCCCTCTACGAACGCGACCCGCGGATCCACGGGCTGAAGCCGTTCCAGGAACTCGTCGATGCCGCCCCGGCCGGCTCGGTGCTCAGGCCGCCGCCAGGCCGTTATGCAGGTCCCGTTGTCGTCAGGAAGCCGCTCGTCATCGACGGCGGCGGGAAGGTCACCATCGACGCCGGCGACAAGGGGACCGTGTTCTCCTTGGAGGCCAACGATTCGACGTTGCGCGGCCTGCATCTCACCGGTTCGGGCGATTCGCATGACACCGACGATGCCTGCCTCGACGTCCGCGGCCACCGCAATGTCATCGAACACCTCGTCATCGACAACTGCCTGTTCGGTATAGACCTCAAGCAATCGAACCGGAACGTGATCCGCCACAACCGCATGAGCTCGAAGCCTTTCGACCTCGGCGTCCGCGGCGACGGCCTGCGGCTTTGGTACAGCAACCACAATCTCATCGAGAAGAACGAGATCGTCGATGTACGCGACATGGTGGCCTGGTATTCGAGTCACAACATCTTTCGTGACAACGTCGGCAAACGCAGCCGCTACTCTTTCCATTTCATGTTCGCCAAGGACAACCTGGTAGAGAACAATCGCTTCTACGACAACACCGTCGGCATCTACCTGATGTACACCGAGCGCGTCCATGTCCGTCGCAACCTCGTTTCCCACGCCAACGGCGCCGCCGGCATGGCGGTCGGCTTCAAGGAAGCATCGGATTCCGACATCGAGGACAATGAATTCATTTACTGTGCCGTCGGCGTCGGCTCGGACCTCTCTCCGTTTCAACCCAATACGACGATCCGTTTCCGCAACAACCGTTTCGCCTACAACGGCATCGCCGTTCATTTCACCTCGGAAATTGGCGGCAACATCTTCACGGACAACGAATTCGAGGGCAACCTCAACAACGTGATCCAGAACGGCCGCGGCACCGCCGGTCTCAACCAGTGGCGTGGCAACTACTGGGACGACTATCAGGGCTTCGACCGCAACGGTGACGGTACCGGCGACTCGCCCTACGAACTCTATGCCTGGGCCGACCAGATCTGGATGGAAGTGCCGCTGGCGCGCTTTTTCAAGACTTCGCCGGTGCTCGAACTGCTGGATTTCCTTGAGCGGCTGGCACCGTTCTCCACGCCGGAACTGCAGGCGCGCGACCCGGAGCCGCGCTACCTGAAACCGCAAAGGAATCACGGATGAACGAAAACGATACCGGCGGATCTCCCGGCGGCGTCGCCGCGGGCGGCCGCAATACAGGCACCTCCACGCTGGCAGAGCCGACAACGGGCGCCAAACCACCTATGTCCAAGGAGCGCGCTCGTCAAGCGAGGCGCCGGTTCATGCTCACCATCCTCCTCGGCGGCGGCGTCTTCGGGGCGGCACTGTCGGGCTACCTGCCGATCCTGTATGCGCAGAAGAAGCGCCTGCGCCCGCCCGGCGCGCTCGACGAAAAGGACTTCCTCGCCAGCTGCATCAAGTGTGGGCAGTGTGTCCAGGTCTGCCCGGTACAGGCACTCAGGCTCGCCGACCTCAACGACGGCTTCGGCGTCGGCACGCCCTACATCGACGCACGCGCGCAGGCATGCGACTTCTCCTGCGATGCCGTGCAGTGCATCCTCGCCTGTCCGACCGGCTCGCTGACCTACAAAAAGCCCGAGGGCATGGCTGTGCGTCCGGGCGCGAAGCTGGCCGGCAAGCCGATCCTGCTCGCCAAGGAGAACGATCCGGAGCCGACGCTGAATCTCGCCGAGCGGATCGGCGTGGCGCGGCTGACACGGCCGGAGTCCTGCCTCGCGATCCAGGGCAAGGGCTTCAAGGGCCAGGCCCGCGGGCCGGACTTCAAGGGCGAGCTCCGCTACATGAAGGTCGATCGCTGGAAGCCGATCAAGGTCGCCGACCATCCCTACGACGTCGAGCTGTGTGACCTCTGCGTCACGGCCTGTCCGATCAAGGGCGCGATCAGCATCGAGACGGTGTTCGCGCCCGACGGCAGCCAGCGCAAGTCGCCGGTGGTGCACGAGCCCTGCGTCGGCTGCGGCGTCTGCGAGATGATCTGCCCGACCGAGCCGGCCAGCATCGAGATCATCCCCGGCGAAGGCTGGAGGGCCTGAACATGAACACCGCACTCAAGCGCCGTTTCTTCGAACAGATCAGGGTCATGTTCGGCGCCGAGCCGAAGAAGCCGGCCCTGATCGACGATGCCGCCGCCAAGGTTCACGAACTCAAGCGCATGACCAACAAGGCCGAGCTCCAGGCCATGAAGGCGCACATGCGCGAGCACGAGCGCAAATCGAACAAGTGGCGCAACCGCCGATGGATCACGCTGATCCTCGCCAACCTGCTGTTCGTCGTTTCCTACTCTTTCGACATCCAGGTGCTCGAAGGCGCGCTCACGGCCTCGCGCTTCATCGGCTTCCACCTGATCGACCTCAACTCCGCCCTCCAGGTGATGCTCGCGCACAAGCACATCATCACCAACCTGCTGATCGGCACCGGCACGGTACTCGTGCTCTGGGCGCTGCTGGGCGGCCGGTCTTTCTGCTCGTGGGTCTGCCCCTATCACCTGCTCGCCGAACTCGCGGAAAAGATCCACCTCAAGCTCGTGCAGAAAAAGCTCGTCACCGACCAGCCGATCGACCGCCGCTGGCGCACGGTGTCCTGGGTCATCTTCGCCCTGCTGGCCATCGTCACCGGCTACACGGTCTTCGAGGCGATCTCGCCGACCGGCATCGTCTCGCGCGCACTGATCTACGGCGGCAGCGTGCTGGCCCTGCTCTGGGTGCTCGCCCTGCTCGTCTTCGAGATCTTCTTCGTCCGCCGCGCCTGGTGCCGCTACGCCTGCCCGATCGGCCTCACCTACGGCGTCGTCGGCATCGTCTCGCCGGTGCGCATCAAATACACGCTGGAGGGCTGCTTCCACGAGGGCGACTGCCGCAAGGTCTGCCTGGTGCCGCACGTGCTCGACACCGTGATCAAGGGCCGCGCGGTCGCCACCGAGGTGCCCATCGGTCCCGACTGCACGCGCTGCGGCCTCTGCGTCGACACCTGCCCGACCGGTTCGCTGAAGTTCGAGGTCAAGGGACTGTCGAAGCTGCTTTGAATCAAGTCGGCTGGCCGGGCACAGCCGATACAATCCGCAACATGATCACATTTGCGAACGTCGCCAAGACCTTCCGCCGCGCCCGCGTGCTCGACGGCATCAATCTCGAGATCGGCCTCGGCGAGCGCGTAGCCCTGATCGGCTCCAACGGCGCCGGCAAGACGACGCTGATCCGCTGCCTGCTCGGCGAATACACCCACGAGGGCACGGTGACCATCGAGGGACGCTCGCCACGCCGCGAACGCACGGCCGTGCTCGGCAGCATCGGCTTCGTGCCGCAACTGCCGCCGCCGCTGAAGATGCCCGTCGGCCAGTTGATCGATTTCGCCGCCGGCCTCTGCGGCACCGACCCGAGGCAGATCCTGGATCTCGCCGGCGCGCTCGGCCTCGATACCAAGCCGATCATCGACCGTCAGTTCGTCAGGCTCTCCGGCGGCATGAAGCAGAAGCTGCTGATCGCCATCGCGCTGGGCCGCCAGGCCCGCGTGCTGGTCATGGACGAGCCGGCCGCGAACCTCGACCCCGAGGCGCGCAAGATCTTCTTCGAGCTGCTCGCCGAGCGCACGGAAAACGCGACCATGCTGATCTCCAGCCACCGGCTCAACGAAGTCTCGGCGCTGGTCAACCGCGTCGTCGAGCTCGACATGGGCAAGGTCGTGCTCGACGACAAGGTCGCTGACGACGTGTCGCTGACCGGCATCCTGCATTGCCGGATCGGCGTCAAGCGCGCCGATCCGGCGCTTGCCAAGGCGCTCACTGCCTGGAATTTCACCGATGTCGGCGACGGCTTGTGCTGGCAGGGCGAAGTGGCGGGCCCCGACCGTCTTCGCTTCCTCGGCATGACCTCGCGCTACGTCGCGCTGATCACCGACCTGTCGCTGACGGAAAAATGAACCGCCGCGAATTCCTCCATGCCGGCCTGGCCATGACGCCGCTTGCGGCAGCCATTTCGTCCCTCGGCGGCTGTGGCGGCAAGGGCAACTGGCCCGAAGGCATGCAGCCGATCATCTGGGACCGCGACACCTGCGTGGTCTGCAACATGGTGATCTCCGATCGCCGCTTCGCCGGCGAGCTGCGCGGCGGCCCGAAGAACACCGTTTTCAAGTTCGATGACCCCGGCTGCGTCGCCCTCTGGCTCCACGACAAGATCGGCCAGCACCCATGGATGAAGGAGCCGGGGACGAAGCTCTGGCTCGCCGACGTCACCAGCCGCGGCAATGACGTGGTCTGGCTCGACGGCTGGAAGGCGCACTTCATCACCAGGACCTCGCCGATGGGCTTCAACTTCGGTGCCGTCGCCCATCCCCAGGCCGGCTCCGTCGATTTCCAGACCATGGCCGAACACGTCGTCGCCAAGATCCGGAAAGGCAAGCCATGAAACATCTCTGGCTCACGGCCAAGCTCGATATCGTCGAATCGCTGCGTTCGCGCTGGTTCCTCATCTACACGCTGGTGTTCGGCGGCATCGTCGCCCTCTTGTTCCTCTTCGGCCTCACCGAATCGCGCGTGCTCGGCTTCATCGGCCTCTCGCGCCTGCTGGTCACCTACATCCAGCTGACCATGGCCATCCTGCCCATCTTCGTCCTCATCACCACCGTGCGCTCGGTCGCCGGCGACCGCGAGGCCGGCGTCTTCGAATACCTGCTCTCGCTGCCGGTGTCGCTCTCGGCCTGGTTCTGGGGCAAGATCGTCGGCCGCTACCTGGTCATCTTCCTGCCGGTCGCGGCGGCGATGGTGGTGGCCGTGCTCATCGCCCTCGTGCGCGAGATCGAGGTGCCCTGGGGCATGTTCGGCTATTACACGCTGCTGCTCGCGGCGATGTCGGCCTGCTTCCTCGGCTTCGGCATGCTCATCTCGTCGCTCGCACGCACTACGGACATGGCCCAGGGCGCCGCCTTCCTGCTCTGGCTGACGCTGCTGCTCTTCCTCGACCTCATCCTGCTCGGCGTCATGATCCAGGGCCGCGTCGCGCCCGAGGTGGCGGTCGGCATCGCCCTGGCGAACCCGCTCCAGGTGTTCCGGACCGCCGCGCTTTCGCTGTTCGACCCGCAGCTCATCGTGCTCGGCCCCTCGGCCTTCGTCATCCTCGACACCTTCGGTGTGACTCCTTACCAGGTGTTCGCGGTCGTCTATCCGACGCTGCTCGGCATCGTCAGTGCGACGGTCGGCTTCCTCGTCTTCCGCAAGGGCGACCTGCCTTGATGCGCGTCATCGGCTTCCTCCTGCTGTTGTTCTCGTCTCTCGCGGTGCATGCGGACGGGGGCGGCCCCGATGCGCTCTGGGCGGCGACGCTCACCGACCTCGACGACCGGCCGGTGGCGCTCCAGAAATACCGGGACCGGCCGCTGGTGGTCAATTTCTGGGCGCGCTGGTGCGCGCCCTGCCGCAGGGAAATCCCGGACTTCGTCGCCGAGTACGCGCGCCACCGCGGCAAGGTCGAACTGCTCGGCATCGCCATCGAGGACCGTGCCGAGCCGGTGCGCGATTTCGCCAAGGCCTACGAGATGAACTACCCGGTGCTTCTGGCGAAGGACCAGGGACTGGCGCTGATGCAGGCGCTCGGCAACGCGAAGGCCGGCCTGCCCTTCACGCTGGTCATCGACCGTCAGGGCCGCATCGTCGCCCGCAAGCTCGGCCCCATGAATGCGGCCGAGGTGGAGGCGGCCTTCCGGCAGGCGCAACGGTAGGCGGACATGCCGACGGACATCGATCGCAGCTTCGGCTACCAGGAGGTCGCCCCGCAGGAACGGAAGCAGCGCATCCGCCGCGTCTTCGACACGGTCGCGCCGCGCTACGACCTCATGAACGACCTGATGAGCTTCGGCATCCACCGGCTGTGGAAACGGACGCTCAAGAGGCGTTGCGCCGAGATTCCCGGCACTGTCGTCGATCTCGCGGGCGGCACCGGCGACATCGCCCGGCTGCTCGATCGCGCAGACCGCCACGTCGTCGTCTGCGACCCCAGCCTGCCGATGATGCAGGCCGGCCGGCGCGAGGCCGACCGGCGCATCCGCTGGCTGGCCGGCGAGGCCGAGGCGCTGCCGCTCGCGGATGCCAGCATCGATCTGCTCGTCGTCTCCTTCGGCCTGCGCAACGCCACGCGACTCGAGGCGGCGCTCGCCGAAATCCGGCGCGTGCTCCGGCCCGGCGGCCGCTTCGTCTGCCTCGAATTCTCGCGTCCGCAGTGGTGGCTGGCGCCCTTTTACGACCTCTATTCCTGGGCCGTGATCCCGCGCCTCGGCGCCGCCGTCGCCCGCGCGCCCGAGGCCTACCAGTACCTCGTCGAATCGATCCGCCGCTTTCCCGCCCAGCGCGAATTCGCGGAACTGATCGCGCGCTGCGGCTTCGAAGCCGTGCGCTGGGAGAATCTCTCGTTCGGCATCGCCTGCCTGCATTTCGCCGACCGGCCCCATGAACACTGACACCATCTCCCGCCCCACGGCGCCCGGCGGATTCCGCCTCTGGTGGCTCGCCGCCCGGCCGCGCACGCTGCCGCTGGCGGCAACCCCCGTGCTCGTCGGCACCGCGCTCGCCTGGGCCGAAGGCGCGCCGCGGTCCTGGCCCGTCGCCGGCGCGGCGCTCGTTGCGGCGATGCTCATCCAGGCGGGCACGAACCTCCACAACGACGCCGCCGACTTCGAACGCGGCGCCGACCGCGCGGGCCGCCTCGGCCCCACGCGCATCACCGCGGCCGGCCTGGCGACGCCGGCGCAGGTGCGCGCAGCGGCGATGATCGCCTTCGCCCTCGCCTTCCTGCTCGGCATCTTTCTCGCCGTCGCCGGCGGCTGGCCCATCGTCGCCATCGGACTGGCCTCGCTCGCCGCCGGCTGGGCCTATTCGGGCGGCCCGCGGCCGATCTCCTACACGCCCTTCGGCGAAGCCTTCGTGCTCGTCTTCTTCGGCCTCGTCGCCGTCGGCGGCAGCCATTTTCTCCAGTCCGGCACGCTCACGCCCGCGGCCGTCGCCGCCGGCCTCGCGGTCGGCGCGCCCGCGGCCGCTGTGCTCATGGCGAACAACCTGCGCGATCTCGCCGCCGACATTGCCGCCGGCCGGCGCACGCTCGCCGCCGTGATCGGCCCCGCGGCCTCGCGGCGCGCGCATGCGCTGCTCGTGCTCGCGCCCTATGCGCTGCTGCCATTCTTCGCCGCCGCGCCCTGGGCCTGGCTCGCGCTACTCGCGCTGCCAAACTCAGCCGTCGTAACACGCCGGGCGCAGCGCGCCGAAGGCGCGGAACTCAACGGCGTGCTCGCCGACACCGCGCGCGCGCAGTTCCTCTTCGGGCTTTTCTTCGCCATCGGCTCCCTGCTGCCATGACCGTGACCTGGACCCCCGCCGCCACCTACACCGACATCCTCTACGACCTTTCGGGCGACGGCATCGCCCGCATCACCATCAACCGGCCGGCGAAGCGCAACGCCTTCCGGCCCGAGACCGTGATGGAACTCCAGGACGCCTTCGCCCGCGCCCATCGCGACCCCGAGGTCGGCGTGATCATCCTCACCGGTGCGGGCGACAAGGCTTTCTGCTCGGGCGGCGACCAGACCGTGCGCGGTGACGATGGCGGCTACCACGACGCGGCGACGCAGACACCTCATCTCAACGTCCTCGACCTGCAGATGCAGATCCGCCGTCTGCCCAAGCCCGTCGTGGCCATGGTCGCGGGTTATGCGATCGGCGGCGGCCACGTGCTGCACCTGGTCTGCGACCTGACCATCGCTGCCGACAACGCCCGCTTCGGTCAGACCGGGCCGAGGGTCGGCAGCTTCGATGCCGGCCTCGGCGCCGGGCTCATGGCCCGCACCATCGGCCTGAAGCGGGCCAAGGAGATCTGGTTCCTCTGCCGCCAATACGATGCGCAAACCGCGCTCGAATGGGGCCTGGTCAACGCCGTGGTGCCGCTCGAACGGCTCGAGGAGGAGACCGTCGCCTGGTGCCGCGAGATGCTGAAGCTCTCGCCGACCGCACTCAGGATGATCAAGGCCGGCTTCAATGCCGACACCGACGGGCTCGCCGGCATCCAGGAACTCGCGGGCCAGGCGACCGGCCTCTTCTACATGACCGCCGAGGGCCAGGAGGGCCGCAACGCCTGGCTGGAAAAGCGGCCGCCGGACTTCCGCAAGTACCGCCGCCGCCCCTGATCCTGCCCCGACGGCAGGACATGCGCCCGTGCGCCTTCGCCTCCACCCCTACCGGCTGCCGCTGAAACGGCCCTGGGTCGCGGCCGGGGCCGTGCTCAGTGAACGCCGCGGCTGGCTGGTCGAAGCCCGGCCCAACGCCGCATCGCCGATCTTGGACCACTCACGGTCGTTGAAACGCCGGGAGCAGCGGTCGGCCGGTCAGGCGTTTCGCGCTGACGACGGCACCGCGGGCTGGGGCGACTGCGCGCCGCTGCCCAGCCTCGGCGGGCCGCGCGAGGCGCAGATGCGCTGGGCCATCGAAACGGCGCTCATCGACCTCGAAGCGCGCCGGCGCGGCCTGCCGCTCGCCGTGCTCCTCGGCGCGCGGACGCTCGCCGTGCCCGTCAATGCGGCGCTTGGGCCCCTCGACGACGGCTGCGCGGCGCGCGCGGCCACGGCGGCCGCGGAAGGCTACACGACGGCCAAGCTCAAGGTCGGCCTCGCGCCCGTCGAGGAAGAACTTTCCCGGCTGCGCGACGTGGCGGCGGCGGCACTGCTACGCCTGCGGCTCGACGCCAACCGCGCCTGGGACCATGCCGACGCGCGCCGCTTCCTGACGGCGATCGCCGATCTGCCGATCGACGGCGTCGAGGAGCCGCTCGCCGAACCCTGCGTCGCCTCGCTCGCCGCCTTGCAGGCCGCGCTGCCGTATCCGCTCGCGGCCGACGAGTCGCTGCCGGTGCTGGGGCTCGACGCGCTCCTCGCCTGGCGCGCGGTGCGCCGCCTCGTCCTCAAGCCCGCGCGGCTCGGCGGCGTGTTACGAACGCTGAGTTTCGCACGCACCGCCCAGGCCGCGGGCCTCGAGGTCGTGATCACCTCGGTCGTCGATTCGGCAATCGGCGTCGCCGCGGCCGCGCATCTCGCCGCGGCGATCGCCCCAACGATCGCGCATGGCCTGGCCACATCTTCGTGGCTCGCCGCCGATGTCGCCACGCCGCCCGTCATAGAAAAAGGAAGGTTGCGACTGCCCGCAAGCGCGGGGCTCGGGGTCATTCCGGCAGCGCTTCCGGTCGGTGGATGAAATAGCCCTGCGCGAAGCCGACGCCGATCTCGACGAGCCGGTCGTATACCTCGCGATTCTCGACCCACTCGGCCACGACATCGAGTGACAGATCGCGGCCGATCTGCGTGATGGCATTGACGATCACGAAATCGGTCGATGCCTCGTTCAGCGCCCGAACGAAGCTGCCGTCGATCTTGAGCACGCTCACCGGCAGTTGCTTGAGATAGGCAAACGAAGACAGGCCGGAGCCGAAATCGTCGAGGCAAAAGCGGCAGCCGAGCGCGCACAGTGCGGCAATGAAATGCTGGGCCGCGGCGAGATGATGGATCGCCGCCGTTTCCGTGATCTCGAAAAACAGGCGCGCCGGATCGATTCCCGCGATCGCCAGGCGCTCTTGGACATGGGCAAGGAAATCCGCCTGCGAGAGGGTGCCGCCGGAGAGATTGATCGCATAGCTCGCGCGATCCTCGGGGTGATGAACGAGATGATCGAGCAGGGTGTCGAATACCCAGCGGTCGAGCAGATGCGCATAACCGAAACGCTCGACCGCCGAGAGCACACGCGCCGGCGGTTCCGCCACGCCCTCACCATCGACGACGCGCAGCAGGATCTCGTAGTGCTCGCGGCCGGCAGTGCCGCCGAGCGGCACGATGCGCTGCCGGTGGAGGCGGAAGCGATGCGCGGCGAGGGATTCGTCGAAGCGCGCCACCCACTGCATCTCCTCGTCGAGCGCGCGGATGCCCGCGTGAGCGCGGCTATGCACCTCGACCCGCCCGCGTCCCTGATCCTTGGCGTGGTAGCAGGCGGTATCGGCGCGGCCCAGTGCATCGGCGGTGCTCATCCCCGGCTCGAGGACGGTGATGCCGACGCTGGCACCGATGTGGAACTGGCGCGCCTCGTAGCGGAAAGGATGGGCGGCGATGATCCCGACGAGGCGCTCGGCCGTCTCGACACCCTTGGCGAGGGAACAGTCGAACAGCAGCAGTCCGAACTCGTCGCCGCCGATGCGCGCCAACAGGCTCCTGTCGCTCCCGCCTTCGGCCGGCGCAGGCACGCCGGTGCGCATGAGTTCGACGATCTCGACCAGCAGCGCATCGCCGGCGCCATGACCGCAGGTGTCGTTGACCAGCTTGAACTGGTCGAGATCGATGTAGCAAAACAGGTGGCTGCGGCCTTCCGTCGCCACCTGGTGGAGCGCCCGTTCGATGCGCCCCTCGAGGGCACGACGGTTGGGGAGCCCCGTGAGCGGGTCGTGAAAGGCCATGCGTCGCAGTTCCCTGACCAGCGCGCGCCGTTCCGAGTCGTCGCGGAACACGAGCACCGCACCGCACAGCTCTCCGGGGGTGTCCGCCGCCACCGACGGCACGATGGCCGCCGAGTCGTGCACCGGCAGCTCGCGGCCGTCGCGCGCAATCAACAACGTGTGATTGGCCATCGCCTGCGGTTCGCCGCTGCGCAGCGCCAGTCGCGCCGGATTCGGCTGCGGCTTGCGCGTCTCTTCGTGGATCAGGGGCATCACGGTCTCGATCGGCTTGCCCGTCGCATCGGCGAGCGGCCAGCCGGTCAGCCATTCGGCCACCGCATTCATGAAACGCACGTCGCCGTCGGCGTCGGTCACCACGACCCCGTCCCCAACCGAGGAGAGCGTGATGCGCCAGCGCTCCTTTTCGGTGGCGAGTTCGTCGATCATGGCCTTGATGCGGTCACGCGCCGCGTTCAGGGCCTGCGCCGTCGCCACCAGTTCCGGCGGCGCGTGAGCCGAGAGCTCGACACGCGCCGAACCATCCCCTGCGGCGAAGCGTCTTCCCGAAGCGCGGATCGCCTCGAGACCGGCGAGGTTGGCACGCATGATGTAATGCATCGCCAGGCCGAGGACCAGCACCGCCCCGATGCCGACGAGCAGACCGACGCCGATCAGCCGCCAGAGGCGCTCCTCGACATGGGCCGTGGTGATCTCGACCTCGATGCGGCCGTAATCGCGGCCGCCGATGACGAGGGGCATTCCGGCCAGCCCGGGACGAATGTCGAGCAGCCGTGCAAACCAGTCGGGGCGCGACGACGGCGGAGGACCGTCCTCGGCCGTGAGCCGCAGTTTCTCCGTGGCCAGGCGAACCCGCTGCGCGTCGCCCGCCTCGACTTCCCTGCGCAGCATCTGCTCGATCGTCGGGTAGTCCTGCAGGATCAGGGGTTCGGCCAGCATCGCCGTGAGCAGCCGCACCTCGCGCTCGGCAGTCTGGTCGATCACCCGCTGACCGATCCGGTTCGCCACCTGCAGCACGACCGTGCTGCCGCCGAGAAGGAGCGCGATGCTGACGATGGCGAGCGCCAGCAGGAGGCGGCTACGCAACGAGAAGCGCGCCAACGGCGTCATTGTCCCTCGATCGGCACGCGCGTTTCGCGGAAGAAACGCCGATAGTTTTCGTAATCGGCATCCGAGGCGGCGACGAAACCGCGCGGCGCCTGCAGCGCCAGCTTCTTCGCCGCCTCGGCGAGGACGGCACGTCCGCCCGGGTCATCGCGCATGGCGAGGAATGCGCGTCTCACGGCCTCACGATGAGGCGCCGGCACCCTGGGGTGCGCCATCACGGCGAGGTCGAAATAGGACTCGGATTCCCAGAGCACGCGATAGGCAAAGCCTTCGCGCTTCGCGTAATCGGCCATCACCTGACTGTTCACACCGGCGGCGGCAACCTGGCCGTGCTTGAGTTGGCCCATCGCCGCCTCCTGGTTGCCGGCGAAAACGGGCTCGACCTTGATTCCGGCTCGGAGCAGCACATCGTAGGGAACGAAATAACCGACGAAGGCATAGGGATTGGCGAAAGCGACCCTGGTTCCGGCCAGATCGGCCAGTTGACGGGGCGAACTGTCCTCGCGCACGACGATCTGGCTGCGAATGCCTTCGCCTTCCTGGCGCGCCAGGACAGTGAAGCCGAGCTTGCTGCGCGCCGGCGTGAAGAAATGGTTCGAGAACACGAAGGCCAGTTCGCCGCGGGCAGCCATGTCGGTGGTCTCGTTGGCGGTGCGTGCCACGCGCAGTTCGAGCCGGACGCCCGCATGTTGCGAGACCCAGTCGAGGATCGGATTCCAGTATTCGGCGGTAAACGTCAGCGAGCGATGGTTGAGGACGCCGAAAGGATAGGGCCCGCCGGCTTGCCAGGCGTGTGCGCCGCCCGTCAGGATCAGCATCCCAAGGAAGAAGAAGAGCCGCTTCATGCTTGCCTCCAGAGCAGCAGGATCCCGCCGACCAGCAACAATCCACCGACGATTTGCCGAAACGTCCGGGGCGGGAGTGCGAGATGGACCTTCTGGCCCCAATGCAAGCCGAGCCAGGCCGCCGGCGCCATCGCGGCGAGCAGCCAGAGGTGCTCGGCACGGTAATGGCCGCCGAGCGCGAAACCGATGATGCGCAGCCCGCCGTCGATCGCCAGCAGCATCGCGATCGTAGCGAGGAACACGGTCTTCTCGAGGCGCCGGAGCCGGAAATACATCACGTAGAACGGTCCTCCCGTGCCGAACAGACCGCCGACGAGACCGCCAAACAGGCCCGTCGGCGCTGCCCAGCGCTGTGACAGGTGGACATCCGGCTGCGGCAGGAACTGATAGGCTCCGAACAGTGCGACGAAAACGCCGAGCACCGTTTTCAACAGCATGTCGTCGATCCGGGCATGAAGGAACATTGCCGCGACGATGCCAGCGAAGGAAAAGGGCAGCAACGGACGCAGATCCTCCCAGACGATCAGGCGCCGGTGGCGCCAGGCCTGCAGGATCGAGCCGGAATTGTCGAGAACCACCACCGTCGGCACGACGACCGACAGCGGCAGCATTTGCGCCAGAAGCGGCGAGGCGATGAGCGCCGAGCCAAAACCGGCGATACCACGGACGAAATAAGCAATCAGAGCAATCAAGGCAGCAGATGTATACGCGTCCATGCGGAAGGGTTTTTACCATGCCGAGGACTGGCAATGGTACTTTCGGCTTGATCTGGCTCATGAGCACGAAGGCGCTGGCCGCATAGAATGCGATATGCAGTTGATTCGCCACTGGCTGCGGCACGCCGATCCGGCCGGACCTGCGCTCGTTCTTCCCGATGCCGGCGAGCTCATCACCTATTCCGAAGTCGCTGCGTTCGCGCGCCACGCAGGTCTGCATGTGCTGGAAGGCCCGGCACGGGAACTCGCCCTCGGCCTGGCGCGGGCGGCCTTGGGCTGCGGCACGGCGCTGCTCGTGCCGCCGGGGCTCGACGACCGTCAGCGCAGCCGCCTGATCGCACAGGCCGAAACGGCGGCCGATCCGCGCCTCGCGCTCATCGTCACCACCAGCGGCTCGACCGGGAAGCCCCGCGGCGTGCGCCTACCGTGGCGCGCGGTAGCCGCGGCGGCGCGCATGGTGGGCCGTGCGCTCGACCTGCGGCCCGGCGACACCTGGCTCGCCTGCCTGCCGCTCCATCACGTCGGCGGCGCGATGATTCCCTTCCGCTGCTGGCGCGCCGGCGCCACGGCGCTGATCCACGACGGCTTCGATGTCGGTGCCCTCGCGCGCGACCTGGCGCGCACGACGCACCTCTCGCTGGTGCCGCCGATGCTCGCGAAACTCCTCGACGCCGGCGTCCCGCCACCGCCGGGTCTGCGCCATGTGCTGGTCGGCGGCGCGGCGCTCCACGAGGCGCTCCTCGAACGCGCGCGGGCGGCCGGCTGGCCGGTGCGCGTTTCCTACGGCATGACCGAGACCTGCGCCACGGCCGCCATCGACGGCCGGCCGCTGCCCGGCGTTCGCGTCTCCATTGCCCGGACGGGCACGATCGCGATCGCCACGCCGGCGCGCATGGCCGGCTATCTGGGCGAGGCGGACGCCGGCGAATGGCTGACAACGAATGATCTCGGCAGCATCGATGCCGACGGCCGCCTGCGTGTGACCGGCCGCGCCGACGACATGCTCGTCTCGGCGGGCGTGAACGTCCATCCGCTCGAGGTCGAGGCGCGGCTTTCCGCCTGCCCGGGCGTGCGCGAGGCCGGTGTCGCGGGCCTGAGCGATCCCGTCTGGGGCGAGATCATCGCCGCCGTTTACGAAGGCGAAGCACCGGAGGCCGAGGTCGAGGCCTGGTGCCGCGCCCACCTGCCCGGGCCGCGTCGCCCGCGCCGCTTCCGGCGCGTCGGGCGGCTGCCGCGGCTTCCTTCGGGCAAGCTCGACCGGCGCGCGATCGCCGCGATGGTGGCGCCAGCCTCGGCGCCGGGCAGCCCCGAGCCGAGGCAAGCTGGCAATCCGGAGCCGCCGCATGGCGGCGAACATCCGTCACCCCCTCCCGCCGGGAAGGGGCTGGGGGATGGGGTGTCCCCATGATCGACTGGCCGGCCCTCTCGCGGCGACTCGAACGGCTCGCGCGCGGCGCGCCGGCGGGCGGCGTGCTGTCGCTGACCGTGCCGCTGCCCGCGATGCCCGCGGGCCTGCCTGCCGGCGATGACTGGATCGCCTGGCAGCGCCCCGACCATGGCCTGCGCCTGCTCGGCATCGGTGCCACCCTCCGCGTCGAGACCGAGGGGCCCGGCCGCTTCGCCGCGCTCGCCGCCGCGGCGCGCGGCCTCGCCGAACGCTGGCTCGAAGACGTTCCCGGCGTGTCACCACGGCTGAGTTTCGCGGGCTTCGCCTTCGCGCCCGAGGGCGGCGCGCCGCTGCCCAACGCGATGCTGACGCTCCCCGCCGTGCTCCTGCGCGAAGACGGCGGCCACGCCGACGCGAGCTTCTCCTGCGCGGCGGGGGATGCCGCCGGTGCCGTGGCGCGCTGGCGGCATCTCTTCCGCTTCCGGAGACTCAGCCGTGGTAACACGCCGCGGCTCATGCGCCGGCCCGCGCCGCTCGCCGATCTCGCCTTCCTCGCCCGCGGCGGCGCGGCGCTCGCCGCGATCGCCTCGGGCGCCTTCGAGAAACTGGTGCTCACGCGCAGCGTGCGGCTTGCGGCCGACCGCGCGATCGACCCGGGCACGGTGCTCGAGGCGCTCGCCGCGCAGAACCCCGGCTGCGCCGTCTGGGCCGTCGCCCGCGGAGGCCGCGTGTTCCTCGGCGCCTCGCCCGAGCGGCTGCTGGGTTTTCGCGCCGGCATCGCCGAAGCCGATGCCCTCGCCGGCACGGCCTGGACGGCGCCGTCCGGCGAGGAACCGGCCTCGCTGCCGCTCTCGGGCGACAAGAACCGCCGCGAGCACGAGCTGGTGGTCGCTTCCGTGCGCGAGGCGCTCGCGCCGCTGTGCGACGGCGTGACCGTGCCCGGCGAGCCCGAGGTGATGCGCGTCCATGCGCTCTCCCATCTGCGCCGGCGCATCGTCGGCCAGGCGCGGCCGGGCGTCGGCCCCTTCGACCTGATCGCCCGCCTGCATCCGACGCCCGCGGTCGGCGGCACGCCGACGGCCGCCGCGCTCGACTGGCTCGGGGCCCACGGCGACCGGCGCGGCGCCTGGTACACGGGCGGCATCGGCTGGATCGACGCCGCGGGTGATGCCGATTTCGCCGTGGCGCTGCGCTGCGGCCTGGTCAGCGGCCACGAGGCGACGCTCTGGGCCGGCGCCGGATTCGTCGCCGGCTCCGAGCCACGCCAGGAGCTGGCCGAGACGGAAGCGAAGCTCTCGCCGATGCTCGCGGCGCTCAGAACCCGCCCCGTGGCCGGGCGTGCCACCGGCTCATGAACAACCTCGCCTTCGCCGACACCCTCGTCGCCGGCCTCGCCGCCGCCGGCCTGCGCCACGCCGTGGTCGCGCCCGGCGCGCGTTCCGCGCCGCTCGCGGCCGCGGTCCTGCGCCGGCCGGAGATCCGCTGCGAGGTGCTCACCGACGAGCGCGTCGCCGGCTACTTCGCGCTCGGGCTCGCCAGGGCGTCGGGCCGGCCGGCCGCGGTGGTCTGCACCTCGGGCACCGCCGCCGCGAACCTGCTGCCCGCGGTCATGGAGGCGAACCTCGCGGCCGTGCCGCTCATCGTCCTCACCGCCGACCGGCCGCCCGAGGCGCACGGCTTCGGCGCCAACCAGACCGCCGACCAGACGAGGCTTTACAGCGGCCACGCGCGCGCCTTCCATGCGCTGCCCGTGCCCGACGCCGCGATCGCGCCGGCCTTCCTGCACACGCTGGCGGCGCGGCTCGTCGAGGAGAGCCGCTCGCCGCTGCCGGGCCCCGTGCATGCCAACCTGCCCTTCCGCGAGCCCCTGCTGCCGGAGGCGATGCCGCCCGCGCCGGCGCTGCCCGCGGCGATCCATGTCCTGCCGCCGGCGCCGGCCCTCGCCGATGCCGGCGCCTTGGCGGCGCGGCTCTCGGGGCGGCGCGGCGTCATCCTCGTGGGCGAGCTGCCGGCCATGCCGGGCTTTGCCGAGGCGCTCGCACGGCTCGCGGAACGGCTCGGCGCGCCCATCCTCGCCGAGCCGCTCTCGAACCTGCGCCACGGGCCGCATGTCGGACGACCGGACCTCCCGCGCATCCTCACGCGCCAGGCGCGCTTCCTGCGCACGGCGGGCTTCCGCCCCGACTGGGTGCTGCGCTTCGGCCGCTTCCCGGTCTCGCGCACACTCGAACGCTGGCTGGCATCGCTGGCCGGTACCGAGCACCTCCTCGTCGCGCCGCCCGGCACCTGGCCCGATCCGCTGAAGCTGAGCGGCACGCTCGTGCGCGCCGACGCCGCCGCGGTCGTCGAAGCCCTGCTCGACACGCCGCTCGCCCCGGCGCCCGCGGACTGGCTCGATGCCTGGCGCCGCGCCGAAGCCGCGACAGGCGAACCGGACCGCTTCTTCGAAGGCACCGTCGCCCGCGCGCTCGTCGAGGCGCTGCCCGAGGGCGGCCACGCCTTCATCGGCAATTCGCTGGCGATCCGCGCGATGGACGCCTTCGGCGGCAGCACGGCGAAGACGCTCACGCTCCACGGCAATCGCGGCGTTTCGGGCATCGACGGCAACTTCGCTACCACCGCGGGCATCGCCGCGGCCAGCGGCGCGCCGACCGCCGTGCTGCTCGGCGACCAGGCGACCCTGCACGATTGCGGCGGGCTCGCCGCACTGCGCGGCAGGCGGGTCGTCGCGGTGGTGATGGACAACGGCGGCGGCGGCATCTTCGCCCACCTGCCGATCGCGGCGGCGATGTCGGCGGAACTACTCGAACGCGGCTGGATCGTCCCGCCGCGCGTCGATTTCCGCGCGCTCGCGGCGGCCTTCGGCCTCGGTTACGCGGAGGCCGCCGATCGAGCCACGCTCGGGGCCGCGCTCGCGGCCGCCTTCGCCGAGGAAGGGCCGCGGCTCATCCGCGCGGTCGTCGATCCGGCCGCGAGCCGGGGGGGCTGGTAGGGCCTGTTCTCATTCATGCGACGGTGGCGCCGGATGAATGAGAACAGGCCCTAGTGCCCGTCACCTGCCGCCGAGCACGCGCTCGATCGCGCGGCTGCGTGCCGCCGCGCCTTCGGCGTCGCCGGCCTGAGCGCGCCGATCGCGGTCGACGCCGAGCCAGGCGACCAGCGGCCGCGCCCAGCCCTGCGCCGAGGCCGTGTCGATCGCCAGTTCGATGCCCACGGGCGGCAGCCGCCCGGCCCGGAAGAGCCGCGCCGCAGCGACGAGCCGCGAGAATGGATCCTCGATCTCCCGCAGCGCCGCGACCGGGTCGGCGGCGCGCCAGGCACGCGCCTGCGCGGGCGGCAAGAGCGCCGGATCGGCCTCTTTGCCCGCGAGGTAGTCGGCGTAGGCGTTGGCCGCGGCGTCGGCATCGCGCGCAAGCGGCACGAAGTCCGGGCAGCCGGTCTGCGCGAGGCTGGCGAAACGCACCGCGCAGGCCGTGAGCTCGACGCGCGCCATCTGCGCCGCGTCGCCCGTGCGCGCGACCTCGCGGCGGGCAAGCGCGAGCTCCTGCGCGGCGGCCTTGTCGCGGCCGGCGAGCGCCGCGGCGACGTGCGCCTCGAGCGCGCCCTGCACGCGTGCCTGCCAGGCCGGCGGCGCCGTGCCCGCACAGCCGGCGATCCCGGCCATCACCAGCGCGACGAGGATGGCCCGCATCACGGCAGCTTGAGCTCGCGCTCGCGCGCGAACGGCCATTTGCGGTTGACCTCGTCGACGAGGCCCGAGACCTTGCGCAGGGTGGCGTCGAGCTCGGCGCGCAGCAGGTCGAGGTCCTCGGTCGCCGCGCGGGCATTGACCGCGATGGTGCGCGCCTCGCCGAGCACGGCATCGGCCTTCTGCAGGCTGCCGCGCGCTTCGGTGAGCAGCGCGCGCACCTCGGCGACCGCGCCCTTCGCTTCCGCCGCGAGGCCGTCGTCGGCGAAGAGCCGCGCGTCGGCCTGGCCGATCAGCCGGTTGGCGCGCCCGACGGCCTCGACGAACTGCTTCGCGCCCTTCTCGCCCACGAGGCCCGGCAGCGCGCCCTGTTTGCCGGACATCGAGGCCGTGATCGCGCGCAGGTTCTCGAGGCTCGCGGCGAGCGCCGAGTCGGCGGCGGTGATGCGCTCGATGTTTTCGGCGAGCTGATGGACCGTCGACACGAGCCTCGGAATGCCGGCCGAGGCGTCGCCGATCAGTACCTCGCGCTCGGCCCCGTCGGGCAGCGGCGGATCGTCGAGCACGCCGGTGAAGGCGCGCAGCCTGGCGCCGCCGACCGGCCCGCGCTCGAGCGTGAACACCGACGAGACGCGCAGCCAGTGCGCGTCCCTGACCGGCACCTCGACATGGAGGCGCGCCTTGCCCTCGGCGCCGAGTTCGAGGCGCGAAACGCGGCCGATCGGAAAGCCCGAGAAGCTCAGCTCGGTGCCGACGGCGACGCCTTCGGCGTTCTCGGCGACGAGGACGAGGTGCTGCATCTTCTCGAAGACGCCGCGCGCGGCCATGACCCAGACGACGAAGGCCACGAGCACCAGGGCCACGAGAATAATCAACGCCAGCGCCTTGGCCTCGGCGTGGGGTACCGCGGCGCGGTCGGAGGGCGGTTCCGTGGCGCTCATATCTGCCGCAGCGCGAGCGCGGCCGCCTCGACGAGAAGGATCAGGAGCAGCGCGCGGGCCATGACGCGCATCTCGCCGAGCGCGACGTCGCGCCGCGGCGCATCGATGGTCACGGAGGTCGGCGCGACCGCGACCGCAGCGGCGAACAGGGCGACCTTGAGCGCGAGGATCTGCGCTGTGACCGGATCGAAGACCTGGCCGACCATGCGCGTGAAGGCGGCCAGGCCCCAGGGACTGGGGCCGTGCGCCGTGAGATAGGCCGTCACCAGCGCGGCGGCGCCGCTGATGACGAAGAGCGCAACCACCGCGAGCCCGTTGGCGGCGACGAGCGCAGCGATCCTGTTCAATGGCGCAGCCTCCGCGCGCGCGCGCGCGAGCATCGCCGCGGCGTCGAGCCCCGAGCGCGTGGCGACGAAGAGCGCCGTGGCGAGCGGCAACAGTTCCATGACGAAGACGCGCACGACCGCCTCGAGCGCGAGATGCGAGAGGCCATAGCTCGCCGCGGTGACCACGACGACGCGCGTGAGCACCGCGGTCACCAGGGCCGTGAGCAGCAGATAGCCCGGCAGCGTGCGCCAGGCGGCGGCGCAGAGGAATTGCGCGGCTTCCCGGCGCGTGGCGCGGTGCCACAGGCGCGGCGAGAGCGTCGCGACGACGGCCAGCGCGCCGAAGCGCAGCACCCGCCACTCGCGCGCAAGCCAGCCGCGCGGGGCGGCGAGAAGCGTCGATGGGCGATGACCAAAGGCGTGCTGCATGCGAATCCGGTCCGGGCAGGGCGACATGATAGCGGGTTCGCCACGGAGGCGTCTCCGGCATCATGCCACCGAGGCGCGCTCCAGCCAAACTGGCGGGCTTCGCGCCATTCATTCGGAAACGCCACTGCGTGGCGTCCTGCACCCTTCGGGCTGGTCAGCCGTCGTGACACGCCGGCCGCAACGGGAACGGCCGGGGACCGACTCTACCGGGGCGCTGCGGAGTGGCGGGGGAAGTTGGCCTGGATCTCGGCAACGGCGTTCCGCATGGTGACGTTTTCAGGATGTTCTTCCGAATACGCTTCGATGCGCTGCAGGGCGGCGGCCAGACGGCCGTCCCGCCCCATGCGAGTCATCAGCGCTTCGCCGTATCTGTCCAGAAAGGCAATGACTTGTCGCGGGTCGGTTTTCGGATGGTTGAGAACGTCGAGCACAAACGCATCGTACTTCGCCTCACTTCCGGAACTGGTCAGCAGCGCCATGGCTTGCAGCCAGTCGGAAGCTCCGATGGCCCACATCAATCCATAGGCCCCCTCCGGCAGCGGCTTCGGCGGATGCCGGGCAAGAGCCGACTTGATGGCTGCGAGGGTTTCCGGCGGATAGTCAGACAACTGAGCCGGATGGACACATCCCGACGCTAGGATATCGAGGGCATACTCACTGCCGCTCGCGTCGATACGCTCGACGAACCGCCGCTGTACGTCGGCCGGCGAATAGCGCAGCAGATGGGCAAGCTCGCCATGGTAAGCATCGTCATCGAGATATCCGAGTTCCCTGGCCTTCGAGAGGATCGCCGAAGTTTCCGGCTGATAACCCATCCTCGAATACTCGATGGCGGCGGTGGTCCCCGCCTGCCCGTTTCCTGGTGTCGTCGCCAGCGCTTCAAGCGTGCGCAGGACAACCTCGTTCGCGCCCAGGCTGTCGCTTTGCGAGTGGAAAAAGCGAGAAAGCATTCGCGCGAGGGTGGCCCTTTCATTGGCGGTAATGTCCCGTCTCTTCAGAAGATTCAGAATTTCGTTCAGGTTCTCGCGCGTCGGCTCCAGCCCGGCGAAATAGACTGCGTCTATCGCCAGCCATCCTTCGTCGCCGCGACCGGCATGTTTTTCCTTGTAGAGGTCGAGCAGAGTTCTGCCTTTCGATTTGGGCGGGGGACGCATTGTCTGCGCCGCCGAATCCGCGACCCGCGTCGAGGCAGGTGGAAGCGCCCCTTGACCCGCGCTTTCCGCGGCCATCGGCGGTGAGGCTGTTGCGATACCCGCGTCGCCGCCCCGGCCCACCGCAAGCATGGCGACGAGAACGGCTCCGACCAGGGCAACGATCGCGAAAGTGAGCCGGGATGTCACTGCCAACTCTTGACGGAAGCGAACAGAACTGCGGGTGTCAGAGTCCCGTTATTCATGCGGTTCAACAGGCCATTCAGCCGTTGATACCAGACTGGATCCGGAACTTCGTATCCGGCGTATCGCCACTGGAGATTGTTGAGCAGATGCGTGGTGGAGAGATAAGCCGCCAGCACGAAGGTGTCACAGCGGTACTCGCCTGGCCTCATGGGCGCCCAACCTTCCGCCGGATAGGCGGGTCTGAAGATCGGGAACCGAGTATATGACGCGCCGATTCTCGCTTGCACCTTTGCCCATTCCGCAATCGCCTTGCGCGCAGGGTACCCCTGCACTTGCCCAATTGGACGCGGACTCAGGTTTCGACACTCGACATCGAAACAGTTATACACGGTAAAGGTGGGAATTTTGGGGAAAGCAGCGCCCCAATATCGGGTCCGTGTCTTGAAATTGTCAAGACTGTTCACACGGATGGCGTTTCTGCCTTCGTCGAGTACTTCGATGACGCCATAGCCGTCCCACAGTCCGACGTGACCGAGGCTGCCCGCGAGCGGAATATCGAGGTCACGACCGACGACATCACCAGGCTGTTCGACAATCGGATCCAGAACAAAGGATCGAGGGCTCGACAGACCCCCTCCGCCCATGCGTGGCTTGATCGCCTGCGCCGAGGCAGCCGATATCAGGCCGATCAGCAATACGGGCACAAGGAAGGAAGGAAGGAAGGTAGGAAGGAAGGAAGGAAGGAAGGAAGGAAGGAATAAGTCTAGCGAACATGAGAGCAACTCCTCTTGGGCTAGGGGCCTGAACTTTCGTCAGCAAGTCGGAAATTTACCCTTTTGGCATATGCCTTTTAAATTTCCATTCGAGCGATTCACGACCGAATGAGTGCGAAACTCAGCCGTCGTAATGCGCCAGCCGGATGGGAACGGCTTGGGCAGGATCGGCCCAGCCTGTAGAATCGCTGTTGCACCGCATCAACACGATTCCGCCATGGCCCGCATCTCCATCTACGACTCGACGCTGCGCGACGGCGCGCAGGCGCAGGGCATCTCCTACTCGGTCGATGACAAGCTCAAGATCGTCGAGCGGCTCGACGCGCTCGGCGTCGCCTACATCGAGGCCGGCAATCCCGGCTCGAACCCGAAGGACATGGCGTTCTTCGCCCGTGCCGGGGCGCTGAAGCTCGAGCATGCGCGGCTGATCGCCTTCGGCGCGACGCGCAAGGTCGGCGTCCGCGTCGCCGACGACGCCAATGTCCAGTCGCTGCTCAAGGCCGGAACGAAGGCCGTGGCCATCTTCGGCAAGAGCTGGGACTACCAGGTGCTCGAGATCCTGCGCACGACGCTCGACGAGAATCTCGCCATGATCGCCGACACCGTGCGCTACCTGAAGCGGCACGGCAAGGAGGTGGTCTATGACGCCGAGCATTTCTTCGACGGCTGGAAGGACAACGCCGACTACGCGCTGAAGACGCTCGCCGCGGCGTTCGATGCCGGCGCCGACAGCCTGGTGCTCTGCGACACCAACGGCGGCAGCTTCCCCGACGAGATCTTCGGGATCACCCGAACCGTGTGCGAACGCTTTCCCGGCGCGACCATCGGCATCCACTGCCACAACGACAGCGAGATGGCGGTGGCCAACTCGATCCGCGCCGTGCAGGCCGGCGCCACCCAGGTGCAGGGCACGATCAACGGCCTGGGCGAGCGCTGCGGCAACGCCAACCTCTGCTCGATCATCCCGAACCTGCAACTGAAGCTCGGCCATGAATGCGTGCCCGCCGGATCGCTGCGCCACCTGACCTCGGTGGCACGCTCGGTCGCCGAGATCGCCAACATGCCGCTCTCCGACAAGGCGCCCTACGTCGGCAGCCACGCCTTCGCCCACAAGGGCGGCATGCACATCGACGCGGTGGTGAAGAACCCGGTCTCCTACGAGCACGTCGATCCCGAATCGGTCGGCAACAGCCGCCGCGTGCTGATGTCGGAAGTCGCCGGCCGCAGCACCATCCTCGCGCGCATCAACGCGATCGATCCGACGCTGTCGAAGGATTCGCCGGAGACGCGCCGGATCGTCGACCGGCTCAAGGAACTCGAGCACGAGGGCTACCAGTTCGAGGCGGCCGAGAGCTCGTTCGAACTCGTCGTGCGCAAGATGCTCGGCCGCTACACGCCCTTCTTCGAGCTCGTCGAGTTCAAGGTCATCGTCAACGAGCCGTGCGTGAACGACGTCAATTCATCGTGCATCATCAAGGTCCGCGTCGGCGAGCAGGAGGTGCTGACGGTCGCGGAGGGCGACGGCCCGGTCAACGCCCTCGACCGCGCCGCGCGCAAGGCACTCGAGCGGCTCTACCCCGCCATCGGCGAAATCCGGCTCACCGACTACAAGGTGCGCGTGCTCGATTCCGACAAGGCTTCCGCCGCGAGGGTGCGCGTGCTCGTCGAATCCACCGACGGCCGTGACAGCTGGACCACCATCGGCGTCTCCACCGACATCATCAACGCATCCTGGCAGGCGCTGGTCGATGCGATGGAATACAAGCTGCTGCGCGACCGGGAGACGAAACGGGCGGCGGCGTAAGGCCCCGCCCGAAACCGTGGGGCTTGGCCCCATCCCTCGCTACGCTCCGGGCCGCCGCTGCGCGGCGTCTTGTGCCCGCCGGCACACTCAGCCGCGGTAATACGCCGGCCGGCGGCTCCGCTCACATCTTCTGCGCCAGCCAGGCACCGAGCTGCATGTCGGTGGTCAGGATGTGGCCGGTGAGCCAGCGCTCGAGGAACTCGATGTGCTCATCGGCGAAGGGCTTGCCCGGCTCGAGGAGCTTGGCCTGGAGGTCGCGGGCGCTGGCGATCAGGTCGCGGTGCTCGGCCTTGTGCGCGTCCCTGTCCGGGTAGCCGTACTTGAGCATCAGCCGCTCCTCGTGGCTGAAGTGCCAAACGGTGCAGTTGATCAGTTCCTCGAGAACCGCGGCGAGATACTCGTCCGATTCCTTGTCGCGGACGGCCTGATTCAGCGTGTTGAAGATGCCGACGAGCTTGCGGTGATCCTCATCGATCTCGTCCACCTCGATGCTCAGCACCTTGCTCCAGACGATGTCTCTCATGGCCTTTCTCCCTGCGTTTGTCCGGGTACTTCCGATGATCTCAGGTTAGCAAAGGATCGCGCCGGCCGCCGCGGCTTCGAAGGATGAAACGCCGGTGTCGAGTCGGCCGAAGCGCGCCCGCGCTGGGTTATCCTTCGCATTTTCGATTCGCAGGAACCGCCATGGCCGGCAAGACGCTCTACGACAAACTCTGGG
>CAZGYD010000154.1:0-16145 GCA_964530115.1 uncultured Rhodocyclaceae bacterium | reverse complement strand
ACCACAGAACTGATGCTGGTCGTCTGCGTGATGGGTGAGAACGGGCCAGGACTAGGCAACATAGTGGCGGCTTGTGTCTGGCCGGGTTACACCTGAGTGACTGTTGGGCCCCGGAAGCGGCATTGGGCTTTGCCATGCTTGCCCACAACCTGATGCGCTGAGCCCGGCAAGCCACTCTGCGTTCCAGAACCCCGAGTACCCTTTCCACCCGTCACGGTCTGCTGCTGGCCATCGGCGGTGCGTGGCACCATGCCGCCATCCAGAACCGTCTGATGCTGTCCGCACCTCGCCGAAAACGCGCCTGGTTCGCCGGACTCTGGGCCATCGCTTCGGCTCCGCCTGTCATTCATGCGCTGAAGAATCGCTAATGGACAATCTGGGATGAATTCTTCGGAGCCAACATGGCGTCGGATAAATCGCCCAGCGGCTGGCTCGGTTTCCAGAAGATTTTTCTTTTCGTCTTTGCTGAGGAGCAAGTGACCGCCGTCAATGGGTTGATTGCCAAAGTGCATCTCCGGCACGTCGCACAGCGGCTTCGAGCGGCGCGGCAGCACCACGTCCGGGCCGTCGACGAGATAGGGATTGATGTTCCGGGCGATCACCGCGTGCGGCTCGCCGCGGATGTCCTCGTACTCGAAGATCACCTTGCGCTCGAAGTCCTGGCGGCCGAAGCCGATGATCACGCAATGCACGGCCGCCTGGCCTTTCGCCTCGTTGCTCCACTGGAAGGTGCGGTGGGCGAAATGGATGTGGATGCCCTGCGCCAGCAGCCAGCCCCAGAGCACGCCGACCTGTTCGCCCTGGGTGATGCTGTTGGTCGAGACGAAGGCGCAGCGGACGGCAGGGTTCGCCGCGATGTAACGCGCCGCCTTCACGTACCAGGCGGCGACGAAGTCGAGCAGGCCGGCGTTGGCGATGCCGGCGAAGACCTCGGCAACGTCGGCGCGCTGCGCATCGTCCATGAACTTGGCGCCGACGAAGGGCGGGTTGCCGAGCACGTAGCTCGCCCGCTCGGCGGGCAGCACCTCGTTCCAGTCCAGCCGCAGGGCGTTGGCGCAATGGATGTGCGGCGTGGTTCTGAGCGGGATGCGGGCGAAGTAGAGGCCGAACTCCTCCGAGACCCGCACGTTCATCTGGTGGTCGATCAGCCACAGCGCCACCTGGGCGATCTGCGCCGGGAACTCCTCGATCTCGATGCCGTGGAACTGGTCGACGTCGATGCGGATCAGCTGGTGGATGTCGAGAAACTGCTGGCCGCTGGCGTGCGAGGCGCGCAGCACTTCCAGTTCCAGCCTGCGCAGCTCGCGGTAGGCGATGACGAGGAAGTTGCCGCAGCCGCAGGCCGGATCGAAAAAGGTCAGGCCGCGCAGCTTCTTGTGGAACTCGAACAGCTTGTTGCGGTTGCCCTTGGTGCGCTCGAACTCGGCCCACAGTTCGTCGAGAAACAGCGGCTTGATCAGCTTGAGGATGTTTTCCTCGCTGGTGTAGTGCGCGCCCAGGTTGCGGCGCGCGGATGAGTCCATGATCGACTGGAACAGCGCGCCGAAGATGGCAGGCGAGATGCTGCTCCAGTCGAGGCCGCAGCATTCGAGTAGGGCATCGCGCATCGTGGCGTCAAAGGCGGCGATGGGCAGCGCTTCCTCGAACAGCCGGCCATTGACGTAGGGGAACGCGGCCAGCTGCTCGTCAAGCGCCTTGCCGCGGCTGGCCTCCGGCGTGTTCAGCACTTGGAACAGCAACGCCAGCTGCGGCCCGAGATCGGAGCCGTCCGGCGCGGTGCGTTCCTCCAGCCACATGCGGAAAGCGGAGGCCGGCTGGAAGATGCCGGTGTCCTCTGCGAACAGACAGAACAGCAGTCGCACCAGAAGCACTTCCAGCGCATGACCCGTGTAACCGCTGGCCTTGAGCAGATCGTGGAGCTGCCCCATGCGCTCGGCGGCCTGGATGTTGACCGGGTTCTGCGGTGCAATATCTTGGGTGCGATAGCCGGCGACGAAGGCGAAGTGCTTGATGTGCTTGTGCAGCTCGGGCAGGCGAAACTGGATGTCGCCACCTGTTTCGAGGTCGTAGAGCCGAAAGCGCGCGAAGTCGGAAACCAGGATGTAGCGCGGCAGATCGCGCTCGGGCAGGCCATCGAAGTAGTCGATGGCCTGGGCGAAGGCGCGGTCGAGATCTTGACCAGCACTCTTGTGCTCGATGAGCAGGATGCCTTTCCAGAAGGCATCGATACGGCCGTTTTTCAATTTCTCGCCAGCGCGCGAGAGTTTGACCTGTTTCTCGAAGCTCGCCACACGCCTGCGGTCGAGACCGAAGATGGCAAAGAACTCGTTCCAGAAAGTCTGCGCCTCGGCACGCTCCGAAGCCTCACCAGCCCAGCGGCGCGAGAATTCGTGGGCGCGACTGCGTATTTCGTTCCAGGAAAGCGGCATGGACTGTAGTGGCGATATGAAGGGCGAATGCTAGCCGAAAACCGGGCTAACGCCGCATCGCCGACCTCGGGCCACCCACGGTCAATGAAACGCTGGAGGCAGCGGTCGGCAGGTCAGGCGTTTCACGCTAAGATTGCCCAGTATGCCTCCGGAGAATCGCGATGAAAGCCATCATCCTGTTTGCCTCGCTGTCGCTGTCCCTTGCCGCCCACGCCGCCGGCTTCTCGCTCGGCAGCCCGGACGTGAACGAGCGCCGGCCCATCCCGGAGAAGTACGTCTTCAACGGCTTCGGCTGCACGGGCGAGAACGTCTCGCCGGCCGTGGTCTGGACCAGCCCGCCCAAGGGCACGAAGAGCTTCGCGCTCACGGTCTACGACCCTGATGCGCCCACGGGCAGCGGCTGGTGGCACTGGCTGGTGATCGACATCCCGGCCGATGCGCATGGCCTGCCGCAGGGCGCCGGCGACCCGGCGGCGAAGAAGCTGCCGCCTGGCGCGCGGCAGATGCGCACCGACTTCGGCACCGTTGGCTGGGGCGGCCCCTGCCCGCCGAAAGGCGACCGGCCGCACCGCTACGTCTTCACCGTCCATGCGCTGAAGGTCGAGAAGCTCGAAGTGCCCGACGACGCCACCGCGGCGCTGGTCGGCTTCATGATCCACGCCAACCGCATCGGCAAGGCCAGCTTCACCGCCAGGTACGGCCGGCGGTGAATTGCCGCGAGCACTGCGGCGCCTGCTGCATCGCGCCGTCGATCAGCACACTGGGCAAACCGGCCGGCGAACCCTGCCGCCATCTCACCACCGATTTCCGCTGCGCGATCTTCGGCATGCCGGAACGGCCGGCCTGCTGCTCGGGCCTTGCGCCTTCGCCGGAGATGTGCGGCGAAAACCGCGAGGCGGCCCTGGCCCGGCTCACCGCGCTGGAGCGGGCGACGGCGCCATGACGGCGCATCCGGCCGTCATCGGGGACGCCCAGCCGGCGTGCTAAACTCGCGCGCCCCCTTCCGTCCGCCCCGCCCGACATGGACTTCACGCCCCTGCTGCACGCCCTGATCCTTGGCATCGTCGAGGGCCTGACCGAGTTCCTGCCGATTTCCAGCACCGGGCACCTGATCCTCGCCGGCGATCTGCTCAAGTTCAACGACGAGCGCGGCAAGCTCTTCCACATCGTCATCCAGTCGGGTGCCATCCTCGCGGTCTGCTGGGAATACCGGGCCAAGATCGGCAGCGTCATCGGCGGGCTCGGCAGCGACCCGCAGGCCTGGCGCTTCGTCCGTAATCTAGCCATCGCCTTCACGCCGCTCGCGGTGCTCGGCCTGCTCTTCGGCAAGGCGATCAAGGCCACGCTCTTCCAGCCGGTGCCGGTGGCGATCGCCTTCATCGTCGGCGCCTTCGTCATCCTCTGGGCGGAGCGGCGCGAGCACACGGTGCGCATCACTAGCGTCGATCACCTGAACGCGCTCGATGCCTTGAAGCTCGGCATCGCCCAGGCATTCGCCCTGATCCCCGGCACCTCGCGCTCGGGCGCGACGATCATCGGCGGCCTGCTGTTCGGCCTCTCGCGCCGGGCGGCGACCGAATTCTCGTTCTTCCTCGCCATCCCGACGCTGCTCATCGCCACGCTCTACGAGCTCTACAAGGAGCGCGCGCTGCTCAATTTCGACGACATCGGCATGTGGGTGGTCGGCTTCGTCGCCTCGTTCGTCTCGGCCTTCCTCTGCGTGCGCTGGCTCTTGCGCTTCATCTCGACGCACGATTTCACGGTCTTCGCCTGGTACCGCATCGCCTTCGGCATCGTCGTCATCGTCACCTGGCAGCTCGGCCTCGTCGACTGGACGGCCCCGTGAGCGAACCCTCGATCCTCTATCTCCACGGCTTCACCAGCGGCCCGCAGTCGGCCAAGGCGGTGGCACTGCGCGCACGGCTGCGCGCACGCGGCCTCGACGGCGGCTTCGCCTGTCCGCAGCTGCCGGCCTCGCCGCGCGAGGCCATCGCGCTCGCCGAGGGCATCCTCGTCTCGAAACTCAGTCACGGTAACACGCCAGCCGTCATCGGCTCCTCGCTCGGCGGCTGGTACGCGGCCCACCTCGCCGAGAAGCACGGGCTGCGCGCGGTGCTCGTCAATCCCGCGGTCGTGCCGGCCCTGTCGCCGGAGCTCTTCATCGGCCGCCACCGCTTCATCCACACGGGCGAGGAATTCGATTTCACGCGCGAACACGTCGAGGAACTCCACGCGCTCGCCGTGGCGCGCTTCTCGCACCCGGAGCGCCTCTGGCTCCTCGTCGAGAAGGGCGACGAGGTGCTCGACTGGCGCGATGCCGCCGCCTGGTGCGCCGGCGCGCGGCAGACGGTGCTCGAGGGCGGCGACCACGGCTTCACGCGCTGGGCCGACTACCTCGACGAGATCATCCGCTTCTGCTCATGAACGTGCTCTTCGAAGAAGACGGCGCCTTCAAGGCCGGCGTCGTCATGGCCGACAACACCACCTCGCTGCAGGTGGAGCTTTCCTCGGGCAAGCGATCGAAGGTCAAGGCGGCGAACGTGCTCCTGCGCTTCGAATCGCCCGCCGCCGCGGAGCTGCTCGAACTCGCCGAGCGCGAGGCGGCCGCCATCGACATCGATTTCCTCTGGGAAATGGCGCCGGAAACGGAATTCGGCTTCGAGGACTTCGCCGCCGACTGGGCCGGCCGCAAGCCGACGGCGGTCGAGGCCGCGGCGCTGCTCCTGCGCCTGCACTCGGCGCCGATCTATTTCCATCGCAAGGGCAAAGGCCGCTTCCGCAAGGCGCCGCCCGAGATCCTCCAGGCCGCGCTCGCTGGTCTGGAGAAGAAGCGCCAGCAGGCCGCGGCCATCGAGCGCATGGCCGGCGAGCTCGTCGCCGGCGCGCTGCCCGCGGAAGTCGCCGCAGCGCTGCCGCAGCTCCTCTACAGGCCCGACCGCAACCGGCCCGAGACCAAGGCGCTCGAGGCCGCCTGCGCCGAGACGGGCCTCACGGCGGCGCGGTTGCTCTACCGCTGCGGGGCGATCCCCGACACCCACGAGTATCACCTCGGCCGCTTCCTCTTCGAGCATTTCCCCGGCGGCACCGGCTTCCCGGACTGGTCCGAGCCGGCCGTGCCCGATGGCCTGCCGCTCGCGGGCGTGCGCGCCTTCTCGATCGACGACGCGCACACGACCGAGATCGACGACGCCTTCTCGCTGACGCCGCTTCTCGATGGCGGCATGCGCGTCGGCATCCACATCGCCGCGCCGGGGCTGGGCATCGCGCCCGATTCGGACCTCGGCCGCATCGCCCGCAGCCGGTTGTCCACGGTCTACATGCCGGGACGCAAGATCACCATGCTGCCGGAGGCGGTCGTCGAGCGCTTCACCCTCGCCGAAGGGAAGACCGTGCCTGCGGTGTCGCTCTATCTCGACGTCGGCGCGGATCTCGCCGTGCGCGGCCATGAGACGAGGCTCGAAGCGGTGCCGGTGGTCGCCAACCTGCGCCATCACGACATCGAGCCGCTGTTCAACGAACGGACGCTCGCCGAAGGACTCGCCGACTTCCCGTTCGCCCATGAGCTCAAGCGCCTCTGGGAACTGGCGACGGTGCTCGAGGCCGGCCGCGGCCAGACGCAGCAGGGCCCGCAGCGCAAGGATTACACCTTCGTCGTCGACTGGAACGCCGCGGGCGACGACGGCCCGGGCATCGTCACCATCGAGGAGCGGCCGCGCGGCTCGCCGCTCGACACCCTGGTCGCGGAACTGATGATCGTCGCCAACGCGACCTGGGGCGCGATGCTGCGCGATGCCAAGGTCGCCGCGCTCTACCGCGCCCAGACAGTCGGCAAGGTGCGCATGACCACGGTCGCGGCGCCGCACGAGGGACTCGGCGTCGACTGCTATGCCTGGTCCTCCTCGCCGCTCAGGCGCTATGTCGACCTGGTGAACCAGTGGCAGCTGGTCGCCCACCTGCGCCGCGAGCCGCCGCCGTTTACGGCCAAGTCGGCCGAGTTCCTCGCCGCGCTGCGCGACTTCGAACTCACCTACGCGGCTTATGCCGAGTTCCAGCGGGCCATGGAGAACTACTGGTGCCTGCGCTGGCTGCGCCAGGAGAGGGCGACCGAGGTCACGGCCCGCGTGCTGCGCGAGAACCTGGTGCGGCTCGAACGTCTGCCGCTCGTGCTCAAGGTACCCTCGCTGCCGGCGCTCGAACGCGGCGCGCGCGTGCGCCTGGCGATCGAGGCCATCGACCTGCTCGATGCCGAATGCCGGGCGCGCCATCTCGAGACGCTCGCGCCGGAGGCGGATGCCGGCAGCGCCGAAGAGGCCATCGGGGAAGACGGCGCAGAGTAAAATCGCGCCGATGCCGCCGCGCACGCCCGCCCGCGAACACCCGTTCGCCCGCCTGGACCCCCAGCAGCGCAACCTGACCATTGCGCTGGGCATTTCGCTCGTCCTCCACGCGGTCATTCTCTCGATCCACTTCAAGCTGCCGCAGGCGCTCAACAAGGCGACCGAGCAGGCGCTCGACGTCATCCTCGTCAACGCCAAGAGCAAGACGCGCCCCGACAAGGCCCAGGCCAAGGCGCAGGCCAACCTCGACGGCGGCGGCAACACCGACGCGGACCGGCGGGCGAAGACGCCGCTGCCGGTCGCGCCGAAGACCCGCGAGGGCAACGACCTGCGCGAGGCCCAGCAACGCATCGCCCAGCTCGAAGCCCAGCAGCAGCAGTTGCTCTCGCAGATCCGCAGCCAGAAGATCGTCGCCGCCGAGACGCGGCGCGACGAGCCGGTGCCGCCGCTGCCGACGCTCAAGCCCTCGAGCGGCATCGACCTCGCCACGGCCGCGCTCAACCTCGCCCGGCTCGAAGGCCAGATCGCAAAGAACATCGAGGAATACAACAAGCGGCCGCGCAAGAAGTTCATCGGCGCGCGCGTCGAGGAGTACCGCTTCGCGCAGTACGTCGAGGACTGGCGGCAGAAGGTCGAGCGCATCGGCAACCTCAACTACCCGGCCGCCGCGCGCGGAAAGCTCTACGGCAACCTGGTGCTCACCGCGGTGATCCGCGCCGACGGCAGCCTCGACCGCGTCGAGATCAACCGCTCGTCGGGCCAGCCGATCCTCGACGACGCGGCGCGGCGCATCGTCGAGATGGCCTCGCCCTACCCGGCCTTCCCCGAGTCGATCCGGCGCGATACCGACATCATCGAGATCACGCGCACCTGGACCTTCACCACCTCTGACCGGCTGCAAGCCGAGTGAGCCGCGCCATGACCGACCGCTACGCCGTCATCGGCAACCCGATCGCCCACAGCAAGTCGCCGCGCATCCACACGCTGTTTGCCGCCCAGACCGGCCAGGACCTGAGCTACGAGGCGCTGCTCGCGCCGCTCGACGGCTTCGTTACGACGGTGCGTGCCTTCGTCGCCGAAGGCGGGCGTGGCATGAGCGTCACCGTGCCGTTCAAGGAGGAGGCGTACCGGCTGGCAACGACGCTCAGCGAGCGTGCGCGCGCCGCCGGCGCCGTCAATACGCTCACGTTTTCCGGCGACGAGATCCGCGGCGACAACACGGACGGCGTCGGCCTCGTGCGCGACATCACGCAGAACCTCGGCCGCCCGCTCGCCGGCCGGCGGATCCTGCTCCTCGGCGCCGGCGGCGCCGCGCGCGGCGTCATCCTGCCGCTGCTCTCGGAGAGGCCCACCTGCCTCGTCATCGCCAACCGCACGGCGGAGAAGGCGCGCGCCCTCGCCGAGCGCTTCCCGGGCTGCGAGGGCGGCGGCTTCGAAGACATCGGCCGCCGCCGCTTCGACCTGGTGATCAATGCCACCTCGGCGGCGCTCTCCGGCGGCGTGTTACCAACACTGAGTTTCGTCTTCGCGCCCGGCGGCCTCGGCTACGAGATGATGTACGGCCGGGACACCGATTTCCTCGCCCAGGCGCGCGAGGCCGGCGCGGCGACCGCGGACGGGCTCGGCATGCTCGTCGAGCAGGCGGCCGAGGCCTTTTTCCTCTGGCGCGGCGTGCGGCCCGACACGGCGCCGGTGCTGGCCACGCTGCGCGGAGAATGAAGGCCGCCTCCCGCTGGCTGCGCCGCCTGCTCTTCTGGTCGCTGGTCCTGCTGGTCGTCTGGCAGGGCTGGTACCTCGGCTGGGTGGTCTGGTGGAAGTACGTTGATCCGGGCACGACCGCCTTCATGCGCCAGCGGCTCGCCGAACTGCGCGAGAAGAATCCCCGCGCCGAACTCCGGCGCCAATGGCTCGACTACGGGCGCATCTCCGTCCATCTCAAGCGCGCGGTGATCGCCGCCGAGGACGACAAGTTCGTCGATCACGAGGGCTTCGACTGGGAAGGCATGCAGAAGGCGCTGGAAAAGAACCAGAAGAAGGGCAAGGTCGTCGCCGGTGGCTCGACGATTTCCCAACAGCTCGCCAAGAACCTGTTCCTCTCGCCGGCCAAGACGCCCTGGCGCAAGGCCCAGGAAGCAGTCATCACCGTCTGGCTCGAGCTCCTGTGGGACAAGCGGCGCATCCTCGAGGTCTATCTCAACTCCGTCGAATGGGGGGAGGGCATCTTCGGCGCCGAGGCCGCGGCGCAGCGCTATTTCGGCACCGGCGCCGCCAGCCTCTCGCCCGAGCAGGCCGCCCGGCTCGCGGTCATGCTGCCGGCGCCGCGCCGTTACGAACGGAATCCCTGGTCCGACTACATGAACCGGCGCACCCAGGCCATCCTCGCCAGGATGCACCGCTCGGAAGTGCCGTAAACGGGGCACCGGGCCCTCTGGAAGCCGGCTCCGGCCCGGACTCCCGGTTTTTCCGGCGTAATTTCCTTGATTTCCGACAAGAATTGCCGATATCCCGTCAACAGGTTCGAGGATATCCAGGGAAAAAGCATGCATCGACTCCATCGTCGTCGCACGCGGGCCCTCCTGTCAGGAGCGGCCCTGTTATTGGCCATCCCGGTCGCATGGGCCCAGTCCGCCGAGAAGCTCGCGCAGGTGCTCGCAAGCCCCGCCGCCCGGGCCGCGGCTGCCGACGCCGGCCGCAAAGTCTCCACCTTCTGCGCCAACTGCCACGGCGCCGACGGCAACAGCCCCCTGGGCGAAGTGCCGAACCTGGCCGGCCAGAACGCGGTGTATCTGCTCAACCAGATCAACAAGTTCCACTCGGGCGAGCGCAAGGATCCATGGATGGAACCGGCGATCCGCCTGCTCAGCGAAACGGAGCGCCTCAATCTCGTGGTCTTCTACGCCGGCCAACAGGTCAGGCCCGCGAAGTCGGGGCCACCGGCCGAGGCCGGCAAGGCCGTCTATCGGCGCGTCTGTGCGCGCTGCCACGGCGATCAGGCGCTGGGCGGCGAGCGCTTCCCGCGGCTCGCGGGACAGCAGCACGTCTATCTCGTGAAAGCGCTGACCGCCTACCGCAACCGGACCGGCACCCGCCTCGAGCCGGAAATGCTGGCGATGACGGCGGCGCTCAAGGACGCCGACATCCAGGCCGTGGCCGACTATCTGTCGGCGCTGCATTGAATTCTTGACCGCCGGCGAGGCCGGGCTCGAAACTCAGTCCCGGTAACACGCCGGCCCGAAAGCCGCAGCCGCCCCGGGAATCGCCCGGCAACGCGAGTTGCACACCGAGAGGGGCAACGTACCGCCGCGCACCGCCCATATCACAACAACCCGAGATCCCTGGCCTGGAGCGCCGCTTCCGCGCGCGAGGTGATGTCGAGCTTCCGATAGATGTTCTTGACGTGGTCGCCGACGGTGTAGGGCGAAATGGCCAGCTCGCGCGCGATCACGGCGATGCTCAACCCCCGGCCGAGCAGGGAGAGTACTTCGCGCTCGCGCGGCGTCAGATCGATGGTCGGCTCTGCGGCCGGTACTGGCTGCGGCTGATGGAAATAGCCGAGGATACGGCGTGCGATGGCCGGCGACAGCGGCGGCCGTCCCTCGCGGATGCCTTGCAGTTGCGCCACGAGCCGATCAGGCGGTTCGTCCTTGTGCAGATAGCCGTGCGCGCCGGCACGCAGGGCCGAGAAGACGTGCTCGTCGTCGTCATGGATGGTGGCCACCACGACCGTGCATTCCGGCTGGCGCGGCACCAGCTGGCGCAAGACATCAAGGCCCGTTCCATCCGGCAACGAGAGATCGACTAGCGCCAGCCGGAACGGCGTGCCCAAGAGCGCCAGCGCCGGCCGCACTTCCGCCACGCATACGCAGACGATGCCCGGAAAAGCGGCGGTCGCGATTTCGCACAGCAAGTCTTGCGATTCGGGAACGTCCTCGACGATCAGCGCCTTCATGCCTGCAGTCTCTCCATGGGTACGCGCAATGTCAGCCGCACCATGCCGTCTGCGCCGGCAGTCTGCATCGTGCCGTTGGCGTCATGCAGGCGAGCGCGGATGCTGCGCAGGCCGTAGCCCTCTTTCCAGCTCGCCGGCCCACCGTCGGCACCATCGTTCTGGACGGCCAGTGTCAGCCAGCCGGCCTCGTCGCCGATGTCCACCTGCAGGAGACTGGGACGCGCATGCTTGAGCGCATTGGTCACGGCCTCGCGCAACATCGCCCCGAGCGCCGCCTTGCGCCGTGGATTCAGGAGCAGCTCCGGCAGCTCTGCCTGATGCCAACGCAGTTCGACCTGCGCGGCCGCACAGCGGCCGTCGGCCTCCGCCCGCCAGTCGGCGAGCGCCTCGGACAGCGGCTGCGGCGCGGCATCGATCGCGGCGATGGCATCGCGCAAATCCCGCATTGCTTCGCGCGCCAGCTCGACGTCCGGCGAGCCGCGCAGATGATGGATCAGACGCAGCAGCCGGGCGCCGAGGTTGTCATGGAGGTCGCGCGCGAGCCGCTGGCGCTCGTTGCGCACGACCTGTTCGTGGTCGAGACGGCCGCTCAGGATCCTTCCGACCAGATCACACAAGGTGTCGGCCAGACGCGCGTCGCTCGTCGAGAACAGCCGCCGACCGACATCGGCAAAGCGTAAGGTGCGCGGCTGAAGTCCCTCGATCGCTGGCAGGCTCAGCGCCAGGCCGTCCTCGACTACCCTCGCCTGCCTCGTCGTCCACGGCCCTGGCGCGATCTCGAGCGGAGCGAAGACGCGGCGCAGCACCTCGTCCCAGTGCCGTTCGCGCCGGGACGCATCGGGCAGGAAGGCGAATCCCGAGAGCTGCGGCAACAGCATTTCCGGACGCACCTCGTGCCGGCCGACGATCCGTTGCCACAGCCACTGGCGTATCGGGAAGTAAAGCCAACCGGCGATCAGCACGGCAACGCCGAGCGACAACATCTGTTGCAGCCCCAGGAGCACCAGCGCAACGTCGAGCGCGATCACCGCGGCAGCACCGGCGATCCAGACGGCGATGCGGAATGCCCAGCGATCGATGTCGAACAAACGATAGCGCCGCAAGCCAAGCGCGATGCCGAGATACATCGTCAGGAAGAAGCCGAAGGCATAGCCCTGCGACAGGGGCGGCAACAGTCCGATCGTGCTGTAGAGCGGTACGAAGAGGATGAACAGGCTGCATCCGACCAGCGTGGAGAGGACGAACCACCGCAGCGCCGCGCGCGCCAGCGGCTCACCGCGGCTGGCGCGCCATTGCCAGGCGGCGAATCCGGCAGCCAGGCCCAGCTCGATCAAGAGCGGTATGCGCACGCCCCAGTTGAGATCCGGCGCCAGACGCAGCGCATCGGCGAGAAACCACGGCACGAAGACCACCGGGAGCACGATCAGCCACCGGGTGTGGATCAGCCGCTGCGGATAAACCGCAAACAGGGCGACCAGGGCCATGCCGAATGCCGTGGCACCAAAATGATTGGTAAGCGAGAGCAGCCGGAACACTTCTTCCGGCAGCGCGAGTTCCCGAGCGCTGTAGATGGCCGCGCTCGTCGTCGACAGTGGAAAGCTCAATCCGGTCAGCACGAAGCAGCGCGCGCCGGCCTCTCGCGGACGCAGGACGAACACCCAGACCGAGATCGCCAGCCCGACGAAACCGACCGCGAGCTGGAACCAGAAGACCGCCGGCAAGTCTGTCAGCGGCCGCGAGCCGGTGCGCAGTGTCGACACACCTTCTTCTCCGTCGGCCGTCTTCCAGCCCAGTTCCACCTCACCCGTTCGCAGAATTCCGTAGAGGCGCGCCTGACGGGCGAAGAATTCGTCCATCTCCGGGTAGCCCGGCAACTGGTCCGGATCTTCGATCACGTCGGTAGCCCGTAACGCGAACGGCTCCCCATCGCCACCCTTCACGAACGAGACGCGCGCACCTTCGGGAATGCCCGCACCCGCGGGCGCGTGCTGCACGACGACTTCGTCACCTGCATCGGTAGCTGCAAGGTGGACGCCGAGATACGGCGGTGCCGCCGCCAGCGAGACCGCGCCGAAAGTCAGCGCGGCGATGACGGCGATCAGCGCGTATGCGCTCCAGCTCGGCAGGCGTAGAACCGGCCATGACGAACGACGTTCCGCCGATGCGAAAAAACTTTTCATTTACGTCGGTTCCCCCGAGATCGCGGGATTGTTAGCAGCATTGGCTATCAAATAGATTTTTAGCGCAAGTGCGTGATGACGGCGATCCCTGGATCTCGGGGTGAAAAGGAAAACCGTGAACCGTCGGGCACTGGAACGGAAAGGTGCGCAAACAAGATACAGAGAGGAAGGAAGATGAAGAAAGGAACCAGGATATTTGCCATCGCCTCGACGGCGCTCATGTTGAACGCCTGCTCGATCTGGGACGATGAGACGGGCGCCGGGACGACCGGCAGTCTGAGCGGCACGGCGGCGACGGGGGCGCCGATCGCCAATGGCGCGATCACCGTCAAGTGCGCGGGCGGCAGCGATCTGCAGACGACCACGGCCAGCGACGGCCAGTGGAGCGTGACGCTCTCGGGGCACACTCTGCCGTGTGCGGTGCAGGTTAGCGCCGGCGGCGGGCAGAATCTCCACTCGCTCGCCTACGAGATCGGCACCGTCAATGTCACGCCGCTCACCGACCTCGTGGTCGCGAACCTTGTCGGCGTCGATCCGGCGAACTGGTTCGCGGGCCTCGGTCCGAGCGCCTGGCAGGCGATCACTTCCACGGCCGTCGGCACGGCCGTCGGCAACATCAAGACCGCGCTCAACCTGCCGGCCCTACAGAGTCTCGATCCGATCCGCGACTCCTTCCAGGCCAGGGCCGGCAACACCATGGACGACATCCTCGAAGCGCTGGCCGATGCGCTCGCCAGCAGCGGCATGGATTACGGCCAACTGCTGGCGGCGGCCTATTCAGCGAATTTCGCCAACGCGGTGCAGACCTTGGCCACGGCGCTCAACACGGCTTACGCGAACCACACCAGCGGGTCCGGCGCCGGAAGCAGTGGTGGAAGCAGCAGCGGCGGTGGCAGCAGCGCCGGGGGAACCGGTGGGAGCGGCAGCGGCGGGAGCAACACCGCCCCGGTGCTTTCGTCGGGGTCCGGCTATCACATCGCCTACAGCGGCTACCAGGTCGGCATCGACGGCCGCAACGACGTCACCGCCACCTTCGATGCCGTCAACGGCGGACTGACCGCTTACACCTGGAACACCAACCCGCAGGAGTCACCGAGCATCGGCACGATGAAAAACGCCGACCTCTGGGGAAACGGCGTCGTCACCATCGGCCGCTGGCACGACGGCACCTGGGCGGGCACCTTCTTCACCATGCCGGCGCTGACGCTCAGGCTGTATGGAGGCTTCCATTACGCCGTCGGTACGGCATCGAGCGCCATCCCCGGCAGCGGCCAGGCCGCCTACGCGATCACCGCGCAGACACAGATGACCTGGAGCAATTACACGACGAACCTGGGGGGGCTCGGCGAAGTTTCCGGCAACGTCGCGGTAGACTTCGGCGCGAAGAAGGTGGCCCTGGATCTCCAGTTCCCGCTCGGAGGCATCGTCTGCACCATCCAGACCACCGGCGGCACTGCCAGCCCGTCGTCATCGCAGATCAGCATCGGTGCGACGGACGCTACGGTCAGCGGCAACGACCGGATCGGCCGCTGCGACAACGGCAGATCGCAGCACTACGTCTATGCGCGGGGCTTCTTCGCCGACGCGGACGGGAAATACCTCGCGCTCGCCTTGCGCTTCGACGACACGACCGGCAGCGCCTGGGGCAGCGTCGTCATGGTGCTGACGAAGGAAGGCAGCACCGGCGGCAGTTCCGCGGGCAGTGGCGGTTCCGGCGGTGGCAGCTCCAGCGGAAGCAGTGGTGGCGGCAGCGCCGGGGGAACCGTGACGCTCGGCGGCGGTGCCTCCTCGACCGCGCCCTTCTTTGGCGGTGCCGTGCCGACCACGTTCACGCCGACGACCCTCCCCGCGAGCAGCACCATGCCGCTCAAATGGGAAGTGAATGAAATGTTCTCGCTGAGCGTGGCTGCCAATCTCGTGCATCTCTATTACAACAACGGACAGTGGTCGGTGATGCTCACCTCCTCGGATCAGAAAGGGGTGACGATCGACACCGCCAACCGGCGGGTGACGTTCACCAACACGCCGCTGGCCCCCGCCGCGTTTGCGAGTGGCACCGTCACCTTGAATGGCACGTTGAGCTGGTAAATCACCCGCCCCAGGGAGAAAGGCGCGGCCGCGAGGCCGCGCCCCCGCTTGATCGCTCGGGAGAAACCGCATGACGAAAACGAACGTCTTTTCCGCCGGCTTGCGGGCCCGGACGTGCAGTCCGGCAAGATGACGGTACCGGGTGTCGGGCGCCCCAAGGTGGGTGATCGCATCCCGTTGTGCCGCTGGCGCCACCGTCGCATGATCGGCGACTGCCGTTGGGGAAACGCTGAAGAAAGCCGCGAGCGGGAGGCAGTGCAAGGAGCACATGGCGATTGGCGCAGGAACCGAGACCTGGCGAAACGCTGGCCATGTTCCGCGCAATGCAGCGCTGCGGGGTAGGCGGCAACTCGATTCAGCGTTTCGTTAGCCCAGCGCCTGGATCACCTCGGGCGGCGCCTGCACGAGTTCGATGAGCACGCCCTCGCCGGCGATCGGGAACTCCTCGCTGGCCTTCGGGTGCAGGAAGCAGATGTCGTAGCCCGCGGCGCCCTTGCGGATGCCCCCCGGGGCGAAGCGCACGCCCTGCGCCGTCAGCCATTCGACGGCCTTGGGCAGGTCGTCGACCCAGAGGCCGACGTGATTGAGGGGCGTCGCATGCACCGCGGGCTTCTTCTCGGGGTCGAGCGGCTGCATCAGGTCGACCTCGACCTTGTGCGCGCCGCGGCCGATCGCGCAGATGTCCTCATCGACATTTTCGCGCTCGGAGACGAAGTTGCCGGTGACGGCGAGCCCCAGCATGTCGACCCAAAGCGTGCGCAGCCTGTCCTTCGAGAGGCCGCCGATGGCGATCTGCTGGACGCCGAGAATGCGAAATGGCCGGTGGGTGTGTGCATTCATCCCAGATTGTCCATTAGCGATTCTGCAGAGCATGAATGACAGGCGGAGCCGAAGCGTTGGCACAGAGTCCGGCGAACCAGGCGCGTTTTCGGCGGGGTACGGACAGCATCAGGCGGTTCTGCCTGGCGTCCTGGTGCCACGCACCGCCGAGGGCCAGCACCAGACCGAGAAGGGCGGAAAGGGTATGCTGGATTCTGCTACGCAGGCACGCTTGCCGTAACAAGCTCATCCGGTGGTAGGCAAGCAAGGCAACGCCCAATGCCGCATCCGTCGCCCAGTACTTCCTCAATTTTACTGCGTCCAGACCGAAGCCCGCCTTCCG
>CAZGYD010000153.1:0-1312 GCA_964530115.1 uncultured Rhodocyclaceae bacterium | reverse complement strand
CAAGGCATATGATAGGTAGAATTGTATACTACCAGGTGCAGGATGACGAGCGCAGGTTCACCCAGAGGATACTGGATTGCGACAGGGGCGAGCTCGTCTGTATCACGGATGACAGTTATCTTGTGGAAACGGATGCAGGTTAAGCAAATGTTAGCCACCCCATTGGAGGATTGCATGGAAATAAACCACTGGTTTTCGGAGAACTTCAAAAAACCTGAATCAATGATTGATTTTGGACACTTTTCCATCTGGATTACTGGCGAAGAAGTACAGATTGAATGTACAGGAGCCAGCGGCACAGAAAGAATGTTTACAGATATAGCAACACTGGATAAGTTTTTTGGGGCACACAAACAAGAGCTTGTTCGTCGCTCCAATGGGGTGGCTAACAACGAGTTCGACCTGACAAGCTAACGCCTGCAGGTCAACTCAATGTTCGACGGATTCTCTAGCGGTATAAGCGCAAGCGCCTATACCGACATCGAACGGGAGGAAAAGAATGAATATAAAGCTAAACAGTAATGACAGGTTTAGAGTTTATGCTGATTACGAAGAAAACAATTTTATAGACATTGCACAAGAAGAATATGCATCAATGTCCGTAAATGCGTTTACTTCATTTCAGTACATTGAAATAAGAAAAAAGGAAGGGCAACTCAGAATCTACTTTTTCAAAAAGAAGTCGTACAAAAAAGAATGTAAGTTTGGATGGTGGGAAGATGCGGAAGTCGTGTTCGCATTGAACGAGACAAAGAGTACCTAACAACTGGATCAACTTGACAACGCTTGCGCGTTGCAAGTTATCCAAATGTTATGTTGGCTGGAAAATGGGGGACACAAATATGGACAACATGATTTCATTTCTTATCGAGTATTTTTCAATTCGGATGGAAGATATTGAATCTACTGGATCAAACGCAAATGGCACGTATATCAGATGTCTCGATGGGAAAATCTACATGTCTTCATCAACATCAATATGGCCATATGATTGTGAAATTGTTGAAGAATATCTTGGTGTAGTAAAGGGTGGGAATTTATACAGATTACCGACCAGTAAAACTGAAATAAGAGGAAGATGGTAAATAATACAAGGCAACATAACATCCGGTTAACCCGACTCGCTACGCTCACGGGTTAACCAGGTGTTGCGAATGAAATCATATATGAGCAAGAGTAAAAAGAAATGAAAGACGTAATTATAATCCAAGGCGACATGCAGGACTTTGTTGTCAAGGTCCGCAAGATAGATCGACACGTCATCGTATCGACGAGCAGTGAACCTGTTGCACGTAATGTTCACAGAACCATT
>CAZGYD010000152.1:0-11199 GCA_964530115.1 uncultured Rhodocyclaceae bacterium | reverse complement strand
GGGGCAGGCGCCGGCAGCCGAACCTCCGCCGGCGCCTGCCCCCGCGGAGCAGATCGCCCCCGTCAAGGAGGCGCCACCTTCGCCCGCAAAGCCGGCGAGGCGACCCAGCCCCTGGGATGAAAAAGACCACTTCTGACCCTGAGGTGCACGCTGCGCCGTTGGTAGTACAATGCGGCCCATTTCCCAACGCGATATCAACGACATGCAGCTCCTCGCCTGCGGCGTGAACCATCACACGGCCCCGGTGGCGATCCGGGAGCGGGTGGCCTTTCCGGCCGAGGTCCTGCCCCATGCGCTGGTGGACGTGACCGGGCGCGAGGTGGCGCGCGAAGCGGCCATCCTGTCCACCTGTAACCGCACCGAGATCTATTGCAGCGCCGCCGAGCCGGAAGGCGTGGTCGAGTGGATGAGCCGCTTCCACCGCTTGGAGCCGCGTGAGGTCAAGCCCTACCTCTACCTGCTGCCGGGCGATCAGGCGGTGAAGCATGCCTTCCGGGTGGCCTCCGGCCTGGACTCCATGGTGCTCGGGGAGACCCAGATCCTGGGCCAGATGAAGCAGGCGGCCGACAAGGCCCAGGCCGCCGGCACCCTGGGCCTGATGCTCAACAAGCTGTTCCAGCGCACCTTCTCCGTGGCCAAGGAGGTCCGCTCCGCCACCGAGATCGGCGCCAACACCGTCTCCATGTCCGCCGCCGCGGTCACCCTGGCCGCGCGCATCTTTGCCGATCTGTCCGAGCAGGCGGTGCTTTTCGTCGGCGCGGGCGAGATGATCGAACTGGTCGCCACCCATTTCGCCGCCCGCAAACCCCGCCGGCTGATGGTGGTGAACCGGACCCAGGAACGGGCGCGGGAGCTGGCCAAGCGCTTCGGTGGCGAGGCGGCGGCGCTCAACGCCCTGCCCGAGCTGCTGCCCGATTTCGACATCCTCATCACCTCCACCGCGAGCCCCCTGCCCATCATCGGCCTGGGTCTGGTCGAGCGCGCCGTCAAGCTGCGCAAGCACCGGCCCATGTTCATGGTGGACCTGGCCGTACCGCGCGACATCGAGCCCGAGGTCGGGGAACTCAGCGATGTCTTCCTCTACACGGTCGACGATCTCGGCGAGGTGGTGCGCGATGGCCAGGATGCCCGCCAGGCGCAGGTCGTCCAGGCCGAGGCCATCATCGACGCCAGCGTGCACGAATTCATGCACTGGGTGGACAGCCGCCGTGCGGTGCCCACCCTGCGGGCGTTGCGCGACCGCGCCGAGCGCCTGCGCCGGCACGAGCTGGAAAAGGCGCACAAGATGCTGGCGCGCGGCGAGGACCCGACGCAGGTCCTGGAGGCCATGAGCCGGGCGCTGATGAACAAGTACCTGCACGACCCAAGCAGCGCCCTGAACCAGGCCGGCGCCAACGAACGGGACGAACTGACCCGGCTCGTCCACCGGCTTTACAACCTGCACAACGACTAGCCGGCTGGCGGCAGTTCGCAGCCGGCATGGCTGCGGAACGATCAAAGCGTTCGCATGAACCCTACCCTCATCGACAAGCTCGACCGGCTCTCCGACCGCCTGGAGGAACTCAACGGTCTGCTGGCCCAGCAGGACGCCACGGCCGACATGGAGAGCTATCGCCGTCTGTCACGCGAACATGCCGAACTGACGCCGCTGGTGGAACATTACCGCGCCTGGCGTCAGGCCCGGCAGGACCTCGAGGCCGCCGAGGGCTGGCTTGCCGACCCCGAGATGCGCGAACTCGCGCAGGAGGAGCAGGCTGCGGCCGCGGCGCGTCTTGCCGAGCTGGAGCGGGCCCTGCAGGTCCTGCTGCTGCCGCGCGACCCCAACGACGAGCGCAACCTCTTCCTCGAGATCCGCGCCGGCGCTGGCGGCAACGAATCCGCCCTTTTCGCCGGCGACCTCCTGCGCATGTACACCCGCTATGCCGAGCGTCAGGGCTGGCGGGTGGAGCTGCTGTCCGAGAGCCCCGGCGAGGTGGGCGGCTACAAGGAGGTGATCTGCAAGGTCAGCGGCCAGGGCGCCTACTCCCGGCTCAAATTCGAATCCGGCGGCCACCGCGTACAGCGTGTGCCGGAGACCGAATCGCAGGGCCGCATCCACACCTCGGCCTGCACCGTGGCGGTGATGCCCGAGGCCGATGAGGTCGGGGAGGTGGAGATCAACCCGGCCGACCTCAAGATCGACACCTTCCGCGCCAGCGGTGCCGGCGGTCAGCACATCAACAAGACCGACAGTGCCGTGCGCATCACCCACCTGCCCACCGGCATGGTGGTGGAATGCCAGGACGACCGCTCGCAGCACCGCAACAAGGCGCAGGCGATGGCGATCCTCGCCGCGCGCATCCGCGACGCGCAGTTGCGGGAGCAGCAGCAGAAGATCGCCTCGACGCGCAAGAGCCTGATCGGCAGCGGCGACCGCTCCGAACGCATCCGCACCTACAACTTCCCGCAGGGCCGGGTCACCGACCACCGCATCAACCTGACGCTCTACAAGCTCCAGTCGGTGATGGACGGCGATCTCGACGAACTGATCGCGGCGCTCACCGCCGAGCACCAGGCCGAGCAGCTCGCCGCGCTTTCCGAATGACCGTCGGCGAAGCGCTGGCGCAGGCGCGGGGGCGCATCGCCGCGGCCGAGGCGAAGTTGCTGCTGCGCCACGTGCTCGGCTGCGCCGCCGCCGAAATCGTCGCCCACCCGGAGCGGTGGCTCGACGAAACCCAGGCGTTGCAATACGCCGCGCTGGTGGCGCGGCGCGCGGCGGGCGAGCCGGTCGCCTACCTCGTCGGCCGCCGCGAGTTCTACGGGCGCGAGTTCGCGGTCACGCCCGCGGTGCTCATCCCGCGGCCGGAGACCGAACTGCTGGTGGAGGCGGCCCTGTCGAAACTCAGCCGTCGTAACACGCCAGCGATCCTCGACCTTGGCGCCGGCAGCGGCTGCGTCGCCATCACCCTGGCGCTGGAGACGGGATTCCCGGTCACCGCCGCGGACATCTCGCCCGAAGCGCTCGCCGTCGCGCGGGCGAATGCCGAACGGCTGGGCGCCGGCGTGCGCTTCGTCGAAAGCGACTGGTTCTCGGCCATCGAGGGTCGCTTCGATCTCGTCGTCGGCAACCCGCCCTATGTCGCCGAGGGCGACCCGCATCTGCGCGATCTCGCCTTCGAGCCGGTGGGCGCGCTGGTCTCGGGGACGGACGGGCTTGGGGCGATCCGCCGCATCGTCGCCGGGGCGCCACGGCATCTGCGCCCCGGCGGCTGGCTGCTGCTCGAGCATGGCCACGACCAGGCCGAGGCCGTCGCCGCGCTCCTCGCGGCGGCGGGCTTCGCGGAAATCGAGCACCACCGCGACCTGGCCGGGATCGTGCGCGTTTCCGGCGGCCGGGTGCTTGACAGCGGAAAATAGCCGACTAAAATCGTCGGAAAATAAACCCCCAACCCCAACGATGGAGAGAACATCATGATCAACGTCAACGGCAGAGAGATCGAAACCGACGCGGAAGGCTACCTGGCGAACCTCGCCGACTGGTCCGAGGAAGTCGCCGAATATCTGGCGCAGCAGGACCAGCTCCAGCTCACCGAGCGGCACTGGCAGCTGCTCAAGTGGATCCGTGCCTACTACGAGGAAAACGGCACCGCCCCGAACCTGCGGGTGATGACCAAGCTGGTCGGCAACGATCTCGGCGAGGAGTGGGCCGACAAGAAATTCCTGTTCGAGCTCTTCCCCTACGGCCCGGCCAAGCAGGCGGCCCGCTACGCGGGCATGCCCAAGCCGACCGGCTGCGTCTGAGCACACCGGCACGGCGGGGCGCCGCCGCCGCTCGCGCGGGCCTCGCCGATCGACATCGTCGCCCGCCGCTCAGGCGGTGGGCGCGGTGTGCTGGATCGTTTCCTCGTTGATCTCGCGGCCGCTGCGCTGGAAAAAGCAGGTGGCCCAGCTCGAGGCGGCGCAGATCGCCCAGAAGGCGAAGAAGCCGATCGAGTAGGTGGCGATGGGCGACAGGCTCACGGGCTGGCCGAGCAGATAGAGTTCCTGCGGATCGACGATCGTAAAGAACAGGATCTCGGCGAGGCCGGCGATCAGGAATGAAGGCCAGAAGATGGTAAACAGTCTGCTCATCGGTGTCTCCTCCTTGTCTGGTCTGGTTGTCGTTGTTTTGACTGCCCCGACATCTTAGACCGGCGTTCGCCGGCGTCAACAGCCGGCTGCCAGGCCGGGACCAGATGCCGCTTGCCGTTGCCGATCAGGTCGGCGCGACCCATTCTCTTCAGCGCTTCCCGCAGCAGCGGCCAGTTGGCCGGATCGTGGTATCTCAGGAAGGCCTTGTGCAGCCGGCGCTGCCGCTGGCCGCGGGCGACGGTGACGTGTTCGCTGTCCGGATCGCGCTTGAGCGGGTTTTTCTCCGTGTGCCACATCGCCGTGGCGATGGCCAGCGGTGTCGGCAGGAAGGTCTGCACCTGGTCGAGGCGGAAGTCGTTGCGCTTGAGCCAGAGCGCGAGCTCGAGCATGTCTTCGTCGGTCGTCCCCGGGTGCGCGGCGATGAAGTAGGGGATCAGATACTGCTCCTTGCCGGCCGCCTTCGAGGCCGCATCGAACAGGCGCTTGAACTTCTCGTAGCTGTCGATGCCGGGCTTCATCATCTTCGAGAGCGGGCCGGCTTCGGTGTGCTCGGGCGCGATCTTCAGATAGCCGCCGACGTGGTGGGTGACCAGTTCCTTCACGTATTCGGGCGAGCGCACCGCGAGGTCGTAGCGCAGGCCCGAGCCGATCAGCACCTTCTTCACGCCCGGCAGCCGGCGCGCTTCGCGGTAGAGATGAACGAGCGCCGAATGGTCGGTGTCGAGGTTTTCGCAGATGCCGGGATAGACGCAGGAGAGCCGCCGGCAGGCCGATTCGATCTTCGGGTCCTTGCAGGCCATGCGGTACATGTTGGCGGTCGGCCCGCCGAGGTCGGAGATCACGCCGGTGAAGCCCGGCACCTTGTCGCGGATCTCCTCGATCTCGCGCAGGATCGATTTTTCGGAGCGGCTCTGGATGATGCGCCCCTCGTGCTCGGTGATCGAACAGAAGGTGCAGCCGCCGAAGCAGCCGCGCATGATGTTCACGGAGAAGCGGATCATCTCCCAGGCCGGGATGCGCGCCGTGCCGTAGGCGGGGTGCGGCGCGCGGGCGTAAGGTAGACCGTAGACGTGGTCCATCTCAGCGGTGGTGAGCGGGATCGGCGGCGGGTTGAGCCAGACGTCGCGGTCGCCGTGCGCCTGGACGAGACAGCGGGCGTTGCCGGGATTCGATTCGAGATGGAAGACGCGCGAGGCCTCGGCATAGCGCACGGCATCGTCCCTGACCTCTTCGTAGGCGGGCAGCCGGACCACCGTCTGCTCGCGGCCGGCTGGCGTGTCACCGCGGCTGAGTTTCCACGCTTCCGGCGTCCAGCCGCGCGGCACCATGAACGCGGAACCGCGCAGGTCGCGGATGTCGGCGATCTTTTCTCTCTTGGCCAGGCGGTGCGCGAGTTCCACGAGCGCGCGCTCGGCGTTGCCATAGAGCAGCAGGTCGGCCTTGCTGTCGGCGAGGATGGAGCGGCGGACCTTGTCCGACCAGTAGTCGTAGTGGGCGATGCGGCGAAGTGATGCTTCGATGCCGCCGATGACCACGGGCACGTCGGCGAACGCTTCGCGGCAGCGCTGCGCATAGACGAGCGTCGCCCGGTCGGGCCGCCGGTCCGGCGCGGCATCCGGCGTGTAGGCGTCGTCGGAGCGGATGCGCCGGTCGGCCGTGTAGCGGTTCACCATCGAATCCATGTTGCCGGCCGTGACACCGAAGAACAGGTTGGGTTTGCCCAGCGCACGAAAGGCCTCGGCCGAGTGCCAGTCGGGCTGGCTGATGATGCCAACCCGGAAACCTTGCGCCTCCAGCAGCCGGCCGACCAGCGCCATGCCGAAGCTGGGATGATCGACATAGGCATCGCCGGTGACGATGATCACGTCGCACGAATCCCAGCCGAGCGCCTCCATCTCGGCGCGCGACATGGGCAGGAAGGGCGCGGTGCCGAAGCGGTGCGCCCAGTGCTTGCGCCAGGACGTCAGGGACTTTGCGGGCTTCAACGGCTTCTGGACGAAAAAGGTGACGGACCGTGCCTGCCGCGTCAAAGCCGGATGCGGCTCGCGCTGGGCACGTGCCGGGCCAGGAAATCCATCTGGTCGGCGAGGATGTTCCGGTTGCTGAGGATCAGGTACTCGGCCTTGTTCGGCACATAGGGCGCGTAGAGGAGCTCCATGCCGGCCTGCTCGGGCGTGCGGCCGCTCTTCGCCTGGTTGCAGGCGCGGCAGGCCGTGACCACGTTCATCCAGGTGTCGCGTCCGCCCTGGACGAGCGGCACGATGTGGTCGCGCGTGAGCCGCTGGCCGGGCAACTCGATGCCGCAGTAGGCGCACATGTGCCGGTCACGGTGGAAGAGCTCGCGGTTCGACAGCGGCGGCACCTTGTCGAGCGACTTGCCCGCGAGCGCCTTGCCCTTGATGGCGATGATGCTGTTGGCCTCGATCTCCGAACGGCGGCCGGTGACGCGGTTGGTACCGCCATGAAAGACGAAATGGTGCTCGCCGATCGCCCAGGCGACGAGCCCCTTGGCATAGTAGAAGCAGGCGTGCTGCCAGTTGACCCAGCGATGGGGGACGCCGTGCTGGTCGAGCGTGAGGATCAGCGGATGGGGCGGAGTGCCTGTGCTCATGCCTTAGAATTGAAAAGTCGCGTCAATCTAACAGAGCCCGAAGACTTTGCCTATCGTGATCCGGGCCGGCGACCGGGCCGATAGAGCCGGATTCGCCCGGGCGCTGGCCGTCTCCCTCGCCATCCACGGGCTGCTGCTGTGGCCGTCGGTTCCGCAACGACAGGAGGCCGTGGCTGCCCCGGTGCTTCATGCCGTGCTCAGGCCCGTCGCCGCACCGCGGCCGGCGGCGCCTTCTCGGGAGGCGAGTGCCCCGCCGGAGCGCGCGCCCGCGGCACTGCGGAGACCGGACGTGCATGCGCCGACGACAGTCCGCGCCGCCGAACCGCCGCCGGCGCCGCTGCCGGTGGCCCTCACGACATCCCTTTCGACCGCGAATGCCGAAACCGGTTCTATGGCCGGCCCGGCGCCCGGCGAAGCGCGGATCGAGCCGCTCGCTTCATCCCTTTCGCCCGGGGAAGGCATCGACCCCGAGGCCCTGCGGGGTTACCGGCTCGCGCTCGCGCGCGAGGCGAGGCGCTTCCGCCTCTATCCGCGTCAGGCGGTCGCCGAAGGATGGGAGGGCACGGCCGAGGTCCAGGTGATGCTGGCATCGGGCGGAATCCGGCGGGGCGTGGCACTGACGAAGTCGAGCGGCCACCCCGTGCTCGACGAGGCCGCGCTGGCGATGCTCGATGCCGCCTTGCCCCGCGTCCCCGTACCCGCCGCGCTCGCTGCCGCCGACGTCGCCGTGAATCTGCCGGTCGTCTTCGAGCTGCCGCGCTGAGCTCAGCCGACTGAAGTCGGCGCCTCCGAGGCCGCTTCCGGGCTGTCCTCGAAGATCAGCCGGATCCTGCCGCCGCCGTCGTGGTCGAGGTCGATGGTGACCTTGCCGCCGTGCTGCAAGCGGCCGAACAAGAGCTCGTCGGCGAGCGCCGCGCGGATCGAATCCTGGATCAGGCGCGCCATCGGCCGCGCGCCCATCAGCGGGTCGAAGCCCTTCTCGGCGAGCCAGGCGCGAAGCTGGTCGGTGAAGATCGCCTCGACCTTCTTCTCGTGCAGCTGGCCCTCGAGCTGCATGAGGAACTTGTCGACCACGCGCAGGATCACTTCCGTGTCGAGCGGCTTGAACGAGATGATGGCATCGAGGCGGTTGCGGAACTCTGGCGAGAACATGCGCTTGATGTCGGCCATCTCGTCACCGGCCTCCTTGGCGGTCGTGAAGCCGATGCTCGTCTTCTGCAGCGCCTCGGCGCCGGCGTTGGTGGTCATGATCAGCACGACGTTGCGGAAATCGGCCTTGCGGCCGTTGTTGTCGGTCAGCGTGCCGTGGTCCATGACCTGAAGCAGGATGTTGAAGACGTCGGGGTGGGCCTTCTCGATCTCGTCGAGCAGGAGCACGGCGTGCGGCTTCTTGGTGACGGCCTCGGTGAGCAGGCCGCCCTGGTCGAAGCCGACGTAGCCCGGCGGCGCGCCGATCAGCCGGCTCACCGTGTGGCGCTCCATGTATTCGGACATGTCGAAGCGAATCAGCTCGATGCCCATGCAGTAGGCGAGCTGGCGGGCGACCTCGGTCTTGCCGACACCCGTCGGGCCGGAGAAGAGGAAGCAGCCGATGGGTTTTTGCGGATTGCCGAGGCCGGAGCGCGACATCTTGATCGCTTTCGCCAGCGCCTCGATCGCCGGATCCTGGCCGAAGACGACGCTCTTCAGGTCGCGTTCGAGATTCTTCAGCGCCGAGCGGTCGTCGGCTGACACGTGTTGCGGCGGGATGCGGGCGATCCGGGCGACGATCTCCTCGATCTCCTGCTTGCCGATGACCTTCTTCTGCTTCGACTTGGGCAGGATGCGCTGGGCCGCGCCGGCTTCGTCGATGACGTCGATGGCCTTGTCCGGCAGGTGACGGTCGGTGATGTACTTGGCCGAGAGTTCCGCCGCGTTGGTGATCGCGGCCGCCGAGTACTTGACGCCGTGGTGTTCCTCGAAACGGCTCTTAAGGCCGCGCAGGATCGAGACGGTCTCGGTCACGGACGGCTCGTTGACGTCGATCTTCTGGAAGCGGCGCGAGAGCGCGTGATCCTTTTCGAACACGCCGCGGAACTCGTTGTAGGTCGTCGCGCCGATGCACTTCAGCGCGCCCGAGGAGAGCGCCGGCTTCAGCAGGTTCGAGGCGTCGAGCGTGCCGCCCGAAGCCGCGCCGGCACCGATCAGGGTGTGGATCTCGTCGATGAAGAGGATCGCGTCCGGGTTGTCCGCAAGCTGCTTGAGCACGCCTTTCAGCCGCTGCTCGAAGTCGCCGCGATACTTGGTGCCGGCGAGCAGCGCGCCCATGTCGAGCGCGTAGACCGTCGCGTTGGCGAGGATCTCGGGGACGCGGCCCTCGACGATGCGCGCGGCGAGCCCCTCGGCGATCGCGGTCTTGCCGACGCCGGCCTCGCCGACCAGGAGCGGATTGTTCTTGCGTCGGCGGCAGAGTGTCTGGATCACGCGCTCGAGTTCCTTCTCGCGGCCGACCAGCGGGTCGATCTTGCCCATCAGCGCCGCCTGGTTGAGATTCTGGGTGAAGTTTTCCAGCGCGCCCCCCTGCGGCTGGCCTTCCGCCTCGCCTTCCTGGGATTCCTCGCGCTTGTGCGCCGGCTGCGGATGCTTGGTGATGCCGTGCGAGATGTAATTGACGACGTCGAGCCGCGTGATGCCCTGCTTCTGGAGGAAGTAGACGGCGTGCGAATCCTTCTCGCCGAAGATGGCGACGAGGACGTTGGCGCCGGTGACCTCCTTCTTGCCCGAGGACTGCACATGGAGGATGGCGCGCTGGATGACGCGCTGGAAGCCGAGCGTCGGCTGGGTGTCGATTTCCTCGGTGCCCGGCACGGTCGGCGTGTTGCGGTCGATGAACTCGGTCAGCTCGCGGCGCAGCTCGACGATGTTGGCCGCGCAGGCGCGCAGCACCTCGGCGGCCGAGGGATTGTCGAGCAGCGCGAGCAGCAGGTGCTCGACGGTGATGAACTCGTGGCGCTTCTGTCGGGCCTCGACGAAGGCCATGTGCAGACTGACTTCCAATTCCTGCGCAATCATTCAGTTTTCCTCCATCACGCAGGCCAGCGGGTGCTGGTGCCGGCGCGCGAAAGCCGTGACCTGATCCACCTTCGTTGCCGCGACGTCCCGCGGGAATACACCGCACACGCCCTTGCCCTCGCGGTGAACTTTGAGCATGACGGCGGTCGCACGTTCCCTGGGCATGGCGAAAAACTTCTCCAGGACGACGACGACGAAATCCATCGGGGTGAAGTCATCGTTGAGCAACAGCACCTTGTACATCGGCGGCGGCTTGACCCCGGCCTTCTCCGGCTCCAGCACCACGCCACCGTCACGCGCGGTCTTCTGTGTGGTCATGAATCGATTCTAATTCGAATCCTGCGGGCTTCAACAGCGGCGGCAAGAGGGGAAAAGGCGCGATAAGGCGCTTCATTTTGCCCGGCCCCGGGGGTTGCGGATGCTGTCGTGCAGCAAACAAATCCCTTGACGCTGTACGGAGAAATGCGTAAAAGGCTAAGCGTGTTTGGTTCAAGCCTCACCGCAGTGCTGTTTCAGGAACCGCCCGCTGTCCTTCAGTACGCTGATTCACCGCTTGGCTTCCTAGGCTGTAGAGAACTTGAAACGCAAACATGTTCCGGCGTGTTCGCGCCGGTGTGTTTTTTAGTTCAATGGAAAGAGGTTTATGGCAACTGGTACCGTCAAGTGGTTCAACGACTCCAAGGGTTACGGATTCATCACCCCGGATGATGGCAGCGAGGATCTCTTCGCTCACTTCTCCGCGATCTCGATGTCCGGCTTCAAGACCCTGAAGGAAGGAGAAAAAGTTTCCTTCGACGTCGTGCAGGGCCCGAAGGGCAAGCAGGCGTCGAACATTCAGAAGACCTCGTAAGCGGTCTTCCCGAATGCAAAGGGCCTGCCGGGAAACCGGCAGGCCCTTTTTTCTCACCGTTGCAGCGGCCGCGCCGCAGCTACATCCGCTCGATCATCGCCTGGCCGAAGGCCGAGCACTTGACCTCGGTGGCGCCCTCCATGAGCCGGGCGAAGTCGTAGGTGACGATCTTGTCGCCGATCGCCGCCTCCATGGACTTGATGATCAGGTCGGCGGCCTCCTTCCAGCCGAGGTGCCGCAGCATCATCTCCGCCGAGAGAATCAGCGAGCCGGGATTGACGTAGTCCTTGCCCGCGTACTTCGGCGCGGTGCCGTGGGTCGCCTCGAACATCGCGACGGTGTCGGAGAGATTCGCGCCGGGCGCGATGCCGATGCCGCCGACCTCGGCCGCCAGCGCGTCGGAGATGTAATCGCCGTTGAGGTTGAGCGTGGCGATGACGTCGTATTCGGCCGGGCGCAACAGGATTTGCTGCAGGAAGGCGTCGGCGCTGACGTCCTTGATGACGATGCCGTTCGGCAATTCCATCCCCGGGCCCTCGCCGATCGGCTTGGCACCGCACGCTCGCGCCGCGCGGTC
>CAZGYD010000151.1:0-25358 GCA_964530115.1 uncultured Rhodocyclaceae bacterium | reverse complement strand
CTCCGCATCGCGCCCCACCCTGACCGCCCCAACCGAACGATCGTCGTGACTACCTCCTGCTCCAACCTCTCCCGCACTCCGCAAACCAGACGGCGTGCGGGATTCACCTCGCTGTGCTTCGTTTCCAACAATGGCCTCCTTGCGAACGAGGGGCGTTAATTCCTCGTGTCGCTGGGAGGTCAATTTACGGTGTCGCCTGACACGCTTCGCTTCGGCGGGTGCGGAATGCTATAGCGCGTCCTGTCCTTTGGCGGCAGATTCGATAACGTACTCTACCTGCCGCCACGGCTCGGCCTCGGTATCGAATTCGGTGATGCGAGCGCAAAGCCTCTCGCCTGCATCGAGCCGCCTTGCAATCTCCGCATTCTGCGGCCGCGGCACGTAGCCGAGTTTATCGCCCTGCCAGTCGAGACGCACCGCGAGCGGGTCGCGCGGATTGTCGGGCTCGCGCACGAGATGAAGCACCTGCCCGGGGGCGAGCCGGTCGATGAGCTTTGGTCCGGCGTGGTATTGGAAACCGGCGACAGGGGCTACGAGCAAAACCTCCGGCGGCAGCGGCGTGAGATTCAGCCAGGCACAGACCCGTTCAAGTTGGCGTTCCGACCGCTCATCAAACCTGGTCCTGGCGTGATGCCGCTGGGCGTATGCGAAGGAAGCCGCGAACGGGTCGCCGATCTTCATTACTTCGATGTGTCGGGCGCGGATGTCGGGGGCATTGAGGCGTTCCCCGATGCGGTGTGCCCAAGCCTTCATGGCGCCATCCACCTCAGCGTTCCTCGGCCCACGCAGCTGAATCAGCCTATACCGGGACACGTCCGGTTCATGGGGGTGGCGTCCCAGTTCATACCGCACCGTCGCGCGCGCGCCGTTTTGCAGACGCAGGGCAAAGATGCGGTCGCCCGTCAGGCATTCCGGCCAGTAGCCTCCGACGCAATGCCGCATTTCCTCGCCTTCGCGGGCGAGCGCCTGCGGCGTCAATAGCTCTTCCGCTCGATTCCCTTCTTCTTCGATGCTACCGATGAGCGCGGGAAGCGAAATGTCTGTCTGCCACTTGGCCCAGTCGATGTCGGCCCGCAGCCGATGCCAGCGATCGGAAGCAGCAAGCAACCCCAGCAGCCCATGGCGGGCGAGCCACCCGGCAGCGAGCCGCCCCAGCGGCGGACCATAGGGCCGACGGGCGAGCACCGCCGCCCGCTCGCGTGCGGCGTCGAGAAAATCGCGGCAGTCGGCCAAGGCCGGATGCAGGTTGCCGTAACGCCGCGCCGCCGTCTCCCAGGTGCGGCTCCAGCCCAGACGGAAAGCGCCGCGATGTACCACTGGCGGCTGCGGCAAAGGGTGGCCTTGATCGTTTTCACCGAGCAGCGCGAAGTAATTGGCGAGATAAAGCTGCCAGCGCTCGAATTCGATGAGACTCGGCCGCTGGTTGGCGGGTAGCGCGTCGAGGAGCTCGAGCCAGCCGCGGCGCAGATTGCCGTCGCGCGCCGGCCACATCCGCGCGCACAGCGGCGAACGCACGAGACCCTTGGAGATGCCGTAATGTTTCGCCAGCGCGCCGGCGAGATCGCGTCCTGCATCGATGGCCGCTTCGATCGTTGTGTCTTTTTCCCGCCAGGCATGACGCTTGCCGTCATAGACATTGGGCGAATGGTGCAGGGTGAGCAGGATCGGAGCGACCAAAACGGGGAAGCGGGCAATCGCCTGCAGGCGCCGCTCGCGCTGCTCTCGCGGCAAAACAGCGAGACGGTTGTAGTTGCGCACCGAGGCGAGATAAAGGCGCGGCAAGGGATGCGGTGCTTCGCCATCGCGCCGGGTAATCGCCGGCGGATGCGGCTCGCGCTCCAGCGACAACAAGAGCTGCATGATCTCCTCATCAAGACAGGCGAGAAAACGCCGGTAGTCAGGCGCGAAGAGGAACGCAGCATGTTCCTTGCGCGGCGCAGGCAACACCGGCGCGGCATAAAGGATTTGCGCCCAGCCAAAGGCCGGATGCTCGATTTCCCAACGCATGCCGCGCAGATCGTCCGCCACCGCTTCCGTCAATGGCGGGATCACCCTGTCGTCGCCAAGCGCAACGCCGGGCAGCCGGAAGGCCAGCACCCGGCCGTCGGCCAAGGCCAGCCACAAGCGCGGCTGATCGTCCTGCGGGCCGAAGACGCGCCCCGACAGCCACAGCCGCGCGCGCAGCGAAGGCGACAGCGGCAGGGATACCGGCCGGGGCATGGGCAGAGGCAAATCGGCTAAAGCGGTTTGAAGTGTCATGCCGGCCATTGTCCGGCCATAGAGGCTCAAGATGTGAGCCTGTCAATCCTCGCGCGGCGCATAGACGGCATAAGCCATCGGGCAGAACGGATGGAAGCGCAGGCCGATGCGCACCACGCGGATACGCAGCGGTTTCCGCTCGGAAAGCCATTGGCGCATCTGGGCATGGGCATTAAAGGGCTGCCCCAGATATTGCCCTTGCCAGAAAAGCTTCACGCGCTGCCATTCATAACGACCTAGCGCGCAGGCATCGAGCGCATCGCCTTCCTGAATTATGGCTCGTGGGGCGTCATGGCCCTGAAGGATGCCATCGACGATGAGAACGGATTCGCCCGGCCGGGCAAAGCGCAGCGCGCATTCATGCAAGAAACCTTGCATACCCCCATGTCGGGGCGGAGGTTCATCGGGCGTGAGCAAAAACGATCGTCCTCTGAAACCACGTTCGGTGGGGGAAAGCACATACCACTTGTTGCCGGGCAAGAACCCGCGTGCGTATGCAAGGTCGATGCGCAGCCGGCGATCCGCTGCCAGGCGCACGCACAGCCGCCCGGGTGACGGGAAGTAACGTCCATTGGCCAGCGCCCGCGCCTGCAGCTCGGCGTAGCGCTGCCAGAACCAGTCGTGCCATCGCCCGAAAAACCAGCGCGTACCTTCGCGCGGGGAGGCCAGGATGGCCGTATCGTCGGCGAAATCGATGCTCGCCTCGTCCGCCTCACCGGGAAAGAAGCGCCGCAATTCGGCATAGCCGATGTCGTGATCGGCATGAATCCAGACCACCTGGGCCAGTTGGGTGAGCAGATGGCGAATGGCTTTTAGCGGCGGCTCGACTGCCTCGACATAGAGCGCCACGCCGCGCAGCGCCTCGCCGTTTTGTGCGCGCAAATGACGCGCGCGCTTGCGGGCGCTGACTTGGCGCTCGCCCCGGCGCTGAAAAGTCCATTTGGGGGCAAAGGCATATGGGCCCGTCAAGCCCGTGTCCGCCGCGCCGATCACGAAAGGCAGCCGGTTCATCATTCTATGCCCCGCCAACGGTTCCAGCGCCGCCAGACCTCTTCCGGCGTGTGGGCGGGATCGGGATTTTCCAGCCAGGCGTCCCATTCGACCATAGCTTCGCAGGCCAGTCGGCGATATGTCCTTGTCAGCATGACCTTGCGCCAACGGCCCAATTTCCTGCGGGGGAACCCCGGCGGCAGAACATCGCCCCAGCGCAGGAAATTTTCTCGGTATTGGCGTAGGGTTCGTCGCAGCCGATTACCGGAGCCATCCTCTTGGGTTTCTAGGTCGGACAAGGGACTGTTTCCATCGTATTTATAAAGCGTAAAGCCACAGAACTCACAGTATTCGACTTCTGCCCAATGATCGTCCATGCAGGGATAACCGCAGACAGGACAGACGATATTCACGGGTGAGACATCGATTTCAAGGAAACGCAGCCGCCGCGCATCGATCGGATCGAGCGTATTCCGGTCGAAATGAGGACCTGTCGCCACCGGCCATCGGCAGGGAAATGGCCCTATGGTATGAAAAGCATCCTCCCGCGTGATGTGGCCATCGTCCCAATAGAGCAACCAGTCGCGCCCTTTCGCATCTATGAGCACGGCGCGATGGCCTTCTTGGCCGGCAAAGAAGCTTCCCGCACCGATGGGAAGCCGCGCAAGGCAACCCATCGTAGCTTCATGGACCGCAAGGTGAACGGTTCTGACAGGAACTGAAAATGTCGGCATGAAGGGCAGAGAATGTGCCTCGCGATTTTCGCGATAGTTCTCAACCATCTCTCGCGCCTTTTGGATTTGCTGCCAGGCGTCGGCTGTGGGTGGAATACCTTCGCACAACGCTCGCCATGCGGCATGAGCGGCAATGAGCGAAAGTTCGGCAAAAGCCATACGATGCAGAGTCCACCAGTCTGGCTCTTCAACATAGGCATACCCGTGTCCTGTGGGCATCGGGGACCGATGGTGCGCCATTGAGAGATAAAACCAGGCGATGCGCTGCGGAAGCGACCACGGCGGCGCTTCGAGTTCAGGAATGTAGGCAAGTTCTCCCCAGGGCATGTCGCGCATCGGCTCAGGAAATCGTTTTTCTTCAAAACGCTCCCATTCATCCCAAGGTAGCGTGTCATCCAGGCAGTATGTCGCCCACAGCGCGCCCCAGCGGGCAAGGAAGGCGCGCTTATCCTCTGTCCAGGTGATGGCGTCGATCACCCGTCCGGGCTCGAAGGAGTAACGCGTGTCCTCGCGCCGGATGAGCGAGAGGTGCAGACGACCCTCAGGCAGTTCTTCGGCCGCGAAAAGGACTTCCGTCCCCTCCTCGGCGATGCGTACGGTCACCGGCAACAATCCTCTCGCCACGGCCACCGACCACAGCCACAGATCGGCGAGCGGCGGATGAACATTGCTCATGCGGATCGGGAGGAAATCGGCGCCCTCGATGTGGCAGAAGATCCAGCCGGCTTCAGGGGGGTCAAGGCGAAAACCCGGCGGTGTGGTAAGGATGTTGCCTGTGAGGTTGTGCCCGGGCGCAGCAAAATTGAGATGGAATGGCTGCATGTTTTCTCCTGGCTCCGCAACTCATTTCAATACACACATGTCCAGCAACTCGCCGTCGCCGGCATAGAGCAGATACTCGCCATGACCCAGGGCGATCACATAGCGTGCAGGGTTGCGAAAGCGTGCGCCGTGTCGGCGGATGACCTCCAGCACTTCGGCATCGTCGATGGCCAGCACCAGGGCGCCAACCCAATCCTCGTTGAGAATCGGGAAACGGCCGTCGATGGTTCTTGATTGCTCATCCGGCGCCTCTCTCCCTCGGATGGGCAGTCTGCTCGAGATTCCCCCGATGATGCCGATTGCAATGGCGGACAGCATCAGCCATGGTTGGAGGACGAATCCGAAGATCCACAGAAGTATTAGCAGCGACTTGAGCATGCCCCCATTCTGCATTACGTCAGGCTCAAATCGTGAGCCTGTCCGATGTGCCGTGCAGAGGTGCTACTGGGAGAAAAAGCGCCTTGCTTTTTCACGTCTGCACTGAGCACCATTTGAGGTGGTGCTGCCAGATCAGCGGGCGGCGTGCCGCGTTTCGAACTTCTCTTCGGGGAGACGGCCGGTCAAGCGGCCGGCCCCTTCGACGATCAGTATTCGTGGTCGTCGTCTTCTTCGTTTTCCATCGCCAGAACCTTGCCGTTGCCGGCATCGACGGCGACTTACGTCACGCCCTTGGCGTGCCTGACGTCAGCCGTCCTCGTTGTCCAGTTTGGCCTTGACGACCTGGCCGGGCAAGACGGCCAGCGCGGCGGCCTCGGCCTGCGCCTGGTCGATTTTGGCGTGGCCGGCGAGATCGGCCTTCTTGACGCCGCGCGGCAACCGGACACTGGAGCTCTTGACTTCGTCGGGGAAGCTGACCGTCCCGGTGGCGAAGGCGGCGCCCGTGCCGAGGGCGACGATGAGCGATACGACGGTGATCATGCGGGGAGTGCGTTTCATGGTGCTTTCCTTTCATCAGAGTGCGGCGGTATTGCCGTGATCTGAAGGCTGCGCACCCGACTTCGCGGCATCCTGCCGCGAAGCTTGCGATTTGGCGAGGTTACGGCTTCCGGCGCTGCCGCCAGCGTTGCACGCCATGGAAGAGCGCAATGATGAGCGCCAGGGCAAGGACCGCCCAATGTTCGATGCGCTGGATGTCGCCGAGATGGCGGGCCAGCACTTCGCCGAAGAGCCAGCCCGTGCCCGCGACCGCCGGCGCCCAGAGCGCGGCGGAAAGCATGTTGAGAAGAAGAAAGCGAAGCCTGGGCACGCCGCTCATGCCGATGGCGATGGGCAGCGCCGTGCGCAGGCCCCAGGCGAAGCGCATGGCGATGATCACCTTGCCCGGATGCCGTTCGATCAAATCCAGGGCGCGCCGGATTGCCCCAGTTCGCCGCGGCCAGCGTGACAGAACGTCATTGCCATGCCGCCGCCCGAGCCAGAACCAGAACTGGTCGCCCAGAACGGCCCCGAGCCAGGCGACGGCCACCACGGCGAGAAAATCGAGATAGCCGCGGTGGGCGCCGAAGCCGGCCAGCACGAGCAGGGTCTCGCCTTCGAGCAGGCTGCCGACAAGCACCGCCCACAGGCCATAGCGGCTGATCAGAAGGCTGATGTCCATGTCGGAAAGGATAAGAGTTTCCTCACCCAACGGGCATGTTCTGCGGTGCGAAACTTCGGTAACCTTGCGCGCATGCACATGCTGATCGTCGTCAAACGAGCGCGATGCGGGTGGCCGGCCCGTCGGCCGTTTCCCCCGCGGCGACGAGGCGCGCAGCACGCGGGGCGGCGCTCTCCATGCGCCTCGATCTGCATCTGCCACTTGCGAAGGAACGCCATGTCGAATCTGAATGATCCCCGCGTGCTGTTCGCCGCCGAACGCACGCTGCTCGCCTGGAACCGCACCGCCGTGTCGTTGATGGGCTTCGGCTTTCTGGTCGAGCGCTTCGGCCTGTTTCTCCACGTCGTGCTGCACAACAATGCCGAGCCGGTGCACCGCGGCGCCTCGCTCGTCATCGGCGTGAGTCTGATTCTGGTCGGCGTGGCGATGCTGCTGATGTCGGTGCGGCAGTACCGAAAGGTTCTGCGCACCCTCGCAGCGCCGGAGCTGCCATCCGGCTACTGGCTGAACACCGGGGTCGTGGTCAACCTGGTACTGGCGCTGATCGGCGTGGTGCTCGCCACCTACCTGGTCCTGCTTTGAGCGGTCTCCGCTTGCGAGGACCGTGCCGCCGTCGGGCTTCCTCGTCGGCGGGCGGGGTCACCAGATCAGCCGGAAATAGCCGTTCATCCCGGCCGGCAGTTCGAAGCGCACCCGGTTGATGCCCCGGTGCAGCGGGATGTGTTTCGGCAGCCGGCGGAACGGCCCCATCGGCGAGTCGGCGTGCTCGAGAAAGAGCCGGGCGTTGTCGGCGACGAAGAGGGTCAGTTCGTAGCGGCCGGGCGCCGTCTCGCGCAGCCGCGGCGCGAAGGGTCTGGCCAGCGGCTCGCCGATGAACACGCCTTCGCCTGGCCAGGCGACGCTCTTCCAGTAGGCCTCGATCGCGCTTTCGCCGCGCGCGTAGTGAAGCATGGCGATGGCGGGGAACGGGAATTTTTGCGGATGGTTGCAGGGTTCGACGACCGTGCCGTAGCTCGCGGTCGCGCCGGCTTCGAGCCAGCGGAGCGCGCTCATCTGCCGCGATTCCGTGAGCTGGCCGCCGAACGACGTCAGGTGGTCCCCCAGCGCGCCGGGCAGGAAGCGCAGGGTGCCGAGGTCGGGCACCTGGGCGAGGCCGGTGAAGTAGAAGAGCACGTCGTCGCGATTCGAGAGGGTGTTGCCGGCCATCACTTCGACCGGCAGCGCGCCGGCCAGCAGGGCGGCGGTCTTGTCGAAGTAGGCGGCGCGGATGTTGCGCGCCGAATCGTCGGTCGAGAGCAGATAGGCGGTGCCTCCGGGGAAGGTGCCATCGGCGGCGAGGCCGCGGTCGATGAGATGCTTCACCTGTTCGAAGTCGGTGCCGGCGAGCAGCATCGCCGGCCGCAGGCCGTGGTCGAGCGCGGGATAGCGGCTCGGGGAATCGAAGTAGGGACTCGGCCGGGTCGTGCCGCACGAGTCGGAGCAATACGCCGGATCGAAACCGAAGGCGAGGGCGGACGTGATCGACATGCAGCCGGCGCGGTAGGGTTGCGTCCAGGCCACCGCCCAGGCCTGGACGTGCGCGGGGGTGGCGCGCACGATGCGCTCGCGCAGCGCGGTGAATTCGTCGGCGGGCAATGTGCTGCGCTCCGGCGGGAAGCGCACGCGGACGACATTCCGCTCGGGGATGCCGCGCGCCTTGCGGTAGTAGTCGCCCACGCGGCGCGAGAGGGGATCGTCGTCGTTGATGATGAGCCCGAGATCGTCCGCCATGAGGCCGGTGCGCGGTAGCAGGATCCGGGGCTGGGCGTGCGCCAACGCGGCGACGAAAAGGAGGAACAGCAGAAGCCTTCGCATCGCGCGAATGATAGGCCATGGTCGCGCCGGGCGCGGCTGGCGTGTCACCACGGCTGAGTTTGGCTGGCGTGTTACCGCGGCTGAGTTTCGGGCCGTTTCCGTGTGACGCCGCAGAGGCGTTGCCTTCGGCCGTGTCCGGGGGTAGTCCGTTCGGACTATTCCATGCCTATTGGGCCAGGAAATGGCCTGTTTATCGGCCTTTCCGGGCGTGGGCGGGCCGTACAATCGGCGTGTTTCCGTCGCGCGGCATCGAGCAGAAAGAGACCCCAGTCGTGGGCGCAGTGGATCCCGGATCGCAGTGGCTTCCCCTCCCTTCGTCGATCGCCGACGCGATCGAGGTGGGCCGGCTGCCGGCGATGCCCCAGACACTCGCGCAGTTGCTTCGCGTGAGCGAGTCCGCCGGCGACGCCATCGAGGAGGTGGCCGGCATCGTCGGCGAAGATCCGGCGTTGTGCGCGCATGTGCTGAGCGCGGCTGCCTCCGCCAGGCTGACCCGGGAGCGCCGGCCGGATCTGCTCCGGCATTGCGTCACGGAACTGGGGCTGCCCCTGCTGCGGACGATGGCCGAGTGCCTGGCGGTCCAGAGCGTGTTCGGCCGGGGCCTGGGCGAGCAGGCGGTCGACCTCGCCGGCTTCTGGAGTCATTCGCGGCTGGTCGCGGAGCTCGCCCGCGCGTTCGCCGAGCGTCTCGGCCGGGAAGACCGTGAGGAAGCCTATCTCGCCGGCCTGCTCCACGACATCGGCCAACTGCTCCTGCTCGACGGCCTGGGTGCGCGTTATGCAGCGCTGCTCGCCTGGAGCCGGGACGAAGATTTCCTGATCAGCCTCGAACGGCCGGAACTCGGCACCGATCATGCCGCCGCGGGCGCGGCCTTGATCGACCGCTGGCGCCTGCCCGCGTTCGTCGCCGACGCGGTGCTGTTCCACCATCGCCGGGCCGACGAGATCGCCGATGCCGATCCGCTAAGCCGCATCGTCTGGGCGGCCCATGTGGCCTCGCGGTGGAACGCCGGCGAGGGCCAGGGCTTCGAAGCGTCGGCGATCGGTTCGTTGATCGGCCTCGATGCGGCGACGGTCGTCGCGCTGCATCGCGAAGGGGTGGCCCGCGTCGCGGAACGGGCACGGTTTTTCGGCATCGCCGCAGCCTCCGGGGCGATGGTGTTGCCGCGCTCTCCGCAGGCGGCCTTCGAGGGCCTGCGCGCCAAGGGCAACGGCGGCGAGGGCGAGGACATCGAGACGGTCGTGCGCGAATGGGCGCTCGCCGAGCCGCTGCGGCGCGCCGTGCAGGCGGCAGCTTCGGAGGCCGGGGCGCTCCGGGCGATCGGCGAATCGCTGCGGACGCTGACCGGCCTTTCGCGCATCGCCTTCCTGCTCGCGCGCGAGGACGCCGCCCGGCTCGTCGGCGTCTGTACCGGCGTCGGGGAAGCGCTCGTCGAACGCCTCGAACTGCCGCTCGAAGCGGGGCGCAGCCTCGCCGCCGCGGCGGCGCTCGAGGGCACCGCGATCGCCGCGCTGGAGGGTGAAACCGCCGAGCGGCGCATGACGCTGGCCGATGTCCAGATCGCCCGCGCGCTGGGCAGCGAGGGCGTGCTCCACGTGCCGATGCGCTCAGGGGAGCGCCTCCTGGGGGTCATGTCTTGCGGCATCGGCCGCGCGCAGCACGAGCGTGTGCGCGAGCGCGTGCCGCTGATGATGCGCTTCGCGCGGCTGGCCGCCGCCAGCCTGATCGAGCGGCGGGACGCCTCGTCCCGCGAGAAGCGGCTCGAGGAAGAGCTGACCAGCCGCTTCCGCCAGCATGCGCGCGAAATCGTCCATGAAGCCGGCAATCCGCTGTCGATCATCACCAACTATCTCAAGATCATTGCCGACCGGCTGCCCGACGATGCCGGCGTCCGCCGCGAGTTCGGCATCCTGCGGGAAGAGATCGACCGGATCGGCCAGATCGTCCGGCGCATCGGTGACATGACGCCGAAGCCGCCGCCCCGGCCCGACCTCGTCGACGTCAATGCCGTGATCGAAGGCATGGCGGCCCTGTACCGCGAGTCGCTGTTTTCCAGCCGCGGCATCACGCTCGACCTGCATCTCGACCGGGCCATGCCGGCGATACCCGGCAGCCGCGACCAGATCAAGCAGATCCTCCTCAACCTCTGGAAGAACGCCGCCGAGGCGATGTCCGCCGGCGGCCACGTCGTCGTCACGACCGTGGCGGACGTTCGCCATGCCGGCCGCGAATGCGTCGAGATCCGCGTCGCCGACAACGGCCCCGGGCTGCCGGCCGACGTCATCCAGCGGATGTTCCAGCCGCTCGATCCGCAGCGCCGGGCCGGCCATGCCGGGATGGGCCTTTCCATCGTCGCCGCGCTGGTCAAGGGGCTGGGGGGGCAGATCACTTTCCAGACGCGGGCCGGCGAAGGCACCACCTTCGTGGTAGTGTTGCCAAGACACGCTGAAGGGAGCGGGAGATGAGCGCATTCGCGATGTCGAACTTCAGGCCGATGCAGGAGTCGCCGCTGCCGGGCGACCGCATCCTCATCGTCGATGACGAGGAGCGCATGCGCGCCAGCCTGGCCCTGCTCCTCGAGGGCGAAGGCCGCGAGATCGTCCAGTGCGGCTCGGGCGCCGAGGCGCTGTCGATCCTCGAGCGGCGCGACATCGCCATCGCCCTGCTCGACATCAACCTGCCCGACATCTCCGGCCTCGACATCCTCAAGTGGATCAGCGGCAACAAGATCCCGACCAGCGTGATCATGGTCAGCGGCAACGACAGCATCGATTCGGCGATCGAGGCGCTGCGCCACGGTGCCGTCGAGTTCGTGCGCAAGCCGGGCGACATGAGCCACATCAAGCACCGCGTGGACAACGCCCTGCACCGCCGCCATCTCGAGCACCGCCACGCCCTGATGATGGCGCGGCTCGAACAGTCCGAGCGCCTGCACCGGTTCCTCGTCGAAAACTCGCCCGATCTCATCTACACGCTCGACGACCAGGGCCGCTTCCTCTTCGTCAACAACCGCTTCGAGACACTGCTCGGCTACACCCGCGAGGAAATGCTCGGCCGGCACTACACGACCGTGATCTTCGACGAAGACCGCGATCTGGTCCGTTACCACTTCAACGAGCGGCGCAGCGACAGCCGGGCCACGGCCAACGTCGAGGTGAAGCTGAAACCGAAGGAGGAGCGGACCCGCTTTGGCCACCGCTGCGTCGTCGCCATGTTGAGCGCGGTCGGCATCTATGGCGATGCGCTGCCGGGCCAGGGCGGCGTCGGCGGCCGGTTCATGGGCACCTACGGTGTCGCCCGCGACATCACCGATCGCAAGATCGCCGAGGAGATGATCAGCTTCCAGGCCTTCCACGATCACCTCACGCAGCTGCCGAACCGGCGGCTGTTCAAGGACCGCCTCGAGCTCGCGATCACCCAGGCGCGGCGCAACGGCGGCATGGTCGGCGTGATGTTCGTCGATCTCGACCGCTTCAAGCTGGTCAACGACACCTATGGCCACGCCGAGGGCGACGAGCTCTTGAAGAGCGTCGCCCAGGCCCTGCGGCGCTGCGTGCGTGCCGGCGACACCCTGGCGCGCCAGGGCGGCGACGAATTCACCATCCTGCTGCCCGATATCGGCCATGCCGACGATCTGGTGCGCGTCGCCGACAAGATCATGGACGAGTTGCGCTCGCCGTTCCACGTCGCCGGCGAGGATTTTCGCGCCACCGCCAGCGTCGGCATCGCGGTCTATCCGCGCGACGGCGACACGGCGGACCTGCTGCTCAAGAACGCCGACATCGCCATGTACAAGGTCAAGGCCTCGGGCAAGAACGGCTACCGCTTCTTCACCCCCGAGATGAACGCCAGCTACCATGCCCGGATCACGCTGGAAAACGATCTGCGCCTGGCGATCCAGCGCTCCGAGTTCGAGCTCTACTTCCAGCCGCAGTTCAGCGTCATGCGCAAGCGCATCGTCGGCATGGAGGCCCTGGTCCGCTGGAACCATCCCGAGCACGGCCTGCTCGATCCCGGCGGTTTCATCGATCTCGCCGAAGAAACCGGCCTCATCCGCGCGATCACCGACACGGTGCTGGCCCAGGCATGCGAACAGCTGGCCCGCTGGCGGTCGATGGGGCACGCCGACCTGCGCATCGCGGTGAACGTCTCGCCGCAGGAGTTCGACCGCAACGACGTGGTCGACCGCATCACCCAGCACGTCGAGCGTCACCGGCTGCCGGCCGAGTCGCTGGAGATCGAGATCACCGAGAACCTCCTGCTCCACGACGTTTCGTCGGTGATCGAGAAGCTGCGCATGCTCCGCGACCGCGGCGTGCGCATCTCGATCGACGACTTCGGCACCGGCTATTCCTCGCTCAATTACCTGCGCCGCTTCCCGATCAACAGCATCAAGCTCGACCAGTCCTTCGTGCGCGATCTGGACGAGAAGAACAGCAGTTCGCCGATCGTCAATGCCATCGTCGGCATCGCCGACGGCTTCGACCTCAAGCTGCTCGCCGAGGGCGTGGAGACCGACTTCCAGCGGCGGACGCTGCAGGACCTCGGCTGCGACGAGATGCAGGGCTTCCTGTTCAGCCGGCCGGTGCCGGCGGACGCCGCCGCGCGGCTGCTCGCGGCCTGAGCGGGCGGCTGCAAGCTTTTGTTACGTTTTCCCGGCTACGCCGGAACGGCGATGGTCTTTAATGGGACCATCCGGCCACCGCCCGCTTGAGGAACAATCCCATGAGAATCCGAACCATCGCCGCCGCCTTGAGCGGCATCGCCGTGCTCGCCGGCTGCGCCTCGGCGCCGCTGGCGCCGCGGGTCGCCGTCATGCCCGCGCCGGGCAAACCGTTCGAGGTATTCGCCGAGGAGGAGCGCCAATGCCGGCTCTGGGCCGAACAGTCGGTCGGCGCGACGACGGAAGCCAGCCAGCGGGCCAGCGTCGATGCGGCCGTGGTCGGCACGGCCGTCGGTGCGCTCGCCGGCGCGGCGATCGGCGGCCGCCAGGGTGCCGCGGTCGGCGCCGGCGGCGGGCTGATCCTCGGCAGCGCCAGCGGCGCCGGCCAGTACGGCTATTACGAACGCGATCTCCAGCGCCGTTACGACATCGCCTATCAGCAGTGCATGTACGCCAAGGGCAACCAGGTGCCCGGCTACTACTACCGGCCGCCGGCGGTGACGCCGCCGCCCCCGCCGCCTCCAGCCGCGCCGCCGCCGGCCGTGCCCGCCACGCCACCCGCGGCCAGTCCGCCTCCGCCACCGAAGTAGGGCGTGCCGCTCCGGTCGGGGACGGGAAAGGATCGCCCGCGGGGCTGACGTATAATCGACGGCCGTCGAACTCCGCCCGTCGACTCCATGCAGCTCTTCGCCCTGGGGATCAACCACCATACGGCGCCGCTCGCGGTGCGCGAGCAGGTGGCGTTCGATCTCGCCCGCCTGCCGCAGGCGTTGAACGACCTGCTGCGCGCGAAGCCGGTGCGCGAGGCCGCGATCCTTTCGACCTGCAACCGGACGGAGCTCTATTGCGCCGCCGAGCATCCGCAGGCGGCGGCCGACTGGCTCGCCGAATACCATGCGCTGCCGCCGGGCCGGATCCAGCCGTATCTCTACACGCATCCGGACCGCAGCGCGGTGCGGCACGTGTTTCGCGTCGCCTCCGGGCTCGACTCGATGGTTCTCGGCGAGCCGCAGATCCTCGGCCAGATGAAGCAGGCCGCCCGCCTCGCCGAGGAGGCGGGGACGCTCGGCACGCTGCTGAACAAGCTCTTCCAGCGGACCTTCGCCGTGGCCAAGGAGGTGCGCTCGACGACCGCCATCGGCGCCAACATCGTCTCGATGGCCGCGGCCTCCGTGCATCTCTCCGCGCGCATCTTCGAGGACCTGAAGGAGCAGCGCGTGCTCTTCGTCGGCGCCGGCGAGATGATCGAGCTGTGCGCGGCGCACTTCGCCGGCGAAAAGCCGAAGCGCCTGACCATCGCCAACCGGACGCTCGAGAGGGCGGAGGCGCTCGCCGGCCGTTTCGGCGGTGACGCCATGCGCCTCGACGAGCTCGGCGACCGGCTCGCCGGTTACGACATCGTCGTCTCCTGCACCGCCAGCCCGCTGCCGATCATCGGCCTGGGCATGGTCAAGCGGGCGCTCAAGGAGCGCCGGCACCGGCCGATGGTGATGGTCGATCTCGCCGTGCCACGCGACATCGAGGTCGAGGTCGGCCGGCTCGACGACGTGTTCCTCTACACGCTCGACGACCTCGGCCAGATCGTCGAGCAGGGCCTGGAGGCGCGCCAGGCGGCGGTCGTCGAGGCCGAGGCGATCATCGACACCCAGGTGCACGATTTCCTGCAATGGGTCGAGTCGCGCGAGGTGGTGCCGGTCATCCGCGCGCTGCGCGATTCGGCCGAGCGGGCGCGCCGCCACGAGGTCGATCATGCGCTGAAGATGCTGCGCCGGGGCGACGACCCCGTGCAGGTGCTCGAAGCGCTCTCGCGCGGTCTCACGAACAAATTGATGCATGGTCCGACGCAGGCGCTGAACCAGTGTGAAGGCGACGAACGCAGCCGCGTCTGCGAACTGGTTGCGCGCATCTACCACCTTCATCCGCACGATTAGCCGCGACGCGCTCCGCCGCTGGCGTGTGACCACGGCTGAGTTTCGCGTCCGCCCCACGTTCCGTCATGAAAGCCACCATCCGCGACAAACTCGAACGGCTCGCCCGGCGCAAGGCCGAGCTCGACGCCCTGCTCGGCGACGAGGCGGCGACGCGCGACCTCGACAACTACCGGAAACTGACCCGCGAGCATGCCGAGATCGAGCCCGTGGTCGCGCTCTACGGCGCCTGGCAGGCCAGGGAGGCCGACATCGCGGCGGCGCGCGAGCTGCTCGCCGATCCGGAAATGAAAGCGATGGCGCAGGAAGAAATCACGCTTGGCGAGGCCGAACTCGCGCGCCTCGAAGACGAGCTGCAAAAGGCGCTGCTGCCGAAGGACCCCGACGACGAGCGCAACCTCTTTCTCGAAATCCGCGCCGGTACGGGCGGCGAGGAATCGGCGCTCTTCGCCGGCGATCTCTACCGCATGTATTCGCGCTACGCCGAGCGTCAGGGCTGGAAGGTCGAGCAGGTCTCGGCGAGCGAATCGGACCTCGGCGGCTACAAGGAAGTCATCGCGCGCATCGTCGGCCGCGGCGCCTACGCGAAACTCAAGTTCGAGTCGGGCGGCCACCGCGTCCAGCGCGTGCCCGAGACCGAGGCGCAGGGGCGCATCCACACCTCGGCGTGCACGGTCGCGGTGCTGCCCGAGGTCGACGAGATCGGCGACGTGAACATCAACCCCGCGGATCTGCGCATCGACACCTTCCGCGCTTCCGGCGCGGGCGGACAGCACGTCAACAAGACCGACTCCGCGGTGCGCATCACCCACCTGCCCACGGGCATCGTCGTCGAGTGCCAGGACGACCGCTCGCAGCACCGCAACAAGGCGGCTGCCCTGGCGGTGCTGGCGGCGCGGCTCAAGGACATGCGCGAACGCGAGGCGCGGGCCAGGGAGGCCAGCACGCGCAAGGGGCTGGTGGGCAGCGGCGAGCGCTCCGACCGCATCCGCACCTACAATTTCCCGCAGGGCCGGGTCACCGACCACCGCATCAACCTCACCCTGTACAAGCTCGACGCCGTCATGCAGGGCGAGCTGGACGAGATCATCGCCGCGCTCCAGGCAGAGCACCAGGCCGAACTGCTCGCCGCCCTGGCAGGCGAGACGTGAGGGGCAGACCATGACCGAAGGCCGGGCAACTCGATCGGCACTCCCCCCGGGCGGAAACTTCCCGACCGCGCGCAAGTGCGTGCCGGCAGGGGGCGCGACGCCTGCGCAGCCACGGCTGGAGAGCTGGCTGAAGCATGCCGCCGGGGGCCTGACCGCCGCCTTGGGTCTCGCACCCGGGGAGGCCCGACTCGAGGCCCAGCTCCTGGCCGCCCACGCCCTGGGCGTCGGCCGCGCCTGGCTGGTGGCGCATGGCCGCGACACCCTCGCCGCTGCCCAAACCGACGCCCTCGAAGCCTGTCTCGGTCGCCGCCTGGCCGGCGAACCGGTGGCCTATATCCTCGGCCGGCGCGAGTTTTACGGCATCGACTTCAGCGTCACCCCTGACGTGCTCATCCCCCGGCCGGAGACCGAGACCCTGGTCGAGGCCGCCCTGCAGCGTCTGCCCCCGGACCGGCCGTGCCACATCCTCGATCTCGGCGCCGGCAGCGGCGTCATCGCCCTCACCCTCGCCCGCCTGCGCCCCGAGGCCCAGGTCTGGGCCGTCGACGCGAGCGCCGCCGCCCTGGCCGTGGCCAGGCGCAACGCCGCGGCCCTGGGGCTTGCGCGCGTGCATTTCCGGCAGGCCGACTGGTACCCGCCGGACAGTGTAAAAAATTTCGACATGATCGTTTCCAACCCCCCCTACGTGGCTGCAGCAGACCCCCACCTCGGACGTGGCGACCTGCGCTTCGAGCCCCGCAACGCCCTGGCGGCCGGGCCGGACGGCCTCGATGCCATCCGTGCCATCGCCGCCGGCGCCCCAGCGCATCTGCGCCCCGGCGGCTGGCTGTTGCTCGAACACGGTCACGACCAGGCCGAGGCCTGCCAAGGGCTGATGCAGGAGGCCGGCCTGACGGCGATCTTCACCCTGCCGGACCTTGCCGGCCAGCCACGGGTCAGCGGCGGTCGCCGGCCGACGGAGCCGAGCGCGTCATGACCGAAGCAGCGCCCACCCGCTACCGCATCCCGCTCGGCGCCGGCTTCCAGCGCTGGCGCGAGGGTCCGGCGGCCAGTGAGTGGGTCGTCTATCACGACGGCACGGGCCAGACCCTGCGCCTGTCGGAAGCGGCCCTGGCCATCCTGGACGCCCTCATGGCGGCAGGCCCCCTGGATCCTGCCGGTATCGCCACCGCCCTCGCCGACCAGCTGGATGCCCCAGCCGATGACGCTGAGCTGCAAGCTGCGCTGAGTGGCCTCATCGACGGCCTGCTCAGACACGAGTTGATCGAGCCATGCGCCTGGGCGACCTGACCCCGGCCGAGGCAAGCAGTTGGCTGCGCGAGGGGCTCGCCCTGGCCACCGGCCCCTTCGTCTTCCGCATCCAAAGCCGCCTGCCGCAGGTGGCGGTCAACCTGCACCGCCTCTACCCCGATTTCCCCTTGGCCGAGGGCCCCTTCGCCGACTTCCACGTGCGCGTCGACCGGGTGCCGGGGCCGCGCCGCTGGTTCAAGCCGCAGGCGCAGTTCTGGCTGGAGGCCGTGACGCCCTTCAAACCCCTGCCCGCCGACCAAGCCTACGCCATGCTGGAATGGGGCATGAACTGGTGCATCGCCGGCCATGCCCACCACTACCTCATGCTGCACGCCGCGGTACTGGAACGGGCGGGGCGGGCGCTCATCCTGCCCGGCGACCCCGGCGCGGGAAAAAGCACCCTCACCGCCGCCCTCATGCTCGACGGCTGGCGCCTGCTCTCGGACGAACTCACCCTGATCGACCGGCGCGACGGGCTCCTCTATGGGCTCGCGCGGCCGGTGAGCCTGAAGAACGCCTCCATCGACGTCATCCGCGCCCACGCACCGCTCGCCGTGTTCGGCGATGTGGCACGCGACACGCACAAGGGCACGGTCTCACACCTGAAACCCACGCCCGACAGCGTCGCCCGCACCGGCGAGCCGGCGCAGCCGGCCTGGATCGTCTTCCCACGCTGGAAACGGGACGTCCCCGCCCGGCTCACGCCGCACCCCAAGTCGGCGGCCTTCCTGCACCTGGCGAGCCACGCCTTCAACTACAGCCTGCTGGGCGCGCTCGGCTTTAGCTACACCGCACGCCTGATGGACGCTGCAAGCTGTTGGGACTTCGAATACGGGCATTTGCCCGAGGCGCTCGCCGTCTTCCGCGAACTGGCTGAGGGTTGAGGCCATGCGCTGCCCGTTGCTGCTCAAAGCCTTGCGTGAACCCGGATGCCTCACCGGGTTCGATCTCGCCGCCTGGGACCGGCTCCTGCCGCCGGCGCGCGCGGCGGGGCTGCTGGCGCGGCTGGCGGTGCTGGCCGACGACCTGGGGCTCACCCCGCAGCTGCCCGCACCGGTACAGCCTCACCTCACCGCCGCCCGTACCCTGGCCGAGCGCCAGCGCCGTGCGGTGTTGTGGGAGGCGCGCAAGCTGGACGAGGCCCTCGGGCCTACCGGCATGCCAGTGCTGCTGCTCAAGGGCGCGGCCTATGTCCTCGGCGGCCTGCCGTCGGCACGCGGCCGGCTGTTCGCCGATATCGACATCCTGGTGCCCAAGGCCGAACTGGGGCAGGCTGAGGCCCGGCTCATGCTGCACGGCTGGCATGCCACACAACATTCCGACTACGACCAGCGCTACTACCGCCAGTGGATGCACGAGCTGCCGCCGATGACGCATCTGCGCCGCGGCTCCAGCCTCGACGTGCACCACAACCTGCTGCCGGAGACGGCGCGGCTGAAAACACGGCCGGAGCGGATCGTCGAGGACGCAAGCCCCCTGCCCGGTTACCGCTGCCTGCGCCTGCCTCGCCTGGAGGACCTGGTCCTGCACTCCGCCACGCACCGCTTCTTCGAGGGCGAATGGCAGATGGGCCTGCGTGACCTCGTCGATCTCGACGCCCTGCTGCGTCTGGGCGCTGCACGGCCGGGCTGGTGGGAGGCCCTGCTCGCGCGTGCCGTCGAACTCAACCTGACCTACCCCCTGGCGCTCGCCCTGCGCTACGCGCAGCGGCTGCTCGCCACCCCCGTGCCGGAGGCGGTGGCGACCGAACTCGGACTGGGTCGGCCGTCCCTGGCCGCTATGAACGAAAGGCGGCATGGGCATGCCGCCTTGGGCGGGGCGCCAGCCGACCCCGACAGCGTAGGTCGGCAATCCCTTGCCGACACCCCCGAACGACCGGAGGTCAAGACCGTCCGACCCGGCCGCATCGGCTGGCTCTGGCGCGACGCCCTGTTCCTGCGCGGCCTCTCAGCCACCCATTCCGACTGCGCGCTGCCGGGCACGGACCTGGCCGGCTTCGTTCTGTATGTGCGCGCACACTGGCTGCGCATGCCACTGCGGCTGCTGCTACCGCATCTGCTCCACAAGGCGACCCAGGGGCGGCAGATGGAAAGCCCTTGACGAGACCCGGTCGAGGCTGTCGGATTTTTTTACACCGAACCGGGCCCTATGCCGGACCCTCGTTTTAACACTCTGATTTTTCTAGCTGGCCACGCAAGGCACAATACTTGCTTATAATCTGTCACACATCTTGCGAAGGTGCACCATGGACCAACAACACGACCCCAACCTCACCCCGCCTCCCGTCGACGAGGGACGCCGTCGTCTGGCCAAGGCCGGCCTGGCTGCCCCCGCCGTGCTGGGTATGTTGGCCAGCCGGCCGGTCTTGGCCAATCAATTTCACCACTGCACGCCCTCCGGCCACATCTCTGGCTTCGCCTCGCCCAATCCGAACGCAGCCGCCTGCAATACCCTCGGACGCTCCCCCAGCTACTATGCGGCCGGCCCGAGCACATGGCCTGATGGCAACGTGAATGGCAGTTTCTTTATCAATAACAGCGGCGGGGTTCGGCTGTTCAAGAACTCACCCCAGAAGCTGGGGAGTTTTCACGGCGCCCTTGTGCGTTTTGCTGACGCCTACCAGAGACGGAACACCACTAATGGAAATATCAACGACGCGACTGTGTGGGATGTGTTGAAAGGATTTCCTGTCAATGCCAGTGGTAACCCCATAAACAACCAAATCCTGGAGGCCAGATCTGGATTCAACACTGATCTCACCCTCGGCGCCGAGGCAGTGGCGGCGGTGATGAACGCACTGCTCTATGCGCCGCAATTCCCTATCACGCCGCAGCAGGCGGTAGAGATGTTCAACAAGGTGGTGGTCTCAGGCGGGTTGTATCAGGTGACCAGCACCAACGACTGGGATGCAGCCGAGATCAAGTTTTACTGGCAGAGCCTGCACGCTTGAGCAGTGAATACTGCCGACAAAAAAGGCGGCCATGGCCGCCTTTTGTATCGTTCCGACCTGGGTCAAGCTTAGCGGTGATAGCTCACCACCGTCTCTACCTCGTTCCTTGACCCCAGGATCACCGGCACGCGCTGGTGCAGGCTCTCCGGCTGGATGTCCAGGATGCGCTCGTAGCCGGTCGATGAGGCGCCGCCGGCCTGCTCGACGATCATGGACATGGGGTTGGCCTCGTACATCAGGCGCAGCTTGCCGGGCTTGCTGGGGTCCTTGGTGTCGCGCGGGTACATGAAGATGCCGCCACGCGTGAGGATGCGGTGCACCTCGGCCACCATGCTCGCCACCCAGCGCATGTTGAAGTCCTTGCCGCGCGGCCCCTCCTTGCCGGCCAGGCACTCCTCCACATAGCGCTGCACCGGCGGTTCCCAGAAACGGCGGTTGGAGGCGTTGATGGCGAACTCGCGCGTATCCTCGGGGATGGTCATGTTGGGGTGGGTGAGGATGAACTCGCCCACCTCGCGGTCCAGGGTGAAGCCGTTGACGCCATGGCCAAGGGTAAGCACCAGCATGGTCGAGGAGCCGTACAGGGCATAGCCGGCGCATACCTGCTGCGTGCCCGGCTGCAGGAAGTCCTCCACGGTCGCCGGCCGGTTGGGGCGCGGCGCGCGCAGGATGGAAAAGATGCTGCCCACCGAGATGTTGACGTCCACGTTGCTGGAGCCGTCGAGCGGGTCGAACAGCAGCAGGTATTTGCCGAGCGGGTACTTGTCCGGGATGGCGTAGGGCTCGTCCATCTCCTCGGAGGCCATGCCAGCGAGGTGGCCGGCCCACTCGTTGGAGCGGATCATGATCTCGTTGGAGATCACGTCCAGTTTCTTCTGCACCTCGCCCTGCACGTTCTGGCTCTCCAGCGCGCCCATGATGCCGATGAGCGCCCCCTTGTTCACGGCGTTGGAGATCGCCTTGCAAGCGGTGACGATGTCGTTGAGCAGGCTGGTGAAGTCGCCGGTGGCACCGGGGATGCGACGCTGCTCCTCGATGATGAACTGGGTCAGGGTGGTGCCGGTGTGCATGGAGACCTCGCCAGAATATTAGCGTGAAAGACGGCGCAGCCGGCTCTCGAAGCTCCCCTCTCCCTCGGGGAGAGGGGCTGGGGGAGAGGGAACGGACAAGGCGACATTCATGCTTCGGGGTGGCGTCGCCATGTCCGTTAGGAGACGCTGAATTTTATCATGGCATCGATAATATTTATCCGCGATCCGTGTCGATGCCGCCAGTCGCCTTGTAGGTCGAGATCAACACGGATCAGTGTTTATGCAATGCCACGGACACCGAGTCGGGTGCGGCGCAGACGAAAGTGGGCAGAGGATAGCCAACCTGCGACGTGCCGAAACAGCCGCAGGGCGGCATGCCCATGCCTTAGATTTAAATCAAACCCACGCACAGGCTTGCATCGGTCCAATACTTGATTAAAATACTCGTGTATTTTTGCCAGGAGGATGCCCCATGACCGCAGAACTGATGGCCGCCGCCCAGGCCGGCGATACCGCCCGTATTCACACCCTGCTGGAGGCGGGCGCCGACCCGAACTGGGCCGACGAAAACGGGGTGACCCCCCTGATGGCGGCCGCCCATGTCGGTCACCTGGAGGCCGTGCAGGCCCTCATCGCCGCCGGTGCCGACGTCAACGCGCGCGATGCCAACGACTTCACCGCCCTGTTCAAGGCCGCGCACAACGCCGAGCTGGACTGCGGCTTCGCCCCAGTCGTGCAGGCCCTGGTGGACGCTGGTGCCGACGTCAACGCCCGCATCTTTTACGGTCTCACCCCGCTGATGCTGGCCGCCGGCGGCGGCGAGGGCGCGGTATGCGAGGTCCTGCTCAACGCCGGGGCGGACGTCAACGCCACCAACGACGGCGGCCGCACCGCGCTCGCCATGGCCAAGGAAAGGCACTGGGTGGATGTGATCAACCTGCTGCACGAGGCCACCGGCTACGTGCCGGAGACCGAGGGCGCCTGCTCAAGCACCGGCCGCAAGGGCCCGAGCGAGGCCAAGGTGGTCAATTTCATGAAGCGGCCGCTGCACTGACATACCTCCGCCGATCAAACGACTGTCGGATTTTTTTACACTGACCTGCGGCGAGGGAGGCCGGTCTTCAGGCCGAGGATCGGTCGATGACACGATGCGGCGGCAGGACCCCGCTCTGCGGTGCGACGTACCTTCGCAAGGCGGTAATCCTTCTCCCCCGTGATGTCTCGCAGAGCGTCGGGCCAACGGACATGGCGACGCCACCCCGAGGCATGAATGCCGCCTTGTCCGTTCCCTCGCCTTGAGCCCCTTCGGCCCTCTCTCCCGGCCTCTCTCCCCCAGGGAGAGAGGTGGGTCGAGCTTCGTGAGCCGGCTGCGCCGACTTTCACGCCAAGCCCGCCCCACCCGTCAACCGAAGCAAGAACGGTCAAAGCGGCTCGGCCCGATAGCTCACGCTCAGGGCATGCACCTCGCCCGGCGCGATGCGGACCACATTGTCGAGCGCATTGCCCGACTCGACGCAGAGCATGCGCCGCCATCCCTCGTTCGGGCCCAGGTCGCCCATCTTCTCCGCCTTCTCCTGCCAAGGCGTCCACACCACGGTCGAACGCGAGCCCGACTTGTCGATCAGGATGCGGCGCCGCAGGACAGGGTCCTCGATGACACACCGGGCTTCGGTGTCGACATAGACCCGGTCCGTCTCGCCGGTGAAACGGATGGCCCCCTCCTGGCGCTTGCGTGCGCCGACATCCACCTTGTCGACATACACGCAGCCGTCCAGGCCGTGGAGCTGCGCCTCGCCGATGTCGCCGATCCGGAAATAGGTGTGCAGGGCCTCGCCGATTTCGAGCGGCGCGGTGTCCAGGTTGGTGGTGATCAGCTCCGCGCCGAGGCTCGCGCCCACGGTCAGGATCAGCTCCAGGCGACAGGCATGCGGGAACTGGGCACGTGTCTGTTCGTTTTGCATCAGGACGAAGGCGATGCGCGCGGCCCCGTCGCCCAGGGTCTCGGTCCTGGTCACCCGCCAGGGCACCGTGCGGGCAAAGCCGTGCGCGGGGAAGCCGCCTTGCGTTGCATGCGGCCCGAACCACGGCCAGCACACCGGCACGCCGCCGCGGATCGACTTGCCCGGCGCGAAGCGCGCCGCCTCCGACACCCAGACCACCGGCTCGGCCTGCTCCTTGGGCCGCCAGGTCACCAAATGGGCGCCTTGCAGGCAGATGGTTGCGGTGGCGTGTGGGTTGTCGATCTCGGCGAAGACGAGTCCGCCCGGGTCATCGCGGAAGTTGAGACCCGGTTGCGCGTGGCGTGCGTTCAAATCGGCGGCTGTCATTTCTCTCTCCTGTCAGTGAATCGCTGGCGGCAGGCGGACGACTGCGGACGGCACAGCAGGGCCTCCAACGCGGGGCGGGGATGCGATGCCGCCGTCACCCTCTTCTCTCCACCTGTGTAACGTCACGCACCGCTCCCTTGGCGGCGGAGGTGGTCATCGCCGCGTAGGCACGCAGTGCCGGCGAGACCGTGCGCTCGCGTCCCACGGGCTTCCACGCATCCGCCCCGCGCGCCTGCATCGCCGCGCGCCGGCGGGCGAGCTCCTCGTCGGACACAGCCAGGTGGATACGCCGGTTGGGGATGTCGATCTCGATCGTGTCGCCCTCCTCGACCAGGCCGATGGCGCCGCCCTCGGCCGCCTCCGGCGAGACGTGGCCGATCGACAGTCCCGAGGTGCCGCCGGAGAAGCGGCCGTCGGTGATCAGCGCGCAGGCCTTGCCCAGCCCCTTGGATTTCAGGTAACTGGTCGGGTAGAGCATCTCCTGCATACCCGGCCCGCCGCGCGGCCCCTCGTAGCGGATCACCACCACGTCGCCCGGTTGGATGCGGTCGCCCAGGATGGCCTCCACCGCCGCTTCCTGGCTCTCGCAGATACGCGCATGGCCGCGAAAGTTGAGGATCTCCGCATCCACGCCGGCGGTCTTGACGATACAACCGTCCTCGGCCAGGTTGCCGTAGAGCACGGCGAGCCCGCCGTCGCGCGAATAGGCATGCTCGATGTCGCGGATGCAGCCGTTCACCCGGTCCTCGTCGAGTGACACGTAGCGGGTAGGCTGGCTAAAGGCCTCCTGCGTGGGGATACCTCCGGGCGATGCCCGATAGAACTCGCGCACCTGGGTCGAGGCGGTGCGGCGGATGTCCCATGCCTCCAAGGCCGCCCCCACGGTCTCGCTGTGGACGGTGGGCAGGTCGCGATGGATGAGGCCGGCGCGGTCGAGCTCGCCCAGGATGCCCAGCACGCCACCAGCGCGGTGCACATCCTCCATGTGGTAGCGCTGGGTGGCGGGGGCGACCTTGCAGATGTTGGGCACCTTGCGACTCAGGCGGTCGATGTCGGCCATGGTGAAGTCGACCCCTGCCTCGCGCGCCGCCGCCAACAGGTGCAGCACGGTGTTGGTCGAGCCGCCCATGGCAATGTCGAGCGCCATGGCATTTTCGAAGGCCTGGAAGCTGGCGATGGAACGCGGCAGCACACGCGCGTCGTCCTGCTCGTACCAGCGGCGGGCGAGCTCGACAATCAGACGTCCGGCGCGCAGGAACAACTGCTTGCGGTCGACGTGGGTGGCCACCAGCGAGCCGTTGCCGGGTAGCGACAGCCCCAGGGCCTCGGTCAGGCAGTTCATGGAGTTGGCGGTGAACATGCCCGAGCAGGAGCCGCAGGTCGGACAGGCCGAGCGCTCCATCGCCACCACGTCCTCGTCGCTCACGCGCGTATCGGCCGCCGCCACCATGGCATCGACCAGGTCCAGCATCACCACCTCGCCCTTGCGCGTGACCTTGCCCGCCTCCATCGGTCCGCCGGAGACGAACACCGCGGGGATGTTGAGCCGTAGCGCCGCCCTCAGCATGCCGGGCGTTATCTTGTCGCAATTGGAGATGCACACAAGGGCGTCGGCGCAGTGGCCGTTGACCCTGTACTCGCCCGAGTCGGCGATCAGATCGCGACCGGGCAGGCTGTAGAGCATGCCGCCATGGCCCATTGCGATGCCGTCATCTCCGGCTCGGGTGTTGCACTCCTTGGTCCCCCACCCGGCCTCCCGCAA
>CAZGYD010000150.1:0-2496 GCA_964530115.1 uncultured Rhodocyclaceae bacterium | reverse complement strand
GATCGCGCACTTGCGGCCGCAGGCGGTGAGCGCCTGGGCGATCCATTGCGTCACCGAGGTCTTGCCGTTGGTGCCGGTGACGCCGACCATGAAGGCGGGCTGGATCACATTTCCTCCTAGACGGGCGCGGCAGGGGCGTTGGCGAGCTGCAGCGGAGGCGGCGTGTCGTCGGGGGGCACGCCCAACGCGCGCAGCGCGCTGCGCAGCACGGCCGAGAGCACCGGCGCGGCGAAGGCGCCGCCGTGCAACTTGCCGGCCGACGGCCGGATGGTCATAAGCGGAAAGAACACACGCGGATCGGGAGGGGGGGCGAAGCCGACGAAGGCCGCGACGTATTTGTTGACGTAGGCGCAGCCTTCGAGCTTGACCGCGGTGCCGGTCTTGCCGGCGACGCGGTAGCCGGCCACCTGCGCCTTGGGCGCCGTGCCGCCGGGCTGCACCACCATTTCGAGCATCGCGCGCATTTCCTTCGCGGTCTGTTCGGAGAACACGCGTGTGCCTACGGCCGGCGGGGTGTCGACCCGCGTCAGCGACAGCGGCACGAGATCGCCGTTCCTGGCGAAGACCTGATAGGCGCGGGCGAGCTGGATCAGCGTCACCGCGATGCCGTGGCCGTAGGACATCGTCGCCTGCTCGATCGGCCGCCAGTGCTTCCACGGGCGCAGCCGGCCGCCGGCCTCGCCCGGAAATCCGATCCGCGTCGGCTGGCCGAAGCCGAGCTTGTCGAACATTCCCCACATCTCCTCGGCAGGCAGGTTGAGCGCCATTTTCGAGACGCCGACGTTCGAAGACTTCTGGATCACCTGCGCCACCGTCAGCACGCCGTGCGGATGGGCGTCGTGGATCGTCGCCGGGCCGATGGTGAGCCTGCCCGGCGCGGTCTGGATCGGCGTATCGAAGCGCACCTGGCCCTTGTCGAGCGCCAGCGCGACGGCGAAGGGTTTGAAGGTCGAGCCGGGCTCGAAGCTGTCGGTGAAGGCGCGGTTCCTGAGCTGCGCGCCGGAAAGGCGGGCGCGGTTGTTCGGGTTGTAAGCGGGCAGGTTGGCGAGCGCGAGGATCTCGCCGCTCTTCGCGTCGAGCACGACGATGCCGCCGGCCTTGGCGCGGTTGTCCGTCACCGCCTGCTTGAGCTGCGAGAAGGCGAGATACTGCAGCTTCGCGTCGATGGCCAACGTGATGTCCTTGCCTTCCTGCGGCGCGCGGATCGATTCGACATCCTCGACGATCTCGCCGCGGCGGTCCTTGATGACACGCCGGCTGCCGGGTTTGCCGGCAAGCTGCTTGTCGAGGGCGAGTTCGATGCCTTCCTGGCCGGCATCCTCGGCGCCGGTGAAGCCGAGCAGATGCGCGGTGACCTCGCCGGCGGGATAGTAGCGGCGGTATTCGTTCTGGAAGTGGATGCCCGGCAGCTTGAGAGCCGCCACCTGGGCGGCGACATCCGGCGGAATCTGCCGCTTCAGATAGACGAAATCCCGCTCGGAGGCGAGCCTGCGGGCGAGCTCGCGCACCTCGATGCCGAGCAGGGCGGCCAGCTGGCGCGTCTGCGCGGGCGTGAGCTGTGCGTCCTCGGGAATCGCCCAGACCGATTTGACCGGCGTCGAGACCGCCAGCACGGTGCCATTGCGGTCGAGGATGCGGCCGCGCGTGGCCGGCATCTCGATCACGCGCTCGTAGCGCGATTCGCCCTTGCCGATCAGGAAATCCTTGTGGATGCCCTGCAGATAGAAGGAGCGCCCGACCAGTGCGGCCGAGCCGGCGAGCAAGCCAGCGAGCAGCAGGCGGGCGCGCCAGATCGGCAGGCGGTCGACGAGGAGGGGGCTCTTGGCGGGCTTCATTCGCTGATGCTGTAGATCTGCTGCGGCCGGGGCGCATGCATGCCGAGCCTGTCGCGGGCGATCTGCTCGACACGCGCATGGGCGGCCCAGGTGCTCTGTTCGAGCTGCAGCTGGCCCCATTCGACCTCGAGCGCGCGCATGCGTTCCTGCTCGCGCTCGAATTCGCCGACCAGGCGGCGCGCACGGTGATTGGACGAGACCACCGCCAGCGCGGACACCAGCACGGCGAGCAGCAGGACGAAATTCAGCTTCGCCATCAGCGCTTCTCCGCGACTCTCAGCACCGCGCTCCGGGCGCGCGGGTTGCGGGCGATTTCGGCCTCCCCGGCGCGGATCGGCTTGCCGATCAGGCGCAGACTCGGCGCTGGCAGATCGGCAGCGCGCACCGGCACGCCCTTCGGCGGCTGGGGCGGCTGCGCCGCGGCGCGCATGAAGCGCTTGACGATGCGGTCTTCGAGCGAATGAAAGCTGATCACGGCCAATCTGCCGCCCGGCTTCAAGCGGCCGAGCGCCTGCGGCAAGGCTAGCGAGAGCTCCTCAAGCTCCCGATTGACGTGAATCCGTAGAGCCTGGAAGGTGCGCGTCGCCGGATGCTGGCCAGGCTCGCGCGTGCGCACGACCTGCGCCACGAGCGCGGCAAGTTGTCCTGTGGATGAAATACG
>CAZGYD010000149.1:0-13504 GCA_964530115.1 uncultured Rhodocyclaceae bacterium | reverse complement strand
GCGGGTTGAGCAGGCTCTTGCGGCCGCCCAGCTCCGCGATGCGACGCTCCGTCCAGTTCAGGTGCTCGGTCTCTTCCCAGGCCGCCTGACGAAGCGCCTCCCGGATCGCCGGATCGCGGCAGGTCAGCGCCTGCCCCTGATAGAGCGCCTGGGCGCAGACTTCGCCGACATGGTTGATGCGCATCAGTGCGGCGGCGTGGCGGCGCTCGGCCTCGCCGAGCTCGGCCTCCGCAAGTTCTTCGCCGGGCATCGGCCGCGCGGTCGGCGCCGCGGCGAAGAGGGTCCGCAGCGCCTTGTCGAATTCGAGGATCAGATCGTCGATCATGGCAATGCCGGATGTTTGCCGCGGCGCAGCGCTTCACGCCCTTCCTCGGCGCTGCGGATGGGTGCGGCGAAGGGGCAGAAGAGTTCGCGGGCGAGCACCGCGTGCTGGCGGTTGATCTGTGCGCCGTCGATCCGCCGCCAGCCAGCGAGCCGGGCCGGGGCCCAACGGCCGTCGGGATGCGCCGCGGCGAGGACCTTGTACTCGCCGGTCTTGCAGCGGATGCCCTCGAACGTCACGTTGGTCGCCCCGCCGCCTGTCCGGACGACGAGGACGTAACGGACGACACCGTCGGCACCGGGGGCGAGCGTCGCCGAATCGACGAAAAAGCGGTGGCTGCTGCCTGCGCCGACTGAAATTTCGACGAGGTCGCCCTCCTTCGGGTAGGCCGGCGGCACTACGCGTTCCTCGACCCAGGGCACGTCTTCATCCCCGTCCGGCACGGCAACCGCCGCCAGCGGAGCGACGGCAAGGAGGAGCACGGCGGCGTGGAACGCCCGCCTATCGGCCAGCAGCATCTTCGGAGGGCACGGTCTCGGCCGGTGCCGGGCGGCGGATCTGGCGACGGCCTGGCAGCAGGCGCGCCAGTTCCGTCAGGGCCTGCTGGTACACGGCCCGCTTGAATTCGATCACCGAATCGAGCGGCACCCAATAGTCGTTCCAGCGCCAGGCATCGAACTCCGGGTGCTCCGTGGCCCGCAGGCAGATGTCCGAATCGCGGCCGATGAGCCTCAGCAGGAACCAGATCTGCTTCTGGCCGCGGTAGGTGCCGCGCCATTCGCGGCGAACCCATTGCTTCGGCACGTCGTAGCGCAGCCAGTCGCGCGTGCGGCCGAGGATGCGGACATGCTCCGGCGCCAGCCCGACTTCCTCGCGCAGCTCGCGGTACATCGCCTGCTCCGGCGTTTCGCCCCGCTTGATCCCGCCTTGCGGGAACTGCCAGGAATGTTCGCGGATCCGTTTGCCCCAGAAGACTTCGTCGTGCTGATTGAGCAGGATGATGCCGACGTTCGGGCGATAACCTTCCCGGTCGAGCATGGTGATGCAACCTTCCAATATTTGACTGGCGGCAATTCTTCCATACTTGCCCCACCAAGAAAAGGACGGTCGCCCCGCTAAGGAAACGCCGAAGAAAGCCGCGAGCGGGATGGGATGCAAGGCGCACGGAGCGCAGGAACCGAGACATATCCACTGGATAGGCGAGGTTCCGAGCACCGCGCAACGCCGCAGACCGCCCGCGCAGCCATTTATTCAGCGTTTCCCTAAAATGGCGCTTTTTCGAGCCGGACATTGACCATGCGCGCGAGTCAGTTTTTCATCAGCACCCTGAAGGAAGCCCCCGCCGACGCCGAAGTCGTCAGCCAGAAGCTGATGCTGCGGGCCGGCATGATCCGCCGGGTCGCCGCGGGCATCTACACCTGGATGCCGATGGGACTGCGGGTGGTGCGCAAGGTCGAGCGGATCGTGCGCGAGGAAATGAACCGGGCCGGAGCCATCGAACTCTTCATGCCCGCTGTCCAACCCGCCGAGCTGTGGCAGGAATCCGGCCGCTGGGAGAAGTACGGGCCGGAACTGCTGCGCTTCAAGGACCGCCATCAGCGCGACTTCGTCATCGGCCCGACACATGAGGAGGTCATCACCGACGTGGTACGCCGCGAGGTCAGGAGCTACCGGCAGTTGCCGAAGAACTTCTACCAGATCCAGACCAAATTCCGCGACGAGATCCGCCCCCGCTTCGGCGTCATGCGCGGCCGTGAGTTCCTGATGAAGGACGGCTATTCCTTCCACGCCAGTTTCGAGGATCTGCAGCGCGAATACCGGAACATGTACGAGACCTACAGCCGCATCTTCACGCGGCTGGGCCTCGGGTTCCGCGCCGTGGCCGCCGACACCGGCTCGATCGGCGGTACCGGCTCGCACGAGTTTCATGTGCTCGCTGACTCCGGCGAGGATGCGATCGCCTGGTGTCCCGACTCCGACTTTGCCGCCAACGTCGAACTCGCCGAAGCGCTCGCGCCAGCCACACCGCGCGGCGCGCCGGTCGAACCGATGGAAAAGAAGGCCACGCCGGGCAAGATCCGCTGCGAGGAGGTCGCCGACCATCTGGGCACGGCGCTCGTGCGCACCGTCAAGGCCATCGCCGTCATGCACGACGACGAGTTCTGGCTGCTGCTCGTCCGTGGCGATCACACGCTGAACGAAGTCAAGGTCGGCAAGCTGCCGGGCCTCGATCCGTTCCGCTTCGCCACCGACGAAGAGGTCGAACGCTTCCTCGGCTGCCGGCCCGGCTACATCGGCCCGGTGGGCATCGATCGCAAAAAGGTGCGCGTCATCGCCGACCGCACCGTGGCGGCGATGGACAACTTCGTCTGCGGTGCCAACGAGGCCGGCTACCACCTGACCGGCGTGAACTGGGGGCGCGACCTGCCGGAACCCGACGCGGTGGCCGACATCCGCAACGTCGTTGAGGGCGATCCCTCGCCCGACGGCAAGGGCACGCTGTCGATCTGCCGCGGCATCGAGGTCGGCCACATCTTCCAGCTGCGCACCAAGTACGCCGAAGCCCTCTCCTGCAAGTTCCTCGACGAACAGGGCAAGGAACGGATCATGGAGATGGGCTGCTACGGCATCGGCGTCACGCGCATCGTCGGCGCGGCCATCGAGCAGGGCAACGACGAGCGCGGCATCATTTTCCCCGCCGCCATCGCGCCCTTCGAGGTGGTGATCGCGCCGATGGGCTACCACAAGTCCGAAGCCGTGCGCGCGGCCGCCGACCGGCTGCACGACGAGCTCGCCGCCGCCGGCATCGATGTCATCCTCGATGACCGCGACGAGCGGCCGGGCGTCATGTTTGCCGACTGGGAGCTGATCGGCGTGCCGCACCGCGTCGTCGTCGGCGAGCGCGGCCTGAAGGAGGGCCGGCTGGAATACAAGGGCCGCCGCGATGCCGAGGCCGTCATGGTTGCAGCCGAAGACATGGCGGCCTTCCTGCGCGACAGGCTGTGCGGCTGATCCTCGCGCTCGGGCTCGCGGCCTTCGCCGCGAAGGCCTGGGCCGGCGCGCAGAAATACGAGCCCCTCGCTGCCAGCGTCCAGGCCGTACTGCACGCGACCGTCGCCGACCTGGCCTCACCGGAGCCGAGGTTCCCGAGCCTGCAGGAGAAGATCGACTGGCTGACCGAGATGTCGCGCCGGCTGGAAAAACGGATGCCGGATCGTCGAGCGCGCATCGAATTCCTCAAGACCGTCTATTACGAGGCGCAGCGCGCCGGCCTCGACCCGCAGCTCGTCCTGGCGCTGATCCAGGTCGAGAGCGGCTTTCGCAAGTACGCGGTATCGTCCGCCGGCGCACGTGGCTACATGCAGGTGATGCCGTTCTGGGTCAAGCTGATCGGCAACGCCGAGCACAACCTCTTTCACCTGCGCACGAACCTGCGCTACGGCTGCACCATCCTGCGCCACTACCTGGACATCGAAAAGGGCGACCTCTTCCGCGCGCTCGGCCGTTACAACGGCAGCCTCGGTCAGCCCGAGTATCCGAACATGGTCCGCGCCGCCTGGGAAAAGCAGTGGCACTGGGGGCCGCGGGAGATGACCGCGCCGCGCTGAGCCTTGCCCCGAAACTCAGCCGTCGTAACACGCCGGCGGGAAGGGCGTTTCACCGCAGAAGGACGCAAAGCGCGTAAAGGGCGACCCGAGCGGGAGGAAACGGAACGGACGAATGGGCCTTCGGGGCGTCATCGCGAGAGGCCCGGCGTGGCCCGAATTTCCTCACGGCGGCCATCGCCGGCTCGAAGCGCAAGCGCCGCGTTCGCGGGCCCTCTCTTCGTTCAGCACCCCTTTCCCGCCGGACGACCCTCGTGCCCTTGGGCGGGTGTCTCGACTTCCTCGGCAGCCTTTGCGCTCTTTGCGATGAACGACCGGCAGGCTGTTCAGCGCATGCCCGGCAGCATGCCCTTCATGCCGCGCAGCATCTTCGCCATGCCGCCCTTGGAGAACTGCTTCATGACCTTTTGCGTCTGCTCGAACTGGTTGAGCAGACGATTGACTTCCTGGACCTGGACGCCCGCACCCGTGGCGATGCGCCGCTTGCGGCTGGCCTTGATGAGTTCCGGCTTCGCGCGCTCGGCCGGCGTCATGGAGTTGATGATGCCTTCGATGCGGCGGATCGCCCGGTCGTCGAGCGCGCCGCCGGCCTGCTGCGCCATCTGGCCGAACTGCGCCGGCAGCTTGTCGATGAGCGAGGCGATGCCGCCCATCTTGCGCATCTGGCCGATCTGCTCCTTGAAGTCGTTGAGATCGAAGCCGCGCCCGGACTTCATCTTCTTGACGAACTGCTGCGCCTTCTCCTGATCGACCGAGCGCTGTGCTTCCTCGACCAGGCCGAGGATGTCGCCCATGCCCAGGATGCGCGCGGCCATCCGCTCGGGATGGAACTCCTCGATGCCGTCGAGCTTTTCGCCGATGCCGGCGAACTTGAGCGGCTTGCCCGTCACCTGACGGACCGACAGCGCCGCACCGCCGCGCGCATCGCCGTCGAGCTTGGTCAGGATCACGCCCGTGAGCGGCAGCGCCTCGGCGAACGCCTTGGCCGTATTGACGGCGTCCTGGCCCTGCATGGCATCGACGACGAAGAGCGTCTCGATCGGCTTGAGCGCCGCCGAGAGCTCGCGGACTTCAGCCATCATTGCTTCGTCGATGGCGAGCCGGCCGGCGGTGTCGACGAAGAGCACGTCATAGAGGTGCTTCTTCGCATAATCCAGCGCGGCGAGCGCGATGTCGAGCGGCTTCTGGCCGACCGAGGACGGGAAGAAATCGATACCCGCCTGGGCTGAGACGGTCTTCAACTGCTCGATGGCCGCCGGCCGATAGACGTCGCAGGAGACCGCGAGCACCTTCTTCTTCTGCCGCTCGCGCAGCCATTTGCCGAGCTTGGCGGTTGTCGTCGTCTTGCCGGCGCCTTGAAGGCCGGCCATCAGGATCACAGCGGGCGGACGGGTGGCGAGATCGAGGCCGGCTTTCTCGCCGCCCATCAGGGCGGTCAGCTCGCGGTGGACCACGCCGACCAGTGCCTGCCCCGGTGTCAGCGACCCGATCACCTCCTGGCCGACCGCCTTTTCCTTCACGCGGGCAATGAAGTCCTTGACCACGGGCAGGGCGACGTCCGCCTCCAAGAGCGCCATGCGCACCTCGCGCAGCATGTCCTGGATGTTGTCTTCGGTCAGGCGCGCCTGGCCGCGGAGGGTCTTGACGACCTTGGCGAGGCGTTGGGTCAGGTTGTCGAGCATGGGAATCGCGTCGGGCGAATCGGATAAACTTGTGGAATGTCGCTGATTTTACTGCATGTAGTCGCCGCGGCCCTGTACATCGGCCTGGCCGTGATCACCTGGCGCAGCCGCTGGCGCGGCCCGGCGCTCGACCAGCCGGCGGCCGGCCTCACGGCATGGGAACGAAGCTGGCTGGCGTTGGCGCTGCTGGCTCATGGCACGACGCTCGTTCAGGAAATCTTCCCCGACGGCGCCATGCGTTTCAGCTTTTCCATCGCGTTATCGATGATCGTCTGGCTGGCGATGGCGTTTTTCTGGATCGAGAGCTTTTACGCGCGCATGGAGGGTCTGCAAATGTTCGGGCTGCCGGTCGCGGCCGCGGCCGTCATGCTGCCCGTGATCTTCCCGGGTCAGCACGTGCTCGCCAACGCCGAGTCCCTGCAGTTCCGCGCCCACTTCCTGATCGCGATGCTCGCCTACAGCCTGTTTACGCTCGCCGCGCTGCACGCGCTACTGATGGCCGTGGCGGAGAAAAGCCTGCATCAGGGCAGGCTCACGCCGCTACTCGCCAGCCTGCCGCCGCTCCTGACGATGGAGACGCTGCTCTTCCGGCTCATTCACGTCGCCTTCGCGCTGCTGACGCTGACGCTCGTGACCGGCATCCTCTTCTCCGAATCGCTGTTCGGCAAGGCACTGACGTTCAACCACAAGACGGTCTTCGCCATCCTGTCCTGGATCATCTTCGCCCATCTGCTCGCGGGCCGGCATTTCCGCGGCTGGCGCGGCCGCAAGGCGCTGCGCTGGACGCTCGCCGGCTTCGTCGCCCTGCTCCTCGCCTATGTCGGCAGCCGGTTCGTGCTCGAAGTGCTGCTCGGCCGCGGCTGAGTCGCCGAGGCCATGGAAGACATTCCGTTATCGACGCTGGGCCTCGGCCTGATCGTCCTGCTCGCCATGTCGGCCTTCTTCTCGATGGCCGAAACGAGCATGATGGCCTCCAATCGTTTTCGCCTGCGGCACCTGGCCGGCCAGGGACACCGCGGCGCCCGCCTGGCGCTCGATCTGCTCGAGCGCACAGACAGAATGCTCGGTGTCATCCTGCTCGGCAACAACCTGGTCAACGCCGGCGCCGCGACCCTCGTCAGCGTCATCGCCATCGAACTGTTCGGCGAGGAGGAATGGGCGCTCGGCGCCGGCACGCTGGTGATCACCTTCGCCATCCTCGTCTTCTCCGAGATCACGCCGAAGATCATCGGTGCCACGCACGCCGACCGCCTCGCGCTGGTGCTCGGCTATCTGCTTTGGCCGCTCCTGCGCATCGCCCAGCCCATCGTCTGGTTCGTCAATCTCTTCGCTTCCGCGCTGCTCTGGCTCCTGCGCCTGAAGCCGAAGGCCGGCCACGAGGCAGCCCCGCTGACACCGGCGGAGCTGCGCGCGCTCGTTCTCGAATCCCGCGGCATTCTCGGGCAACACCGTGACATCCTCGTCAACCTGTTCGAACTCGAGCAGGTGACCGTCGAGGACATCATGGTGCCCCGGGCGGAAATCGAATCGATCGACATCGAGGCGCCGATCGAGGAGATCCGGGAACGGCTCGCGACCAGCTACCACACGCGGCTGCCGGTCGTTTCCGGCGACCCGGGCAATGTCATCGGCATCCTGCACCAGCGGCGGCTGCTTTCCGCGGTGCTTGCGGGCGAGTTGGACATCGACACCCTGCGGACCCGGATGACACCGCCCTACTTCATTCCGGCCGCGACCCAGGTCTATGCCCAGTTCCAGTTCTTTCGCGAAAACCGGCAGCGGATCGGGCTCGTCGTCGACGAGTACGGCGAACTGCTCGGGCTCGTCACGCTCGAGGACATCATCGAGGAAATCGTCGGCAAGTTCACCACCAGCATGCCCGGCGCAGCAGCCGAGTTCCGCTGGGGCAAGGACGGCACCGTCCTCGTCGACGGCGGCCACAGCCTGCGCGAGCTCAACCGCCTGCTCGGCTTAAGTTTTCCGCTCGACGGGCCGAAAACGTTGAATGGCCTCATTGTCGAGCACCTGCGCGAAATCCCCGAGGCGGACACCTGTCTGCGCATCGGCGATATCGCCATGGAGATCGTCCAGACGGAAAACCGGCGCATCAAGGTCGTCAAGCTGTTTCGTCTGCGTTCGCCGCAATAAGGCCCGTTTCGCCGGTTCTTTCCGCCTTTACAAACCACGGGCCGGCCGGCATCATCGCATCGTCATTTTTGGCACGGATTTTGCGTTGACTCGAGGTATCACTCGATGGCCGTGAGTGCTCCGCCGATGCTGAGCGGGTTGGGCCGCGCCCTGGTGTCACAGGGCCGGCTCCAGGAAAGCGAGGCCGAAAGGATTGCCGCCGACGCGCGTCCGGAGACGGGCGGATTCATCGGCCAATTGATCGCCAGCGGCCGCATGACGGCGCGCGAGATCGCCGCTTTCGCGGCCCAGACCTTCGGTTACCCGTTGCTGGACCTCGACGCCTATTCTCCCGAGCATTTCGCGGCGGACACCATCGACCGGCGCGTCATGCAGAATCATCTGGCCCTGGCCCTGATGCGCCGGGGCAACCGGCTCTCGGTCGCCCTGGCGGACCCCACGAATCTCCGCGCGCTCGACGAAATCCGCTTCCAGACCGGTCTGGCGATCGATCCGGTCGTCGTCGAAGCGAACAAGTTGATGGCCATCGTCGCCAAGACGACCGAGCGGCCCGAAGCCGTCCTGGAAAGCCTCAACGACGAAGATTTCAGCGTCGAGCTCGCGGACGCCGCCGGGGTCGCCGAAGCCGAGCCGGAAGCCGGTTCGATCGATGTCGATGACGCACCGGTGGTCAAGTTCATCCAGAAGATCCTCCACGACGCCATCGCCGACGGCGCCTCCGACATCCACTTCGAGCCCTACGAGAAGTTCTACCGGATCCGCTTCCGCGTCGATGGCGTCCTGCGCGAAGTCGTCCAGCCGCCGCTCGTCATCAAGGAGAAGATCGCTTCGCGGCTCAAGGTCATCTCCCGGCTCAACATCGCCGAGAAGCGGGTGCCGCAGGATGGCCGGATGAAGCTGGTGCTGGGCAAGGGCCGGGCCATCGACTTCCGCGTCAGCACCCTGCCCACCCTCCACGGCGAGAAGATCGTGCTGCGGATCCTCGACCCCACCTCCGCGACGCTGGGGATCGACGCGCTGGGCTATGAGCCGGACCAGCGCCAGGCGCTTCTCGACGCGATCCACCGGCCTTACGGCATGGTCCTGGTCACCGGCCCGACCGGCAGCGGCAAGACCGTGTCGCTCTATACCTGCCTCAACATCCTCAACCAGCCCGGCACCAACATTTCGACCGCCGAGGATCCGGCCGAAATCAACCTTCCGGGCATCAACCAGGTCAACGTCGATGACAAGGTCGGCCTGACCTTCGCCGCGGCGCTCAAGTCCTTCCTTCGCCAGGATCCGGACGTCATCATGGTCGGCGAGATCCGCGATCTCGAAACCGCGGAGATCGCCGTCAAGGCCGCGCAGACCGGCCACCTCGTACTCTCGACCCTGCACACCAACGATGCGCCGCAGACATTGACGCGGCTGATGAACATGGGCGTGCCGACCTTCAACATCGCCTCGAGCATCATCCTGATCACGGCGCAACGGCTGGCCCGACGCCTGTGCTCATGCAAGGCGCCGATCGAGGTGCCGCCGGAAACCCTGCTCAACGCCGGGTTCACGGAAGACGATCTCGACGGCAGCTGGCAGCTCTATGGCCCCGTGGGCTGCGAACGCTGCAAGAACACCGGCTACAAGGGACGGGTCGGCATCTACCAGGTCATGCCGATCTCGGAAGAAATCCAGCGGATCATCATGGCCAACGGCACCTCGCTGGACATCGCGGCCCAGGCGCGCGCCGAAGGCGTGCGCGACCTGCGGCAATCGGGCCTGCTCAAGGTCCGGCAGGGTGTCACTTCGCTCGACGAAGTGCTGGCCACCACCAACGTTTAAGCAGGACGCAGGCAGGGAAAGGAAGCGACCATGGCGGCAACCGAACGACTGGCCAAGCGCGATCTCGGCGTCAAGGAATTCAACTTCGTCTGGGAAGGCAAGGACAAGGCCGGCAAGATCGTCCGCGGCGAGATGCGCGCGGCTTCCGAGACGGTTGTCAGCACATCGCTGCGCCGCCAGGGCATCCTGCCCGTCAGGGTTCGCAAGCAGAAATTCCGGCGCGGCGGCAAGGTATCGGAAAAGGAAATCACGCTGTTTACCCGCCAGCTCGCGACGATGATGAAGTCGGGCGTGCCCCTGCTCCAGGCCTTCGACATCGTCGCCAAGGGCGCCTCGAACAACGCCGTGGCCAAACTGCTCACCGACATCCGTGCCGAAGTCGAAACCGGCTCGGCGCTCAGCCAGGCGTTCCGCAAGCACCCCGTGCATTTCGACCAACTCTACTGCAACCTGATCCAGGCCGGCGAACAGGCCGGCATCCTCGATTCCATCCTCGATCGCCTGGCGACCTACAAGGAAAAGATCCTCGCCATCAAGTCGAAGATCAAGTCGGCGCTCTTCTATCCGATCGCCGTGCTCGTGGTCGCCTTCATCGTCATGGCGGTGATCATGATCTTCGTGATCCCGGCCTTCAAGGAGGTATTCACGAGCTTCGGCGCCGACCTGCCGACCCCGACGCTGATGGTCATCGCCATGTCCGACTTTTTCGTCGCCAACTGGTGGCTGATCTTCGGCGGCATCGGCGGCGGCCTGTGGGCCTTCTTCTACGCCTGGAAGCGCTCGGTACCGATGCAGATCGCGCTCGACCGGCTTTTCCTGCGCCTACCGGTGTTCGGCGACGTGATCCGCAAGGCCACGATCGCGCGCTGGACGCGAACGCTGTCGACGATGTTCGCCGCGGGCGTCCCCCTCGTCGAGGCCTTGAGCTCCGTCGGCGGCGCCGCCGGAAACTACATCTACAAAATGGCGACCCAGCAGATCCAGACCGAGGTGAGCACCGGCACGAGCCTCACGGTGGCCATGCAGAACGCCAATGTCTTCCCGGCGATGGTGGTGCAGATGGTCTCGATCGGCGAGGAATCTGGCCAACTCGACGCGATGCTCGGCAAGATCGCCGATTTCTACGAGAACGAAGTCGACGACGCGGTCGAGGCGCTCTCCAGCCTGATGGAACCGATGATCATGGTCGTGCTCGGCACCCTGATCGGCGGCATCATCGTCGCCATGTACCTGCCGATCTTCAAGCTCGGCGCCGTGGTGTAAGCGGCCATGGAAACGCTGTTCCAGCCGGGCGGCCCCTTCGTCGCCGTCGCGGCCGTGTTCGGGCTCATGATCGGCAGCTTCCTCAACGTCGTCATCCATCGCCTGCCGAAGATGATGGAACGCGACTGGGCCCGCCAGTGCGCGGAACTGCGCGGCGAGTCACCCGCGGAGGAGGCGCCCTTCTCCATCGTCCGGCCGCGTTCGCGTTGCCCCCATTGTGGCCGGCCGATCGCGGCGCTGGAAAATATCCCGATCCTGAGCTTCCTGGTCCTCAAGGGGCGGTGCCGGGGCTGCGGCAAACCCATATCCTGGCGCTATCCCGCCGTCGAGGCCGTGACCGGCCTGCTGTTCGCGGCGTGCGCCTGGAAGTTCGGCCCGACGCTCATGGCCGCCGGCGCAATGGTCTTCGTCGCGGCGATGATCGCGCTGGCGCTGATCGACTTCGACACGCAACTGTTGCCGGACGACATCACCCTGCCGCTCTTGTGGCTGGGTCTGCTCCTCAACCTGCGCGGCACATTCTCGGATTTGCCGACCGCGGTCATCGGCGCCACGGCTGGTTACCTGAGCCTCTGGAGCGTCTATTGGCTCTTCAAGCTCGCGACCGGCAAGGAAGGCATGGGCTACGGCGACTTCAAGCTGCTCGCAGCCATCGGCGCCTGGCTCGGCTGGCAGGCTCTGCCGCTGACGATCCTCCTGTCCTCGCTGGTCGGCGCCGTGGTCGGCATTGTGCTGATCGTGCTCGCGCGCCACGGACGCAACGTGCCCATCCCCTTCGGCCCCTATCTGGCGGCCGCCGGCATCATCGCACTCTTCTGGGGCAAAGAACTCACCCGCGCCTATCTGGGCTTGCTCTGAACGGCGCTTGAAACGGCGAACCGCGCCCCAACCTATTGGCCCGGCAACGGTTTCCGGGCCCGGGCGCCCGTCTGGCGCAAGGCCCTTGCGATATAATTCCACTTTGATTTCCGGAGGTATCGATGCCCATTTACGCTTATCGCTGCAGCAGCTGCGGCTTCGAGCAGGACGTCATGCAGAAGATGTCCGATCCGCTCCTCACCACTTGCCCGGAATGCAAGTCCGAGACGTTCAGCAAGCAGCTGACCGCCGCGGGCTTCCAGCTCAAGGGCAGCGGCTGGTACCAGACCGACTTCAGGAACGGCTCGAAGCCGGCCCCCAGGAACGACAATCCTCCGCCCTGCCAGGGCGGCGACGGCGCCTGCGCCTGCAGCCAGGGTTAGCCCTTGCCCACCGACAAGCCCTTGCCGATCAAGAAGTACTTCATCACCGGCCTGCTGATCTGGATTCCCCTGGTCATCACGGTCTGGGTGCTCTCGGCCATCATCGGCACGATGGATCAGTCGCTGCGGCTGTTGCCGCGGGCCGTCCATCCGAGCAACCTGCTCGGCTTCGACATCCCGGGCGCCGGCACCCTGCTCACGCTGCTGGTGATCCTGCTCACCGGCATCGTCGCCACGAACATCATCGGCCAGCGCCTGGTGCAGTTCTGGGAAGGCATCCTGGCGCGCATCCCGGTCGTCAAGTCGATTTACTACAGCGTCAAGCAGATCAGCGACACGGTCTTCTCGGGCACGGGAGAGGCCTTCCGCAAGGTGTTGCTGGTCCGCTTTCCGCATACCGAGGCGTGGTCGGTCGCCTTCCAGACCGGCTCCCCCGCCTGCGAGGTCGAACGCTGCGGCGACGAAGAGATGGTCAGCGTCTTCATCCCCACGGCGCCCAGCCCGGTCAACGGCTTTTTCTTCTTCGTCCGCCGGCGGGACACCATCGAGCTGGACATGAGCGTGGATGACGCGCTGAAATACATCGTCTCGATGGGCGTCGTCGCGCCGCCGGTGCGCGATGCCAACCTGATCGGGCGCGCCCAGAACGAATAACCCCCTGCAACCTCCGGCACGCGGCGTCCTGCCACGGCTGACTTTCACCTGGAATCACCATGCGTACCCATTACTGCGGCCACCTCAATGCCGGTCACGTCGATCAGCTCGTCACCCTCTGCGGCTGGGCGCACCGCCGGCGCGACCACGGCGGCGTGATCTTCATCGACCTGCGCGACCGCGAGGGACTGGCCCAGGTGGTCTGCGACCCGGACCGGGCCGAGACGTTCAGGCGAGCCGAGTCGGTGCGCAATGAATTCGTGCTCAAGGTGACGGGCAAGGTCCGCCGCCGTCCCGCCGGCACCGAAAACCCGAACCTGCCTTCCGGCGAGGTGGAGATCCTCTGTCACGAACTGGAAATCCTCAATCCCTCGGCGACGCCGCCCTTCCAGCTCGACGACGAGCATCTGTCGGAAAACGTGCGGCTCACCCACCGGGTCATCGACCTGCGCCGGCCGCAGATGCAGAAGAACCTGATGCTCCGCTACCGCACGGCGCGCGCCTTCCGCCGCTTCCTCGACGAGCACGGCTTCATCGACATCGAGACGCCGATGCTGACGAAGAGCACGCCCGAGGGCGCGCGCGAGTACCTCTTGCCCTCGCGCGTGTATCCGGGCCAGACTATCGTCCTGCCACAGACGCCGCAGCTGTGTAAACAGATGGTCATGGTCGCGGGGTCCGAGCGCTACTGTCAGAGCACCAGGGGCGTCCTCGACGAGGAGCTGCTCGCCGACCGGCACCTCTGGCTCATCCACGCCGTCAGCTGCG
>CAZGYD010000148.1:0-22269 GCA_964530115.1 uncultured Rhodocyclaceae bacterium | reverse complement strand
ATCAAGCTTGGGAGCTCGCCGGGAGAAGAGAACGACAACAACCCAGGGTGGGTTCGCCCAGGCACACTACTTGATTGCAGCTGACGGGGGAGCGCGAAGGACCTACAAGCGACATGAACACACGACAACACTGCGTTAAATTGTAGCTATCCGGGGTGAGAGAGGGAGCTGCATCGGCCGCTCGGCCGGCCACAGCGGGGCGGCCGTGCGGCCGTGTCGCTTCGCGACGTCAGCAGGAGAATGCGGTCTTATCTGCGGAACTGCCGCAGCAGGTCGTCGAGTCCCGCGTCGAGCTGCTTGCGGTCGGGAACGCTGCCTTGCGGTGTAAGACCGTCGATGAGCCTGGGCAGGAGTTCGGCTAGGCCGGCCGAGGCGTCGCGCGGGCTGACGCCGGCCTGCTGCGCGATCCGTGCGAGCATGTCGTTGCCGAACACGCGGCCGATGTCGTCGGCGGAGACGGGCATGTTCCGGCCTGTGCTCACCCATGAGGCAGCCTGTTGTCCGAGGCCGGCACGCTGGAACTGTTCGAGCAGGTCGCCCAAACCACCGAATCCGCCCATGCCGCCGGCGGGTGCCGGCCTGCCGCCGCCCATGGCGCCGCCGAGCACGTTGCCCAGCATGTCGCCGAGGCCGCCCGCCCCGCCCTGCTGCCCGCGAAGCATGGAAAGTACGACGGGCAGGAGCGCCGCCATGAGGCCGGCATTCATGCCGGCGCCTTGCGGCGGCTGAGTTTCGTTGCGCCCCATGGCGCCGCTGAGAACGCTGCCAAGTACGCTATCGAGAAGTCCCATGTCGTGATCCTCCGTGAGGGGTTGGGGTCGTGCAGATGTTAGGCGGCGCAGCGGTGATCGACCGGAAGTTGACGCAATTTCACAGTCAGCGGCCGCCGCCTTTCGGACGCTGCCGCGGCGTGTTCGCCGCCGCCGACACGCCCTCGGGCACGAGCCGGAAATCGATCTTGTTCTGATCGAGATCGACGCGCACGAGCTGGACGCGCACGCGATCGGCGAGCCGGAAGCGCTTGCCGGTGCGCTCGCCGACCATGGCATGGGCGGCCTCGTCGAAATGGAAATAGTCCTGACCGAGTTCCGAAACATGCACGAGGCCCTCGACGAAGACGTCGTCGAGCGCGACGAAGATGCCGAAGGGCACGACGGCGGAGATGCTGCCTTCGAAGATCTCGCCGATGCGGTCCTGCATGTAGTAGCACTTGAGCCAGGCTTCGACATCGCGCGTGGCCTCGTCGGCGCGCCGCTCGGTCATCGAGCAGTGCAGGCCGATGTTGCTCCAGTCGCCCGGCTCGTGGCGGCTGCCGGCGAGCACCGCCTTGATGGCCCGGTGGATGAGGAGATCGGGATAGCGGCGGATCGGCGAGGTGAAGTGCGTGTAGTGCTCGTAGGCGAGCCCGAAGTGACCGACGTTGTCGGGACTGTAGATCGCCTGCTTGAGCGAGCGCAGCATGACGGTCTGCAGGAGCTGCTTGTCGGGCCGATCCCGGATCTTCTCGATCAGCTTGGCGTAGTCCTTGGCGTGCGGCTCGTCGCCGCCGCCGAGCGTGAGACCGAAGGTGCGCAGGAAATCGCGCAGCTTGGCCAGCTTTTCGGCCGTCGGCCCTTCGTGGATGCGATAGAGCGCCGGGTGGTCGTGCTCCTTGAGGAAGTCCGAGGCACACACGTTGGCCGCGAGCATGCATTCCTCGATCAGCCGGTGGGCATCATTGCGTTCGTAGGGCTCGATGCGCTCGATCTTGCCGTGGTCGTCGAAGATCATGCGCGTTTCCACCGTCTCGAAGTCGATGGCGCCGCGCTTGGCACGCGCCTTGACGAGCACGCGGAAGAGCGCGTCGAGATTTTCCAGATGGGGCAGCAGCGGCGCGAGCTTCTTCCTCACCGCCGCTTCGCGCGCGTAGAGTGCTGCCGCCACTTCAGTGTAGGTGAGCCGCGCGTGCGACCACATCACGGCCGGATAGAAGCGGTAGCGCTTGATGTCGCCGCTGGCGGAAATCTGCATGTCGCAGGCCATGCACAGCCGCTCGACCTGCGGGTTGAGCGAACACAGGCCGTTGGAGAGCTTCTCCGGCAACATCGGGATCACGCGGCGCGGGAAATAGACCGAGTTGCCGCGATCAAAGGCTTCCCTGTCCAGCGCGCTGCCCGGGCGAACGTAGTGGGAGACGTCGGCGATGGCGACGACGAGCCGGAAGCCGCGGCCTAGCCGCTCGCAGAAGACGGCGTCGTCGAAGTCCCTTGCCGTCTCGCCGTCGATGGTGACGAGCGGCAGTTCCGTCAGATTCTCGCGGCCCTTCCAGTCGGCCTTCTTGACGACGTCCGGCAGCTTTTTCGTTTCCGCCTGAACGGCCTTGGAGAACTCGAAGGGCAGGTCGTGCTTTCTGAGCGCAATTTCGATCTCCATGCCCGGATCGGCGTAGTTGCCGAGGATCTCGACCACGCGGCCGATCGGCTGCGAATGCTTCGAGGGCTGCTCGACGATCTCGACGACGACGACCTGGCCGGATTTTGGCTTCAGGCTCTTCTTTTCGGGCGGTGCGAGCAGGATGTCCTGGCTGATCCTGCGGTTCTCGGCGACGACGAAGCGGACGCCATGCTCTTCATGGACACGACCGACGACGCGCGTGTTGGCACGTTCGGTGACCTCGACGATCTTGCCCTCGGGGCGGCCCCGGCGGTCGATGCCGACCACGCGCGCGATGGCGCGGTCGCCGTGCAGCACCTTGGCCATCTCCTTCTCGGGGAGGAAGAGATCCACCCTGCCCTTCTCATCGGGCACGAGGAAGCCAAAGCCATCCGGGTGCCCTTCCACGCGGCCGCGGATCAGGTCGGCCTTGTCGGGGATGAGCCAGTCGCCGCGGCGGTTTTGCAGAAGCTGGGCGTCGCGCGCCATCGCGCCGAGGCGCCGCTGGAAATCGTCGCGCTCGTGCGCGCCGACGTCGAGCAGCGCGCACAGCCGGTCGAACGGCACCGGCACGCCCTCGTTGGCGAGCGTCTGGAGAATGTACTCGCGGCTGGGCAAGGGGTAGTCGTATTTGGCCAGCTCGCGCTCGAACATGGGGTCGGCGCGGCGGATGGCGGAGAATTTCCCGGGTTTATTGCCGGGCATGGAGTGCTTGTTTGACAATGGGTCCATTTCCTATAGAATGCGCGCTCCCCGAGTTTCGCCCAGGTGGCGGAATTGGTAGACGCACTAGTTTCAGGTACTAGCGGGTAACACCGTGGAGGTTCGAGTCCTCTCCTGGGCACCAGCGAAACACGGGACGAGACACGATACGCGAACCGCATCATAGCCGCTTGTGGCGTGATGCGGTTTTTTCTTTGCCGGGCTCACTTCGCCGTGCTGCGCTCGCGCCGGCGATGGCTCACGAATGCCGGCAGGATCACCAGCAGCAGCGCGACGGCGGTCGCGGCCAGCGGCCAGAGCACCGGCCGGTTCCATTCCGCGCGCAGCTTCTCGCGCAGCACCGGATCGATGCGCTGGTACTTGAGCGTGTTGTTGCCGACCTTGGTCGGCTTGCGGTTGGTCAGCCATGAATGCCGCAGCGTGTAGTCCTTCGGGTGGAAGCCCCAGATCCACGGGCTGTCCTCGCGCAGGATGGCGAGCATGCGGTCGATGATCATCTGCCGCTCGGGACCGTTCTCCATCGTTCGCATCTTCTCGAACAGGCGGTCGTATTCCGGGCTTTCGTAGTTGGCGGCGTTCTCGCCCGAGTGCTTCACCTTGCCCTGCGGCCCGTAGAGCAGGAAGAGGAAGTTCTCGGGATCGGGGTAGTCGGCGTTCCAGCCGAAGTAAAAGAGCTGCACCGCGCCCTTGCGGATCTTTTCCTGGAAGCGGTTGTAGTCGGTACTGCGGACGACGAGCTGGACGCCGAGCTTCTGGAACTGTTTGTTGAGCCAGTCGATGCGCGCCTTGGCACCGACGCCGCCCGCCGTGGTGTCGAGGTTGATGATCAGCGGCTCGCCGGTCTTTTCGTCGCGGCCGTTCGGATAGCCGGCTTCGGCGAGCAGCCGTTTCGCCACCTCGACCGGCTTGCGCTTCGGCCGGCCTTCCGCCCACTCATAGACCACGGGATTGATGCCCGCCTCGCCCTCGCGGTAGCCAAAGATGCCTGGCGGCAGCGGGCTCTGCGCCGGCAGGCCGCGGCCGTTCATGAAGATCGAGATGAATTCCTCCTGGTCGATGGCGATCGCCAGCGCCTGCCGGAGCTTCTTTGCGCGCTCCGAATTTCCGCCGACCACCGGATCGAGCATGTTGAAGCCCATGTAGAACGTCGAGGTCGACACCGAGGTCGTCAGCACGATGCCCTGCTCGCGCATCGCGTCAGTGATCGTCGCCTCGCCGCCCGAGCCGACCTGTACCGCCTGGTCGAAGGAGTCCGAGGAGATGCCCGAGGCATCGTAATAGCCCTGCAGGAACTTGTTCCAGTAGGGGATCTGCTCCTTCTCGCGCGTGAACACGACCTTGTCGATGAAGGGCATCGTCTTGCCGCAATCGCGGAGCAGGCCGGCCTCGCGGTCGCCCGGCTCGCCTTCGCAGGGGTACGCTTCGCCACGGAAGTTCGGGTTGCGCTCGAGCACCATGCGCGCGTTCGGATTGTTTTCCGTGAGCATGTACGGCCCCGTGCCGATCGGATACCAGTCGAGCGTGAGATTCTTCTCGGCCATGCCGGGCTGGCTGTGGAAGCGGTCGGCCTCCCAGGGCATCGGCGCAAAGAACGGCATGGTCAGCCAATAGACGAACTGCGGGTACTTGCCCCTGACGCGGATGCGGAAGCTGTGCCGGTCGAGCACCTCCACGCCTTTGAGCCCGAAGCGGCGCAGATCGAGCCATTCGTCGCGGCGTGTTACGGCGGCTGAGTTTCGCTCGGCCTGCAGGGTCTTGGCCAGTTCGTCGAGGCCGACGATGTATTCGCTCATCAGGCCGAGGATCGGCGAGTGCAGCCGCGGATGGGCGAGCCGCTTGATCGCGTAGGCATAGTCTTCGGCGACGAGTTCGCGCGTGCCGCGGTTCGGGAAGTCGGCGAGCGTCTCGACGCGCGCGAGGTCGACCGTCTGCTCGGCGAAGGCCGGGTGCGGCTGGTAGAGGATGCCGGGCTTCAGGCGGATCACGTAGTCGGAATAAGCGATCTTCGCCGGATCGGCATCCTCCGGCAGCGGCCGGCCTTCGGCATCGAGATAGCGCGGCTTCGGCACCTCGAGGACGGTGGCCGGAATCACCTCGTAGGGCCGCTTGAGATAGTGGTACTGGAGCGGCGGCTCGTAGATCTGCGCGGTGACGGTGATCTCGTCCTCGCTGTAGGACTGCACGGGATCGAGATGCTTGGGCCGCTCGGTGAACGCCGTGTAGAGGATGTTGCGGCCGCGGTCGGACGCCGGGTAGGGGTCGTTCCAGGCGCCGCCGCAACCGGCGGCGAGCAGCGTGAGAATGACGGTCAGCGCTTTGCGCATGAAGGCTAGTGTATTCGATCCGCTATAATCCGCGCCGGTCACCACCAAGGGGAAAACGATGGGATTCCTGGCCGGCAAGCGGATTCTGATCACCGGGCTGATTTCCAATCGCTCGATCGCCTACGGCATCGCCAAGGCCTGCCACCGCGAGGGTGCGCGGCTCGCCTTCACCTACCAGAACGACCGCTTCAAGGAGCGGATCACCAAGTTCGCCGAAGAGCTCGGCAGCCACCTGGTGTTCCCGCTCGACGTCAGCAGCGACGAGCAGATCGAGGCGCTGTTCGAGGAACTCGGCAAAGGCTGGGAAGGGCTCGACGGCCTGGTGCACTCGATCGCCTACGCCCCCAACGAGGCGATCGAGGGCGACTTCCTCGACGGCCTTTCTCGCGAATCCTTCCGAATCGCCCACGAGATCTCCGCCTACAGCTACCCGGCACTCGCCAAGGCCGCGCGGCCGATGCTGCTCAGGGGCCACAATCCGGCGCTGCTGACGCTCTCCTACCTCGGCGCCGAGCGCACCATGCCCAACTACAACACCATGGGGCTCGCCAAGGCCAGTCTCGAATCGGCGACGCGCTATCTCGCCTTCTGCCTCGGCCCCAAGGGCATCCGCGCCAACGCCATCTCGGCGGGGCCGATCAAGACGCTTGCCGCCTCGGGCATCGGCAACTTCGGCAAGCTGCTCGCCTACAACGCGCACCACGCGCCGCTCAGGCGCAACGTGACCATCGACGAAGTCGGCAACGCCGCGGCCTTCCTGCTCTCCGACCTGGCCTCCGGCATCACCGGCGAAGTGCTCTACGTCGACGGCGGCCTCAACACCACGGCGCTGGGCAATCCCGAGCCGCTGCCGAACTGACCGCCCTGTGCGGTCCCGGCGTCCTTCAGGGTACCGGTAGCCAAATCGCTTCGGGCAGCGCCGCCGTCCGTCGCTGGTAGTCCGGTTTCGTACCGAATTCGGAAACATACTGCGACGCGTAACAGCGTACGGCCTCCAGCTTCGTGCCGACGTCGGGATCCAGCCGGAAAACCCGGAAGGTCTGTGGCGATGGCGGCCGTTGCCTCGCAGCCAGATCCTCGACCGAGTCGGCCCAAAGGTAAGGGATCTCCGCATACAGACCGACGCGTACGCCATGCCCCGCGAGCCTCGGCCAGAGCCGGTCGCGCACCCACTCGTGCTCGGCGTGCGGCGGGCAGCCGACCGGCTTGCGAATCAGCCTTCGCCACCACAGGCGTGGCCAGCCAAGCCAGCCGCCCGCGCCTGCCGGCAACAGTGCCAAGAGCTTTTCGGGAGCCACACCGCGCGCGATGGCGCGCTCGACGACGCGCCTGACGCAGGTGTCCGCGACTTCGGCGGTAAAGCGATCGGCCTCGGCCCCCGCATGCTCGTAGTCGATGCCGAGCATGGCCATGGCGCGTCGGTCTTCGTCGCGGCGGGCCTCGAACTCCTCGATCGGACCGGTGAATCCCATCGCCCTCGCATGGCGCGAGTCGGAGTCCGCGCGTGCCGTGGTGAAGACCGTGAACACTTCGCGGGGCGGCAGACGCGGCGCACGCAGGAAGTGCGCGAGCGAGAAGACGGCATCGTCGAGGTGGGGCGAGACGACACAGATCCGCTCGATGCCGAACTCGCCGATCGCACGCTGCAGCGCATCTTCCATCACGGCGCTCATGCCCTTCCCTGCTTCGCCAGTCGATACCGCGCGACCATTTCGTGCGTCCATTGCGCCCGGCGGGCATACCAGGCATCCGCCGCGTGATACGCGGCGGCTTTCAAGGCGGCACGAGTCAGAGGCACGAGCGCGGCGCGGTCGCGGTCGAGGTCGACGATGCGCTGCACGGCCGCATCGTCGTCATCGCGCGGCAGCACGATGCCTGCGGCATCGCTTTCCACCCGCTCGCGCACGTACTCCGTGCCGCCCGCAATGAGCGGCAGGCCGGCGGCATAGCCATCGAAGATCATGCGCGGCGTCTCTTCCATGCGCGGATTGAACAGCAGGGCATCGCACTCGGCGAGCCGGCGCAGCAGCGCGGGACCATAGGCCATGGCGCCGACGAAGCGGACGATCCCGCCAACCAGGCCCAGTTCCGCCGCGAGTTCGCGCAGCGCCGCCTCCTCGGGGCCGCTGCCGATGATGTCGAGCGCCACGTTGGCGCCTGCGGCACGCGCCGCATGAACGATGCGCAGGCTGCGGTCCACACCCTTGATATCGACGAGCCGGCCGCAGAAACCGAAGCGCAGCGGCCTCTGCCCTTCGAGGAGCGACGCGAGCCGCGTCTCGACCACGTTCCGGTCGACGATCTCGGCCAACAGGTAAGAGGCATCGTCGAAAGCATGGATATGGGGCGAACAGCGCGCGTAGCGGCGCAGAGTGGTCCGGCCCTTGAGGAACGAAACGCCGGCCGCCGCGATGGCCCGGCGGCACTGGTATTCGTGCGCCCGGGCTTCGATCTCGATCATCGCCCGCTTCGGCAGCGCATCCCCGGCATGCAGCCGGCGAAGGGTCTCGACGACGTCCTGGTCCTGGACGAAGACGCCCGGGAGTCCGTGTGCCATGGCAGTCATGAAAATGGAATAGCAATAGGGCCGCAGCGGCTCCTCGACGGTGCCATGCACCACCTGCACTTCCGGAAAGCGCCGCGCCACCGCGCCGACCACCTGCCGATGCACGCCCCTCAGCCAGTATTCGCGCAAGCGCAGCCGGTTGTCGAAGAGGGGCATCAGTTCGATGCCGTCGTTGCCGATCTCGGGCGCCTGCAGAAGCTGTTCGCTCTCACCGGCCGGCAACCACGGCGCGGCGACGCAAAGGTGGCCATAGCTTCCCTCCAGCGAATCGCGCAGCAGTTCGAGGGCGCGGAACCAGTCGCTGGCGATCGAGAGGGTCGTCCCTTCCCGGTAGATTGGCACGGTGACGGGAATCAGATACACGGCGCGTCCGGCCGATCAGCAAATGCGAAATGCGCTCGGAGCGGCGCTTACTTCCGTTCCAGCGCCGCGGCGTTGATCGTCACCGGGAACTCGGCGCGCAGGCTGGCAAGCCACGCGAGCATTTCCTCTTCGGCCACGGTACGCGCGTAGCGCTCCTTCAACGCCTTCGCCTGCGGCGTCTCGCCCGCCGCGGGATCCCAGGGCTTGACGCTGCCGATCCGGTAGAGCGCATAGCCGCCGGGCAAGGCCACGCCCGCATAGGCCGGCAGCTTGCCGGCGTCCGCGGCAAAGATCGCCCGCACGGCCTCGACCGGCAGATCGGGCGCGAAGGCGCGCGTGATGCCGCGCGGCTTGCCCCAGGCGACGTCGTCCGCGCCGCCGGCCTTCAGCGCCGCGAGTTTCTCTTCGCCGTCCTTGACCGCGAGGCGGACGGCCTCCTGATGGACGAGCAGCTTCTCGATCGTGGCCGCCACGGCCTCGAGCGGCTGCTGTGCGGCAGGCTTGTGCTCCAACACGCGCGCCGCGACGAGGACGTTCGGCGACACCTCGACGGCCTCGGTGTTGCGCCTGTTTTTGACCGCATCGTCGGAGAAGACCGCTTCCATCAGCTTGGCGTTGGCGAAGGGGCCTGCGGCATTGCCGCCCTTGACCAGCCAGTCGGTCTTCTCGATCGCAAGGCCGAATTTCTCGGCCGCAGGCGTGAGGCTGTCGGACTGCTCGTAGACCGTGTTGCTGAAGGCTTCGGCGAGTTCCGCATATTGCTTGGCGGCGGCTTGCGCGCGGAGTTCCGCGGCGATTTCGGCGCGCACCTCGTCGAACGGCCGGACCCGCTCGGGCCGGATGCCGGTCAGGCGAATGATGTGCAGGCCGAAGTCCGACTTGACGATCCCGGAAATCTCGCCCTCCTTGAGCGAAAAGACGGCCTCCTCGAAGGGCTTGACCATGGCGCCACGGCCGAACCAGCCGAGATCGCCGCCATTCGCGGCCGATCCCGGGTCCTGGGAATGCTCCTTCGCCAGCCGGGCGAAATCGCCGGGCGATTTCTTCACCTGCGCGAGGATGTCGTTGGCCTTGGCCTCGGCCGCCTTGACCGCCTCGGCCGAGGCGCCCGGCGAGAGCGGGATCAGGATGTGGCTCGCGCGCCGCTCCTCCTGCTGCCGGTAGCGGTCGGCATGGGACTGGTACCAGGCCTTGACCTCGTCGTCGCCGATCTTCACGCGTTCGGCGAGCTTGTCCCGCGAGAGCACCACATACTCGGCGCGGATCTGCTCCGGCAGCTGGAACTGCTTCAGATTAGCGTCGTAATAGTTCTTCACCGCATCGGCGGCGAGCTTGACCTGCGCTGCGTATTTCTCGGGCCGAAGCATCGCCTCGGCGATGCCGCGCTCTTCGAGCTGCGCCGCGAGCCAGCGTTCCGCCGGCTTGGCGCCCGGGAACGAGGCGTCGGCGATGGCGGCGAGCGCCTGCTGGAGAACGAGATCCTGGCGCAGCTTGTTCTCGAACATCTCCTTGCTCATGCCCTGCGAGGCGACGAGCGCCTCGTAACGTTCCTTGGAGAACTTGCCGTCCACCTGGAGGCTGGGCGCCGAGGCGATGAAGCGCGCCAGGTATTCGTTGCTGATCGCCAGGCGCGACTTATCCGCGTGCAGAGCGATGAGCCGCCGCTCGATCAGGCCGTCGAGCACCGCGCGGCGGATCTCGGGCGTGTCGAGCATGGCCGGATCGCGCCCGCCGAGCATCGGGCGCATGCGGTCCTGCTGCTCGCGCAGCGCCTCGAGGAACTCGCCCACGGTGATCTTGCTGTCGCCCACCGTGGCGACATCCTTGTCGGTGCCGACGTTGCGGATGTAGGACTCGACGCCCCAGAAGGCGAAGGGCAGGATGATGAGCGCAAGAATGATCTGGACGATCCTCTTGTTGTTGCGGACGGTGTCGAACATGCGCGGAAATCCGGTAGCGGCGAAAAATTGACCGATTTTACCTAGAAGCGCTCGTCGTCGCGCAGGTAGCGCCATTGTCCGAGCGGCAGATCGCCGAGACGCACGCGGCCGATGCGCACGCGCTTGAGCCCGGTGACCGAAAGCCCCACCAGCTCGCACATGCGCCGGATCTGCCGCTTTCTGCCCTCCCGGAGCACGAAACGCAGCTGGTCCTCATTGATCCGCTCCACACGCGCCGGCCTCAGGGGCCGGCCGTCGAGCGAAAGGCCGTGATTGAGCAGCGCCAGCCCGCGCGCGTCGAGCCGGCCGCTGACGCGGACGAGGTATTCCTTCTCGACCGCCGAGTCCTCGCCGATCAGTTGCCGGGCGATGCGGCCGTCCTGCGTCAGCACGAGGAGTCCCGACGAATCGATGTCGAGCCGCCCGGCGGGCGCCAGCCCCCTGAGGTGCGCAGGGTGGAAGCGGCGCGAGCGGTCCTCGGCCTGCTGCGTCGCCGCCGAGATCAGCGTCACCGCCGGGCGGTAGCCGTCCTCTGCCTGGCCGGAGACCACGCCGACCGGCTTGTGCAGCAGCAGGGTCACGCGACGCGCCTGACGCGCCTTCGCCTCGGCCGCGAGCGTGATCACCGCTCCGGGCGCGACGCGCGTGCCAAGTTCCGTCACCCGCTCGCCATCGACGAAGACCAGGCCGCGGGCGATGTAATCGTCGGCCTCGCGCCGCGAGCAGAGGCCGCGTTCGGCCATCAGCTTGGAAACCCGCACCCCGCGCGTATCATTCATGGCCGCCGATTCTACCGATCGCCATGCTCAGCTACCGCCACGCGTTCCATGCCGGCAACCACGCCGATGTCCTCAAGCACGTGATCCTCGTGCAACTGCTCCGGCATCTGAACCTCAAGGAAAAGCCGTACTGGTTCGTCGACACGCACGCGGGCGCCGGCCGCTACCGGCTCGATTCCGAGCCGGCGACGAAAAACGCGGAATTCGAGACCGGCATCGGCCGCCTCTGGGGCCGCGACGATCTGCCACCGGCGGTCGCCGATTACGTCGGCCTGGTCCGCAGCATGAATCCCGACGGCCGCCTGCGCCACTACCCCGGCTCGCCGTGGCTCGCCCGCGAACTGATGCGCCCCACCGACCGCCTGCGCCTCTTCGAACTGCATCCCACCGACCTGCGCCTCCTCGAACGCGCCTTTGCCAAAGATGCCGGCCGGGTCACCATCCGCGAAGCCGACGGCTTTCACGCCCTCAAGTCCGAACTTCCGCCACCGCCCCGCCGCGGCCTCGTGCTCATCGACCCCGCCTACGAGGACAAGCGCGACTACCTGCGTGTCATCGCCGCCGTCAAGGAGGGACTCGGACGCTTCGCCACGGGCATCTACGCCATTTGGTATCCCATGCTCCCGCGCGCCGATGCCCGCCAGCTGCCGGAGAAACTCCGGAAGCTGCCGGTGAAATGGCTCGACGCAAGACTCACCGTGCGTTCGCCTTCCCCGGACGGCTTCGGCATGCACGGCAGCGGCGTATTCGTGATCAACCCGCCCTGGACGCTCGCGGAGACACTCGCCGGCGTGTTACCACGGCTGAGTTTCGTGCTCGGCTGCGATGCCGGTGCCGGCAGCGAACTCGCCGCGGGGGAATAGGGCCGCTTCCCCATTTCGGTCAGGCCATCGCGGTTGTCATCGGCTCGGAACCGAAAGCTCGTCAGACGCCTTCCCGAAGCCCTCAATATTTCATCTCCGATGCCGTATGCATCGTCGTCGAAAATTTTCCAGGAGAATCTCGGACCATGGACCCGAAAGCTTTCGTGGCGGCTTTTTCGCGTCTGTTGCGACTCGGATCGCTCTGTCTCATGACGCTCATGCCCATGAGCGGGGCCTTTGCCCAGGAACTGGCCGACGACGCCCGCCTCTACCGGAAATTCAGCCTGCTGCCGGGCAAGTACTCGAACCGCTACGTGCTGTACTTCCCCTTCGAGGTGACGAGACCCGGTCGTATCCGCATCCATCACGAAGTGACCGGGGCGGACCTGAAGATCGACAAGTCGGCATCGCTTCCGGATTATGTGCTGGTGGACGCCCGGGCTTTCGACAAGATCGACCCCGCCCTCTGGTTCAAGGTTTCCAAAACGATCGTCGATCACGTGCCGACCCTGAAGCTCGAGGTCGAAGCGCTCAAGGTCGTGGTCGAAGGCGTCAAGGATCTCCTCGACATCAAGGACGACAAGCCCAAGTGGTATCACGGCTCCCGGCCGCTGCTCGACAAGAAGGCGGGCTCGCTGACGCTGGACGTCGATGACCGGGATCTGCGGACGACCCAAGGGCGCTACGTGCTGATCCTGCGCAATCCCAGTCCCGGTGAATACCACGGCAACGTCCTGATCAGCTATCCCGGCGACGCCTGGGTGGTCGATCCGGCACTGGAAGCCGCCGATCCGCGCAAGCCGGACCTCGCCGTCGAGCGCCTCGAGCTCGATGCCGACAACCGTGTCCTGGTGACCGTCTCGAACCGGGGACCGGGTTGGCTGCACCGGGTCCGCTACAGCCCCGCGGCGGAGCGGCCGATCCGCCTGAGCATCGAGGTCGACGGCCGCGAGGCGGCTTCGGTGCCTTTGGCGACGGTGGACAAACAGTTCGCCCTGAGCCTCAGTGGCGGATCGGTCACCTATCGCAGCGATGTCCAGCTGACCAGCGCCGCGCGCGTGAGTGCGGCGATCGATGCCGACGAGGTCGTCGCGGAAATGGACGAACGCAACAACCGCCGGCGCGAAACCCTCACCCCCCGCTCCGGCCCGGCACCCGGGGCCGAGCCCGGGCACCGGGTCAAGCGCGGTGCCGGTTCGGGCGAGTCGGGAACGGGAACCGGAGCAGCCGGCCTGCCGGACCTCAGCGTCACCGACATGTTCCTCGACGAGCGCAAGCGGGTCGTCGTGCGCATCATCAACAATGGCGGCGGCCTCGCTCCGGAGCTTTATCAGGGACCCAATCCGGTGCGGATCCGCTTGCTCATGAATGGTGCCGGCTGGACCAGCATGCCGCTGGCCTTTTTCGACCCCCGGGGCGTGCTGAAGCAGCCCGGCGGCATCGCGGTATGGACGATGGACGAGCCCCTGCGCGGCGCCGCCGACATCACCGTGATCGTCGACGAAGGAAACGTCTGCCAGGAAAGCGACAAGGCGAACAATCCGCTGCCGCGACGTCTCGCGCCTTGACGGTCTGGGCTCGCTCCGACGCTGCCGCGACACCCGCCGGCGTGTTACCACGGCTGAGTTTCGTGCTCGGCAGCGCTGCCGGCGCCGGCAGCACAATCGAGACGGAATGAGGGATCAGCGAAGGCCCATGCGCCGGTTCCAGTCGGCGATCCAGGCGGGCAACTCGGCCGGGGCCATCGCCCGGCCGATCCAGTAGCCCTGCCCGCGGTCGCAGCCCATGTCCCGGAGCAGGTTCGCCGTCTCCTCGTTTTCCACGCCCTCGGCGACGACCTTGAGGCCAAGACCGTGCGAGAGCCGGACCAGCGCCGCGACGATCTCCAGATCCTCGTGGGAAGTGGTGATCGCATCGACGAAGACCCGGTCGATCTTGAGCTCGTTGAGCGGCAGGTGGCGCAGGTAGAGGATCGACGAATAGCCGATGCCGAAATCGTCGATCGAGGTCGACACGCCCAGCCGGATCAGCCGCTCCATGACCTCCGCGCCGGCCGTGGGATCGCCGAGCACGGCGCTCTCGACGAGTTCGAAGGTCAGCTTCTCGGGCGGCACGCGCCAGAAGTCGATCGCCTGCTCGACGAGCATCGGCAGTTCCTGATCCATGAGATCGCGCGCCATGAGATTGACGCTCAGGCCGATGTCGATGCCCGCGCGTTTGAGCTCCGCCATCGTCCGGCAGGCGCCGAAGACCAGCCAGCGGGTGAGCTGCGGCGCCGCGCCGACGCGAATCGCGATCTCGGGAATCTGCCAGGGCGGCACGGTAAATCCCTGGCTGTCCGTCCAGCGCAGCAGCAGCTCGCCGCCGACGCAGCGGCGCGTCTTCAGGTCGATCTGCGGCTGCACGTGGATGACCAGTTGCCCGTTGTCGAGCGCCGCGAGGAACTCGCGCTCGGCATGCGCCTGCCGGCGGGCCTCGACGAGCAGGTCGTCATCGAAGCAGACCACGGCCCGGTCGGTCCGCAGCGCGTTTTCGACCGCGAGCCCCGCGCAGCGCATCAGTTCCTCCGCGCCGCTGCCGTGGTCGGGCGACCATACGGCGCCGATCGCGAACACCGCGCGCAGGACCATGCCGCGGACCGCGAAAGGCAGTTCCAGCGTCTGGTTGATCTTGCGCGCGGCGAGGCGCACCTGGGCGGCGGAATGCAGGCCGGGCAGGATCACTGCGCAGCTGTGCAGGTCGGTACGGACGATGACGTCGCGCTGGCGCAGCACGGCACGCAGGCGCTCGACGGCCGCTTCCATGATGGCGCTGCGCTGCTCGAAATCCAGCGTCAGCGTGGCCGCGCCGATGCGCAAATGCAGCGAGAGCAGGCCGACCACCGGGGCGGAACCGCCCCCCTCCGCGAGCGCCGCGGCGAGTTGCGCTTCGAGCGCCTGGCCGTGTGCCGGTAGCACCGTATCGTCGAGAACCGCGGCCTTGGCAGCGCGGCGTGTCTCGCCGGCGAGGATCTCGGCCGCGCACATCGTCGCCGCCGAAAGCGCGGTGAGGATTTCGACCTCCAACGCCGTGAGTGTCGGTCGGCCCGAGAGCAGTTCCTCGCTCGCCAGCATGATGAACGCGCGGCCGGCGCGCAGCGGCAGGTCGGTCACGCAGCCGGCGGCCTGGAGCACCCGCCAGGCCTCGCCGAGGTCCGCCACCCAGGCCGGCGCGAAATCGGCTTCCGGCAGGGCGGCATAGATTTCGAGAAAGCGGGCGAGCGCATCCTTGTCGGCGGCAATGTCCGGGTCCGTCTCGACCAAACGTTTGCCGAGTGCCGCCGCGCGACGCGGCACGGCCAGGCCTTCGGCCATGCGCCGGAAACAGGCGCGTAGCGCCGAACGCGCGCGCTCGTCGAGGCCATAGGAGACGAGCAGATCGGCGAGGGCCTCTGGCGCAAGGCCGGCCGCCGGATGCGCCGTCTCATCGCGCCCGGCGGGGCTGCTCAAAGATAGAACTCCTTGGGATCCAGCCCGTAGGAACCCACGGGCAGGATGCGCGTGATCTGGTAGGGCTTGCCCTCGCAGATCATCGGATCCGAGAGCATATTGAGGATGCCGGGCGAGGGATTGCGCGACTTGTCCGGGCCGAGCAGCACGAGGATGCGCGGCTTGAGCCGGCGCACGCGATTCTGTTCGAAGACCACGCCGACCTCGCCGCTGTTGAGCTCGACGAGCGTGCCCACCGGATAGAGACCGACGAACTGGATGAATTCGTCGACGACCGAGGCGGCGAAGCGGCGGTCGCGCATGTGGTTGATCTCGTCCACGATCCACTGGCCGTTGCGCGCCGGGCGGAAGGCCCGCGGCACGAGCATCGCGCAATAACTGTCGGCGAGGCCGGCCATTTCGGCATACAGACCGATCTCCTTGCCGCGCAGATGGTTCGGGTAGCCGCTGCCATCGATGCGCTCATGGTGCTTGACGATGATGTCGCGCACGATCGGCGAATCGGCAAACTGCTCCGCAAGGAGTTCCGCGCCGATCTCCACGTGCTTGCGCATGTGCTCGCGCTCGGTCGGCGTGAGGCCGCCGGCCTTCTTCAGCAGCTCGGGCGGCAGGCGGATGAAACCCACATCCTTGAGCAGCCCGCCCATGCCGAGCGCATGGAGGTCGTCGGGCGTCACGCCGAGATGGCGGCCGAAGGCCATCAGGTGGATCGAGACCGCCAGCGCGTGGTCGTAGCTCTCGTTGTCCGTGCGCTTGAGCCGGGAAAGCCAGAGCAGCGCGTCGGGATTGCGCACCACGCACTCGACGAGACCATTGACGGTGCGATCGACGTGCTGGATGTCCGGCACCTTGCCGGCGGCCACCTGCCGGCCGATGTCCTCGAGCAGGGACTGCGCGTTTTCATAGGATGCCTTCGCGGCGGGGAGCGCCTCCTCGACGCGAATGTCGTCCGGGTAACGGACGGACTCGAACTTGTGGCCGCCGATATCGCGCACGCCCGCCACTTCGAGCTCGGGCAGGTCGAGCCGGCGCTTGCCGCGGTATTGGATCACCGGCCGGCGCACGGCCGGCGCCACGCGCTTTTCCGGCACGAAGGGCGCGTTGGGATCTGCACGGTATTCCTCGCCCACCGATCGTTCCCGGTCGATGGTGACGAAGCGGCAAATCTCGCGCAGTTGAGCGATCTGCGCCTCGTCCTCGATCAGAAAGCCCTGGATCAGGAAGGGGGTTCCCAGCCACGGCCGGTCGAGGTCGGCGACGAACATGCCGACCTTGAGGTCGAGGGTGGAAATGATTTCGGTCATGGCCTCACGGGGAATTGCCCGGATAGACAGCGGTCTCGAGTATATCGTTCCGCATACGGCCGCCGGTCCGGACAATTGAGCGCATTTCCCCGACCTAATGGAAATCCCGGCTCTTCACGGAGAGGCTACCGAGCAGCACGTCGTGACCGACGAGCCGCTTCGCGACCAGATGCACCACCCCGCCCTCGCGCTGCACTACGCCGAAGACGCCGAGCAGTCGCGCCCCGAGCAGCACCTGCCGCTGACGTTCGACGAGCCGCGGATGGACGATGACGTTGGCGAGCCCGGTCTCGTCCTCGATCGTCACGAAGACGGTGCCATTCGCCGTACCGGGCCGCTGGCGGCAGGTGACGAGCCCGGCAAGTCGGGCCGGGGCGCCGTGGCTCATCGATTTGAGCATCTCGGCCGTAACGTAGCGGCGGTCGAGCCCGGGCCGCAGGAGCGCCAGCGGATGACGGCCGAGCGTGAGGCCCAGGCTCGCGTAATCGGCGACGAGGTTCTCCGCCTCGCCGGGCACGGGCAGATCGGGCCGGGCTTCGGTGATCGGCGCATCGTCGAGCAAATCGCCACGCACCGATACCGCCGCCGCCTCCCAGGCCGCCTCGTGCCGGTTGCCGGTCAGACCGGCCAGCGCCCCGGCCGCCGCCAGCGCTTCGATGTCACCCCGATCGAGCTTGGCGCGCAGCGCAAGCTCGGCGACCGTCGCGGCCGGCGCGTTACCACGGCTGACCAGCCCGAAGGGCGCAGGACGCCGCGAAGCGGCGGTCCCGAGCAACGCGAGGGATGGGGCAACGCCCCACAGTTTCGTCAGCCGTTCGCCCGCCGCCTGACCCAGGCCCTTGACCAAGTGCAGGCCGAGCCTCACGGCATCGCCCTCCAGCGTCGTTTCCCAGGCGCTCGCCGTCACGTCCGGCGGCCGCACCTCGACGCCGTGGCGGCGCGCATCCTGCACGAGCTGCGAGGGCGAGTAGAAGCCCATCGGCTGGCTGTTGAGAAGCCCGACGAGGAAGGCCACCGGCTCGTGGCATTTCAGCCAGGCTGAGACGTAGACGAGCAGCGCGAAGCTCGCCGCATGCGACTCGGGAAAGCCGTAATCGCCGAAGCCTTCGATCTGCCGGTAGAGGCTCTCGGCGAACTCGCGCGAATAGCCGCGTGCCCCCATGCCGGAAAGCAGCTTCTCGCGGAAGGGTTCCAGCCCGCCCTTGCGCCGCCACGCGGCCATCGCCCGCCGGAGCTGGTCGGCCTCGCCCGCGGAAAAGCCCGCCGCGACCATCGACAGCCGCATCGCCTGCTCCTGGAAGATGGGCACGCCGAGCGTGCGTTCGAGTACCTCGCGCACCGCTTCGGACGGATAGCGCACCGGTTCCAGCCCCTGCCGGCGGCGCAGATAGGGATGCACCATCTGCCCCTGGATCGGCCCGGGCCGCACGATCGCCACCTCGATGACGAGATCGTAGAAACAGCGCGGTGCGAGCCGCGGCAGCATCGCCATCTGCGCCCGCGACTCGACCTGGAAGACGCCCATCGAGTCGCCGCGGCAGAGCATCTCGTAAACCGCCGGGTCTTCGGCCGGGATGTCCTGCAACGAAAACGGCGCACCACGCTTCCACGACACCCAGTCGAGCGCGCGGCGGATTGCGGAAAGCATGCCCAGCGCCAGCACGTCGACCTTCATGAGGCCGAGCGCCTCGATGTCGTCCTTGTCCCACTGGATGACGCTGCGCCCTTCCATGCGGGCGTTCTCGATCGGCACCAGCCGGTCGAGCCGGCCGCGCGAAATGACGAAGCCGCCGACGTGCTGCGACAGGTGGCGCGGAAAGTCCTTCATCTGCCGCGCGACATCGAGCCAGGTGCGCACGCGCGGGCTGGCCGTGTCCAGCCCCACTTCGGCCAAGCGTTCCAGCCAGCTGTCTGGCTGGCTCCACCAGCCGAGGCTCTTCGTCATCGCCTCGACTGCTTCAGGCGCGATGCCCAGCGCCCGCCCGGCGTCGCGCAGCGCCGAGCGGCTGCGATAGGTGATGACGGAAGCCGCGAGCGCCGCCCGTTCGCGGCCGTACTTGCCGTAGATGTACTGGATCACCTCCTCGCGGCGCTGGTGCTCGAAATCGACGTCGATGTCCGGCGGCTCGTCGCGCTCCTTCGAGACGAAGCGCTCGAAGAGCATGGCCGAGCGCGCCGGATCGACCTCGGTGATGCCGAGCGCGTAGCAGACCGCCGAGTTCGCCGCCGAGCCGCGCCCCTGGCAGAGGATGCCCTGCTGCCTGGCGAAGCCGACGATGTCATAGACCGTGAGGAAATACGGCTCGTAGCGGAGCTCCGCGATCAGCGCCAGCTCGTGTTCGACCTGGGCGCGCACCCTGTCCGGCACGCCGGCCGGGTAGCGCACGGTCAGGCCCTTCTCCACCTCGGTGCGCAGGTACTGCGCCGGCGTCATGCCCGGCGGCACGATCTCCTCGGGGTATTCGTAGCGCAGCTCGTCGAGCGAGAAGTCGCACAGCGCCGCGATCCTCAGACTCTCGGCGAGAAGCTCCGGCGGATAGAGGCGCGAGAGCGCGAGCCGCGTGCGCAGGTGCCGCTCGCCGTTCGGAAACAGCGCCTGGCCCGCCGCATCGACCGTCGTCTTCAGGCGCAGGGCGGTGAGCACGTCCTGAAGCGGCCGCCGCTCGCGCACGTGCATATGCACGTCGCCCGCCGCGACGAGTGGCAGCCCGAGGGTACGCAAATGCTCGAGACGCCCGGCATCGTCCGGCAGCAAGAACCGCTCGTGCGCGATCCAGCAGCGCCCCGGAAAACGTGCCGAAAGCCACTCGGCATCGGCGCGCGTCGAATCCTTGCCGGCAACCCAGAGGCACAGGCAGTCCGGCACGCCGTGGGCGAGATCTCCGCGCGTGAGCCGAAACTCAGCCTTCGTGGCACGCCGCCGGCCCAGCGTGATCAGCGCCGAAAGATTTCCGTAGCCTGCCCGGTTCTGCGCCAAGAGCACGAGTTTCATGCCATCGGCAAGCCGGATCTCGCTGCCGATGATCAGCTTGAGCCCCGCCGCCTTCGCCGCCACGTGCGCGCGCACCACGCCCGCGAGCGAACACTCGTCCGTGACCGCCAGCGCCGCATAGCCGAGCTCCGCCGCGCGGGCGACGAGCTCCTCGGGATGCGACGCCCCGCGCAGAAAGCTGAAGTTGCTGCAGCAGTGGAGTTCGGCGTAGCCGGGCAGCATGGCGCCCCGATGCCGTTCAGACGGCCAGGCGGTCGAGCGGGCTGGTCACGCCGCGGCCGCCCTTGTTGAGGACGTGCGTGTAGATCATCGTCGTTGCGACATCGGCGTGGCCGAGCAGTTCCTGCACCGTGCGGATGTCGTGACCGCCCTCGAGCAGATGCGTGGCGAAGGAATGGCGCAGGGTGTGCGGCGTCGCCGGCTTGGCCAGCCGCGCCGCCGCCACCGCCTTCTTCATCGCCCGCTGCAGGAGCTTCTCGTCGACATGGTGCCGCCGCAGCGCGCCCGTGCGTGGATCGACCGAATGGCTGCCCGAGCAGAACACATACTGCCAGCCCCACTCCGTCGCCGCGTTCGGATACTTCCTCGCCAGCGCGTCCGGCAGCCACACCCCGGCCCGGCCGTCGCGCAGATCATCCTCATAAATCACACGCCGCCTTGCCAGATGCGCCTCCAGCGGCGCGACGAGCGACGCCGGCAGCATGGTGACGCGATCCTTCGCCCCCTTGCCGTCGCGCACCAGGATCTCGCCGCGGCCGAAGTCGACGTCCTTCACGCGCAGGCGCACGCACTCCATCAGCCGCATGCCCGTGCCATAAAGTATCCGCGCCATCAGGCCGTAGACCCCATCCATGCGATCGAGCACCGCGCGCACTTCGCCAGGGGTCAGCACCACCGGCAGACGCCGGGGCCGCTTCGCGCGCGTGACGTTGTCGAGCCACGGCAGCTCGATGCCCAGCACCTCGCGGTACAGGAACAAGAGCGCGGAGAGCGCCTGGTTCTGCGTCGAGGCCGCCACATGCCCATTGACCGCCAGATCGGAGAGGAACGCCTCCACCTCCGCCGCCCCCATCTCGCGCGGATGCCGCTTGCCATGGAACAGAATGAACCGCTTGATCCAATGGACATATTGCTCTTCCGTGCGCAGCGAGTAATGTTTGACCCGGATCCGCTCCCTTACCTGATCGAGCAGGCGAGGCGGCTGGCCAGGAGGGGTGTCGCCGGAAGGCATGTCGGGATATGAAATGAACAAACCACCGAACTATCAGAAGGTTACATAACCACTACCGTAATCAGACACCGATTGTCGATGCACTATACACCGATTTTTTCGTCTACTTTACGTTAGCCCACCAATTCCGGTGGCAATTTTTGAGAAAGGGGAGCAGTTATGGGTAAAGCAGGAGGAATAATCGGCATCATCGCCGGTGTGTTCGGCATCATTGCCGCAGTAGTCACATTGTTCGTTGGCGGTATCGGCGCGGCGTTCGAGGCGGAAGGTGCAATGACGGTCGTTGGTCTCGGTTGGGGGGGCGTTCTATTCTCCTTCCTCGTCATTGTCTTCGGCGCGGTCGCAATCGCAAAACCCAAGGGCGCGGGTATCGGCCTTGTCATCTGCTCAATTGCAGGAGCCATTCTCGGCGGCACAATTGTCGCTATTTTCATGGCGCTCTCGTTGATTGGCGGCATCTTGTGTCTGGTCGGAAGCAAAGGCTCTCCCCAAGAACAGGCAGCCATAGCAACTGACACTTCGCAAGTTATCCCATCGCCTGCTGGTCAGCCTTGGGGTACTGGGCGCATGGTGCTTTACAGCATTTTCTCGCTCGTATTTCCTCTTATCGGGATCATCGGCGGCATTTACGGACTCGTGAAAGACCACACCCGGAAGCAGGGGGCCGTTCTGCTATCGCTGGCCATAGTGGGGATTTTCATTTATGCGCTTGTCTTTCCCCATCATGGACGGTTCATTGACCCTGAGAAACAGTTCCTGGACTCCGAACTAATGGTCAGGGCTGGTATAAGCGAAGTCGGCCTCTCCGTTGGGCAGTTCGTCGAGCTACTCAAGAAAGCCCAAATGGACAACGGGAAAACCCCTGAGGTGCAGGGGTGGACGCGCGAAGACAACATCTACACGCTACATGTCAAGATGAAAAAACCCCTTGAGCTGAAATTCACCCAGATTGTCCATTAGCCATTTTTCGTGAATTTGAGGCAAGCTGTGAGCCTTCGCCTCGGCGCTGGGGCGAGGTCGGTTCTAATGGATACCATTAGACAAACGTGTTGTGGATCAGAGGGATAGGTAACGGTCATGGCGGGTTCGGGGTTTCAGGGAGACGGGCTTGCGGGCAGCTTTAGCAACCGCGGGGTCACGGCATGGGGCTGTCTCTTATATTCATCTCCGAGCCCACGCGACTAAGGCGAAGCTCGTATGCCGTCTTCTCTTTGAAATAAAAAAAACACAACACATGTGTGACATCGACTAAGTCCTCTTTATTATCATGTTATCACAATAATT